>JBFHVA010000243.1:0-5416 GCA_041589735.1 Gammaproteobacteria bacterium | reverse complement strand
CTGCAGCTCGCGCTGGACAAGCTTCAGGCTCCAGAGGACAACACCATCTCGTGGCGCAAGCTCGACGCCTGGTGGGCAGATTTGAAGGCGCGTAATGCCGGGGGTGAGATCGAATTCGAATCGGACATCAAGAACAGCCCTCCGATTCCGGTGGACCTATTCGACAGCGTGGTGGAGAACCTGCTGGAAAACGCTCGGATCAAGCGTCACTCGGAGCCGGATATCGAAATCATCGTACGCCTGGACTCTGACCCGGAACACACCGCTTTGAGCGTCGCCGACACCGGCAGCGGCATTGAACCCGAGGTGGCGTCGACGCTGTTCAAGGCGCCGGTGAATTCTCGCCACGGACTCGGCATTGGTCTCTACCAGGCCGCGGTTCAGGCGGAGCAGCTAGGTTACCGGCTCAGGCTTCAGGAAAACGGCGAGCAGGGAGTGCGGTTCGAGCTGAGTAACGGGTGAGAGCGGTGGAGCGTAAGAAGTATGTAGTTTAGATGGTGGATTGTTGATGGAAATCGGGGGCCGGCATCATTAACGCAGTGCTTACCGATATTCCATCTACCAAATTCGCTTATCGCATCACGCATAACGCGTAACGCGTTACCCATCACGGCAGTCGACCCGCCTGTACCAGCTGGCTCTTCAGTAACGGCTCGGGGATCCAGGTCACCAGGTCATCGTATTCACAAAACGGCGTCGTGCCGGCGGTGTCGCTGCAGGTGGCAGCTCCTATGGAGTAGTTTCGCCTCACGAACTTGACGTCGGCGTTTGTATTCTCCTGCTCGTCGGCGCCGGTGGGCGCAGCGAGCGTGTTGAAGTCAGTATCCGTACCTCCGAAACCGTTGCCTCCGAGTGACACGATGACCGCGGCAGCGCTGGTCGTTAAGTTGATTTCCGTCTTGTCGCTGGCACGGTCTACGACGTTGATGTTGCCGGGATCATTGAGATCGAGCTGGCTGCCGGCAGGCGGCGAACCGGGCACCGTCGGGTGGGTGAACTCGGGTGATACGCGGTAGATATACAGCCGCCCCCAGACGTCGGAAGCGTCTACCCCCAGGGTGTTCCAGGGCAGGAAGCCCTCGAGCGCCGAGCAGTTTCCGCCACCGATGGGGTTTTCCTGTCCGTCCGGATTCGAGTCCGTGTCGGGGCAGGGCAGCCTGCGGTTTGTCATGGCATAACCGATGAGCGCCTGTTTGACGTCGTTGAGGTTGCGTTCGGCCTCCTTGATGGTGCGCACCCTGAACTGGGTCGCCAATGGCGTCATGATGGCGCCGAGGAGCAGGCCGATAACGGCGAGAGCCACCACCAGCTCGATGAGGGTAAAGCCGCGCCCGGATTTTTCCTGCTGCCGGGCTTGTTTTGGCGAGAATGGCGAAAAGATCATGGTGAATTTGGGCGAATTATGCGTACCTGGTCGTTGAAGCCAGAGGCCGCTACTGCATGCTCGACGGTATCGTTTTCCTCATCCTCGTTCTCATCTTCAAAATAGTCTCTCATGTCACCGTCGGTACGGTCCTGGCCCCAGAGCTCTCCGCCCGCGCTCACCAGCGCCGCCTGGATGTCGTCGCGCACGGTGGCTCCGCCGATTTCGAGCTCGATACAATCGGTTCCAGGGGTGCAGCTGTCGGTGCTGGGATTTCCGGTGACGGTGTTGATGGCCACGTGGTCAGCGGCAATTTTCGCGTAAATATAGTGATGCCATAGGTTAGTAAAAAAGTAGACGGGAAATTCGATGTTGTCTTCGATATCGAAGTAGATCCCGTCCATGACGTAGCTACCGGCCGGCACCGATACTGCTCCCGTCCAGATGGTGTAATTGACGCCGAGTACGGTGATTTGATCCACCATTCCTATGGTTTCCGGATTCGTGTTGGCGACCCGTCTGGTCTTTACGTTGCCGACGCTTGTCTTTGAACCGTCGCCGGTGTAGTCAAAGGTGTATGTGTAGATGCGGGTTACCGGCACGTCGAGAATGGTCAGAACTCCTCCGCACACGACGAAGCAAAGAAGGTTGACCGTATAGGCGTTGTTTCGAGTCTCGATGTTGCGATTGCAGTCCGCGGTGTGACAGAAACAGTCGACGGTGTCGATGTCGGTCCAGATGCACTCGCCCGCGGCTGCGCCGGTGACCGGCACCGGGGGCGTCGGCTGGGTGAAGGTGCCGCTCTGGTACGAGTTCTGTACCTGGCTACAGCCGGTTGCAGAGAAGAGCAGCCACGCTTCGAGGGGGCCACAGGTGGGAGGCGTCCCGGTGGTACCGTTGTTCCAGCTGAGGTTGAAGCCCGTGGACACCGCGTAGCTCTCCGCGGCAGAAAGGTCGATATAGGGAACGTGGCCCTCGCGGCCGTCCCCTCCGAGACCATCGAGACCGCCCCAGACGCCATTGAAAGCCGGGCGTATGTTGTATGCGTCTCCCGGCTGAAAATCCGGTGAACCCTTGATGTGCAGATCGTCCGGATCGTGCTGGTCTTTGATCTCCCAGACGGTGCGCCGGGTGACGTTGACGATGATGTGATCGTCCAAGCCGCTGGGCGGGAAGTTTCCGTCAGCGTCGATGATGTGGTCGCCGCCGGACACCGAATCCACGCGCCCGGTCATGGTATCGCCAGCGGTGGATATCTTGGGATCTCGGTACGGGCTCAGCCATGGGTAGCGCCCGCGGTTGGTTCGATAGGTTTGAAGCGCTACCGCCGCGTCGCCCAGCGCGCGCTTTTCGACCGGGCGCATGAGTTCATCAATGGTGATATAGATCAGCTGATCGTTGAAGCTGTCGCTGTCCGTGACCGTCTTGCGCGAATCTGGATACATGATGAAATCCAGATCCGCATCAGAGTTGTCGTAGCTGGTGGCGCCAACCATCGCGTTGTCCAGGTACTGATCCGGGTTGGGCGCGGCGCCGCCTCTCGCCTGGTTCCCGACGACCCCACCCGGCGCAATGATCACCGCCGCGACGCGGTTCGACAGAACATTGCCGCTCTCATCCCTAACCGTGAGCCAGGGGTAACTCGCGCCGCCGTCCAGCAATCCCGGATTGAGGGGCGGATCGGTGCCGGACTGGCCGCGGTTCCAGAGCAGGTTTCGCGAAACCGCGTACCAGAGCGGTTCGCCGTACCCGTCCACGGTAAAGCTGCCGAAAGGAACCACGTCGCAGGGCGCGGCGTCGCCGGCGTACGGAAATCGGCCCAGCAGGTGCGTGTTTGTGAAACCCGTGGTCACGCAGTCCGATCCGCCGTCGTAATTGCCGTCACCGTTGCGATCGGGCCAGGGCAGACGGCCAGGTTCCGTGGGATGACTAACGGACCACGCAATGAGATCGGACTTCGCTTTTGCCAGCACCTCGTTGGAGCTGCGCTCGCGCGCGGTATTCCCCTGGGACCGGCTGGACAGCCTTTCCACCAGCAGTCCAACGCTGACGATCGCCAGCAGCACAGAAAAGGCAAGCAACGCTATGCCTCTCTGAAGGCGCCGGGGCGCTCCCCGGCAGCTGACCTTATCGTTCATGACCACCTTTACCGCGACCTGGCCAGGAGCTGAACCGCGGACAGGGGTGGCGGCCAGATCCTTTATTTTTCAATGACTCACGGATGATTCTAACGCCGGCAAGGCGAAGCAAGGCGCGACATGGTACCGAGGTGTGACACAGGTCACGGCCGTAGTCGAAAAAACCCTCCGCTGAGCCACTCGTCCGCATCGGATCAGGGCTTAATTTCCCTGCAGCGCCCGGCGGATTCTCTCGAGCAGTGCTTCGGGATACTGAATGCCGTCCGGGCCGACCGGCGTCGCCTGCTCTTGGCTCGGAGCGTTTTCCGGCGGCACCGCGTCAGCCCCGGAATTCCGGGTCTGTGCCGGGCTTCCGGAAACACGGTCGAAGACGGTATAGGCGCGGGAGCCGGAGGAGCGCTCGTAGGCCTCCACCACCACTCCGCTATCCACGTCGATCTTTTGACCGGGTTTGAGATCGATGGTCTCGGCGCCGCTTGGAAGCGTGATTTTCACCCGGCCACCCTGGGCAGCCGAAGTATCCACCTGCACCCCCTCTCGGGTACGCGCGCCGCCATCGACCTGGCGGCCGTTGATCCAGGCTGAATTGGCGCCGCTGCTGCGCAGGACCACTCCGTTGATGGTGACCTGTTCCACCGACGTGGTATCGGTAACGGTTTCCACCACCTGAGGATCCGGGTCGACGATTTGCCGCTCCCGCCGCAACTCGTCCAGCAGTGCGCGCTCGTCCGGAGTGGAGAACAAACGGCCAAGCCGCTGGGCGTCGGCGACTTGAGGCAGAAGCAAGATTGCAGTAACGAAGCCTGACGCAACCAGGCGCAAAACGTTTTGATTTTTGCTCCAGAGCTTCATGATTCCGCCGGGCGCTGCTTGATGGTCAGCCAGCGCAAGCCGCAGTTCGCTCTCAAATTGGTAGCATCGGCGCGCTTGACGAACTCTCGCTGTCGATGATTCCGACTCAAATCGCACTCGGATACGGTGTAAAGTCCCGTCGCGTTCGCATCCAGATCCGTGAATAGAGTGTCCAGGTCTCCCTCGTGGAGCAACCCGAGGTCGAGCTGCATGTTGCTGGAATAAATTTGAAATTTGCCGCCCTGATCGAGGAACTCGGGTTCATAGACGCTTTGGGAGTCGATTACATAGCGCAGTGTGGGCAGCTCTACCCGCTGAGAGGCCTGACGCAGCGTATCGATCCAGTCGAGTCTACGTTCCTGACCGATAATGCCTTTCGACTCTAAATCGCGATAAAGAGGAAGATACTGCTCGATGATCTTCTCTTCTTCGTCAATGTTCTGATATTGCGCGCGCACCCCGAACAGAGCGTTTCGCTCCCGCTTATACATTCGGTCCATCTTCTCCCAGAAGTGAAAGCTGCTGCCGAGCAGACCACCACTAATGGCGATAGAAATGACCAGCAGTATGAGGGCGTTTCTGAGCACGCCCCAGTCGATTTGATCAAACTTCACCGGATCTGTCCTCGATCGCGATGCGCAGCTCGAAGATTGCTTCCTTGGCGCCCGAGCTGCGTATGGCATCGCCCTGCAGCGTGCTCGAAGAATCCACATCGAGCGGCAGGGATTGAATACGAACGTGGTGGACACCGGGCAGTCCCCGCAGCACCTCCGCGTAACCGTTCACCAGATCCAGCGCGCGACGGTAGTTACCGTCAAACGGCGAAATCTGGCCCCTGACAACGGCGAGTTGATAAAGCGTTCGCGCATCGCCGTCACGCGGACGCGACTTCTCGGCATTAGCACTACGATTCCTTCCGGCTGCGCCGCGATGACCTTGAGAACCAACCGTCGCATTGGGATCAACGCTGCTTTTCCAAGTGATGCGATCGAGCTGTAGCTGGGGAAACTTTTGCAGGCCGAAACTCAAGGTGACGAGCGTTTTCTGCGGGTTGGTCTTGTAG
>JBFHVA010000242.1:0-5459 GCA_041589735.1 Gammaproteobacteria bacterium | reverse complement strand
GCAAAATCCGAGCGAGTCA
Source organism: Gammaproteobacteria bacterium (assembly GCA_041589735.1). Taxonomy (GTDB): domain Bacteria; phylum Pseudomonadota; class Gammaproteobacteria; order HK1; family HK1; genus CAMYJH01. The sequence continues at coordinate 5,440 of JBFHVA010000242.1, read as the reverse complement.
AATCGGGCCGCGAATCTTGCCGCCCGAAGAACCCGCAAAGGATCTTCTACGAACGCCGGAGAGATATGCCGCAGGGTGCGTGATTCGATATCGGCTCGACCATTATACGGATCAATAAGCTTGCCGGACTCCGATTCGGCGATGGCGTTCAAGCGAAGGTCGCGGCGGAGAAGATCTTCCTCGAGCGTAACATCGGGGCCGAATTCCACAACAAACCCCTTGTAGCCCGGACCAGTCTTATGCTCGCGTCTTGCGAGGGCGTACTCCTCGCCGCTTTTAGGATGGGCAAACACGGGAAACTCCGCATCCAGGCGCCTGAATCCGAGTGAGGCAAGCTCATCAGCAGTAGCGCCGACTACGACCCAGTCCCGCTCGTCCGGCTCGAATCCGAGCAGCCGGTCACGGATCGCGCCGCCCACCAGGTAGAATTTCATCAATCTGCTCCCCGCCAATTGATGCGCATTCTTGCATGCACCCCACCCGCTCACCAGTGAAACGCCGGCGCGGGAAAACAACCCTCTTCGAAAGTGCTCGTAAGGATGGTCGCGCGAAGGAGGATCAGACCCCGGTGCCTTCCAGATATCGGGGATGCACCCAGGTGCCGTGGGAGGAAATGTCGGTTACACGCACGACGTCCGACCCCTCGCTCTCGATGATGAGGTGCTTTCTCGAAATATCGCGCATCTTGGCTTCCATGACGATATCGGCAGCGACGTCTCGACCAACAATGTTTTTCCCGTTTCGCAGCGAGGTCTCACGGCCGTCGGCATCGATAAAGAACAGTCGGTCCCGCATCACGATTGCGCATTCGTGACGGGCAACGAACAAAGTGAAAATTTCCTCAGGTTCCAGCAAAAGCTGCAGGGTTTCACCCTTAGGCAATCTTTTGTACTCGGCTTCTTCGCCGCAGGAAGTTTTAAGTGTCGCGTATTCGAACATGGCGGTTTCCTTGAGACCTGGGTCTGCCTCCGCCGGATCGACCTGGTCGTTGTCGAAGTCCTTGTGAATCTGACGATGGAGGGGCAGCCCCTTCACAATCTCTCTGCGGGAAACCAGGTATTGCATGTACTTGACCAGCGCGATTTTCTTGTACCGCTCGTTGCTGGCCGGGACGGCCATGAGCGCGGAAATAATCGTGCGCCAGTCGTTGTCATTGGAGATCAGCGAGAGGTCAATTTCCTTGAGCACGTCGTTGATTCTGCTGCTGTCGTCGAGGACTCCGGAAAGCGCCTCCGCCAAGCGCCGCTCGGCCTTTTTGATGGCGGCCGCTTCCTTGAGCAAATCTTCGTCGCTAACGTCCACCAAAGCCGCGATTTTTGCCGATGGAACACAGGTACGACCGGCAAGCGCAAATTCGAACTCAGCAGGCGTGTTGAAGGAGTAGCTGTGATCGCCAAGCTTTAGGGTGAGTCCCTCGAATTCCGGCGCGGAGCGTTTGAAGAGCATTTCGATTCGAACAGCAAATCAAGCCGAGAGTCTTTTATTTCAATAAATTAAGCTTAGACGCTGCCCATGGGATTGGGAGTGACCTTGTTCACATAGTCTGGACGGCGCCGGACGGCGTTTCCCTGCTGATAACGCGTGTCGCGGGCTCCCTGGAAACGATCCGGAGTGGACCTTGAGCGTTGTGGGCGTCCCGAATCACCGCAATCCCGGGCTCGCGCGTAGTGCGAAAAGCGGGGAGCGCGAGGCCGGGACGTACGCGGGCAGGCCGCGTCGGCGTCAGAAAAATCCGGATTGAGGCCGGCCGCCGGCGGTCTTCAGTCAGTCTCCTGGTGCCGCCGTGGCGCGGCGCTCAGGTTCGCTCATGGCCGCTGCGGCGAGATCGTCGGGAGAGAACTCGTCAACCTTGATGGCCTCGTCACGAGCACGCTCCGCTTCCCGCAGCAAATGGGCTTCATGCTCGCTGATGATGCCCGATTGGAGCGCTTCCTCAATCTGCGCCTCGGCGACATCGGCCTTGATCTGGCCGGCGCGCAGCGCCCGATAGAGCTTGCGGGTAGCGGCATCTGCGGCGGTAGCTTTTTTGAGCGCGTGTTCGACCCGTCCCACGGGTTCCTCGGGCCCGCCGATGTAGATGCCCTCAGTCAAGCGGTCCCGGGCCTGCGAGGGCGTCAACAGCAGACGCGCGACGCGACGGTCGTTGGCGTCGTTGGGGGCGTCGTACGGTGTACCCAGCGGGAACACCAGCAGCCGCAGGCAGATCCCTGCCCAGCGGCCGGGAAGATTTCGAAACAGCTCGTCGAATGCGGTCTGCATCTGGTAAAGCGCGTCCCGGCACGCCCAGTGCAGGAGCGGCCGGTCCGTCTGGGGCTCACCCTGATCGCGGAATCGCTTCAGTGCCGCCGAAGCCAGATAAAGGTGACTGAGCACGTCTCCAAGCCGCGCCGACAGGCGCTCCTTGCGTTTGAGGCGGGCGCCCAGCAGCGCCATGGCCACGTCGGACGACAGCGCCAAACAGGCGCTCATGCGGGTCAGCTGACGGAAGTACCAGCCCGCGGTCCCGCCCAGGGGGGCAGAGACGAGACGCGCCCCGGTGAGCCCGTGCGCGAGCGCCCTAGCTGCATTACTGAGAAAAAATCCGAGGTGCGAGAAAAGCGTCTGGTCGAATTTCCGAAGCCCCCCCTCCAGATCCGGGTCTCGCGCCGCCTCCATTTCCTTGAGCACATAGGGATGGCAGCGGATGGCGCCCTGGCCGAAGATGATCAGGCTGCGGGTGAGTATGTTTGCGCCTTCCACCGTAATCGCGATGGGCACGCCCTGATAGCCGCGCGCGAGGTAATTGCGCGGCCCCATGCTGATGCCGCGGCCGCCGTGAATGTCCATGGCGTCGTTGACCACCTGGCGCATTCGCTCCGTGAGGTGATACTTGACGATGGCGGAGACCACCGACGGGCGCTCGCCGATATCGACCGCAACCGCCGTCAGGCTCCGCGCCGCGTCCATCAGGTAGGTATTGCCACCGATGCGCGCGAGCGCCTCCTGAACCCCTTCGAACTGACCAACCGGCGAATTGAATTGCTTGCGTATAGCCGCGTAGGCGCCGGTCACACGTCCGGCGAGCTTGCCGGAGCCGGTGCCCAGCGCTGGAAGCGATATTGAGCGTCCGGCGGCCAGCGACTCCATCAGCATCATCCACCCTCTGCCGGCCATGGCGGGTCCGCCGATAATCCAGTCCACCGGGATGAATACGTCTTCGCCGGTTGTCGGGCCGTTGTGAAATGCCTGGTTCATCGGCCAGTGGCGATTGCCAATGGTGACGCCCGCGGTGCCGGTCGGGATCAGGGCCAGGGTGATGCCGGGCGACTCGTTGTCGCTCAGCAGCCGCTCGGGATCGTGCAGCTTGAAGGCAAGACCTAGCAGCGTCGCGACCGGACCCAGAGTGATATAGCGTTTGCGCCAGTCGAGCCTGACCCCCAGAACGTCCTTTTTCCCCTCGAACTCTCCGCGGCAGACCACACCGATGTCCTGCATCGCGCTCGCATCACTGCCCGCTTCCGGACCCGTGAGGGCGAAACAGGGGATCTCTTCTCCCTTAGCCAAGCGAGGAAGGTAGTGATCTTTTTGCTCCTCGGTACCGTAGTGGAGCAACAGTTCCGCTGGACCGAGGGAATTAGGCACCATGACCGTCACCGCGGCGGAGACGCTCCGGCTCGCGATCTTCATTACCACGTTAGAGTGGCCGAGTGCGCTGAAGCCGAGTCCGCCGTATTGTTTTGGAATCACCATGCCAAAGAAGCGATGCTTCTTCATGTACGCCCACACTTCAGGCGGCAGATCCTTAAGCGTGTGGGTGATCTCCCAGTCATCGACCATACGGCAGAGCTCTTCCACCGGACCTTCGAGAAAGTCCCGCTCCTCCGCGCTCAGCTCCGCCGCCGGCACGGCAAGCAGCTTTTCCCAGTTCGGCGCGCCGCTGAACAGCTCGCCGTCCCACCATACGGTGCCGGCTTCGATCGCTTCCCGCTCGGTGGACGAGATGGGCGGCAGCACCCGACGGAAAAAATCGAATATTCGACGGGTTACGACTTGACGCCGCAGGCGGGGCACATTCAACAAAACTGCTGTGGCCAGGAACAGTGTCCAGACCACGATTGCGGCAAGGACAGACAGTTCAGGGGTGGCCAGGAGCAGCGCCAGGGACGATACGAGCGTTACCGTTCCAAGCGACGCGCGCTGGTAGGCGAGGGCGGTGAGCGCCGCGAGGGTGAATAGTATCCAGAGGGTCCAGAACATGGGCTGAGTTCAGTATCGAGTAGAACGGTTCTGGCGAGGTCGGGTTTGCGGCCCTTGAAAAGTATGCATCAGCTTAGACTACGGATTGGCCCGAGGTTCTCACCTTAAGCTTCGTGCGGAACCGAGATTGGCACAAATACGCCGGTTGGGGAAAGCTTTGTCCGTCGATTCAGCGGAGGGGTGTTCACTCAAGCTGCGAGAATTTGACCTGGCGCGACCGCGGATCGGTGCTCTAACGCGACAAACCTCAGCTCATCGAGCCCAGCAGCGAAAGCCTGCGGTAGCACCGATTCTGGCGCCGCGACGTCCAGGGCGCGAACTCGTTCCGCTACGGTGGTGCGAATCAGCCAGACATCCGCTTTCGCGCTGCTGCGCATCGAGGCTCCGCCGCAGGGAATTACGCCGGTGCGGCTAGCCGAAACGAACGAGATTCGCAACGGCGACGTCGTGCACGCCGTCGGACACCCCCGCAACCGTGACCGGGCCTGCGCGCTTGGCAAGATTGAAGAGGTTAAACCGGGCTCGTCGTGATACGCGGGGCACGATTTTTTACACCGGGGGCGCCGTGATCTTCGCCGAACTGCCTGACGATCCGATAGGCGCCGGAGGCCCTTGCTCAACAATCGCCTGAAACAGGTCGGAATCGGCGCAATGCCGCGGAGTATTCGCCGCGTGCTGACCGGGGTTTCGGTCCAGACCATAGGTCGTCTTCTAGGAGTACAGCCAGCTCGGGCGCGGGCTTCGACCGGCGGCTGATTTCCGACAAAGCAACCTTCCCCGCGTCTACGCCGAGGGTGATCCCTCGCCCCCGCCAAGGTATGATTCACCGCAGCAATGTACATTACCGATGTGATACGCAGTGACAGTTCGGGAAGCTGTTTTCTATTGCCCGGAGTGATAGCGAATTCTCAGTGAGCAAGCAACGCGTCATAAAAAAGTATCCGAACCGTCGCCTGTACGATACGGAGATCAGCAGTTACATCACTCTTGATGATGTTCGCAAGCTCGTGCTCGACCAGACGAATTTCTGCGTGGTCGATGCGCGTAGCAAGCAAGACCTCACCCGAAGCATCCTGCTTCAAATCATCATGGAGCAGGAAGAGGACGGTGAGCCCATCTTCAGCGAAGAAATTCTTTCCCAGATGATCCGCTTCTACGGCGATTCGCTTCAAGGCGCCATGACCAATTACTTCGAAAAGAGCTT
>JBFHVA010000241.1:0-5479 GCA_041589735.1 Gammaproteobacteria bacterium | reverse complement strand
CGGCCGACGTTGATGACCTACACCGCGTCGCGAGAAGATACACTGGAATCTTCAGGCGCACTTTTCGATGTCGTCAAGAAAGGCGCGGTGAAAATTGAGATCAACCAGACCTTTGCGCTCAAAGACGCCGCCGATGCCCATCGCGCGCTGGAAGGGCGAAAGACGACAGGATCGACGGTGCTCATTCCGTAAGGCGAGATGCGTATCGCGAACTGAAATGGTTTCCGCCGCAGGATGCGACGTTTTCAGCATAAGTAACTCGTAACATGTAACACGTGACAAGTAAGATTGGCGCCAGAGCTTACGGATCAAAATTCGACGCCGTCTTACTTGTTACATGTCACAGGTCTCTTGTCACTTTATTCAGGGAGCCAGCCGAATTCCTCCACGCTGCGAAAGAGATCGGTGTCGCTGACGATACCGATGGGCACGTCATTTTGCGCCACCACAACGCGGCGGATATTCGCATCGATCATCTGCGACGAGCAATCGTAAAGCGACATATCTACCGGCACCGTCACTAGCGGCATGGTGGCGATCTCCTCGACGTTGACCTTTGCCGGAGATCGATTGGCGTGGACGATGCGCGAGACCACGTCCCGCTGGGTCATGATGCCCCACACCCCGTTACCCGCCGGCTCTATAAGTACGCTGCTAATCTCGTGCTCGCGCATCAGGCGCATTGCATCGCTGACCTTAGTTCCCGCCTTCACCGTGATCGGCATCCGGGTCATTATGTCGCCGACCGTGGTGGGCGTACGGCCTGACTCCTCCATCTCTTCAAACGGCCGCTCGACGCGGCGTGCTTCCCGCTCTCGTCTCTCAGCCTCGATTGCCTCGAGCCTTTGTTGCTGTCTTGCCTTCAGGTCGATGTCGCCTTCCACGCGTTCGATCATCGCATCGGCGAATCCACTGGTGGAAACTTCAGTTGCGCCTTCCATTTGCCGGGCAAAGTCGTATGTGACGATTTTTGCCCCCAGGGTCTCCGTGTACGCCTGGCTGATGAGCTCAGCCGCCTTGGTCCATCCGATGTACTCCAACATCATCACACCGCTGAACAGAAGTGAGCCAGGATTGACCTTGTCCTGGCCGGCGTATTTAGGCGCTGTGCCGTGGGTGGCTTCGAACACCGCGACGTGATCCGCCATGTTGGCACCCGGTGCGATGCCCATACCGCCCACCTCGGCGGCGCATGCGTCGGAGAGGTAATCGCCGTTCAGGTTCATGGTGGCAAGCACATCGAACTCTGCGGGGCGCAGGAGCATGAGCTGGAAAATAATGTCGGCGATTCGATCCTTTATGACTATCTTGCCTTCGGGACGCTTGCCACCGTGCTGGCTGTAGAGCTCCTCTTCGGTAATGGTCTGTTCACTGAAATCTTCGCGGGCGAGCTCGTAACCCCAGTTGCGAAATGCTCCCTCGGTGAATTTCATGATATTGCCCTTGTGCACCAGGGTAACGCTCTCGCGATCGTGATCGATCGCGTATTGGATAGCTTTGCGTACAAGACGCTTGGTGGCGAAAGGACTGATGGGTTTGATCCCGAGTCCTGCCTCCTCAAAGAACTCGACCTTCATTTCTTGGCGCAGAAACTTCGCCAGTTTCTCGTTTTCCGGCGTTCCTGACTGATATTCGATTCCGGAGTAAACGTCCTCACTGTTTTCCCGAAAAATGACAATGTCGACTTTCTCCGGCTCTTTGAGCGGTGAGGGTACGCCATCGTAGTGCTTGACCGGCCGCACGCAGGCATATAGGTCAAGCTCCTGGCGGAGCGACACGTTCAGGGAGCGGAACCCTCCGCCTACCGGGGTGGTAAGGGGGCCCTTGATGGACACAATCAAATCTTTGAGCGCCTCTAAGGATTCCGCGGGGAAATAGTCACCATCGTAGATGCCGCCGGCCTTCTCACCCATGAACAGCTCGCACCAGTGGACCTTGCGCTTACCGTCGTAGGCCTTTTGAATCGCTGCATCCCAGATGCGCAGGCAGGCGCGAGTAATATCCGGCCCGATACCGTCGCCTTCGATGTAGCCCAGTATCGGGTTGTCGGGAACGGCGAGCTTGCCATTCTTTACCGCGATTTTTTCTCCCCCTTCCGGGATAACGATGTGCTTATAGCTCATGACGGCTCCTCGACTGATCGTTATACTGGCAAATCAACAAATTAGCGCTGCGCCCCGCGGCCTCATATCGCCAGGCGCGGCGCCCTGAGAGACTTCAAAGGCGCGCCTCACTGCCTGGAACATGGTGCGGACCTTACAGGTCGGAGTCGGACAGGCAGGCCAAAGAAGGTCTCTATGACCTTTTTGTTCATTAGGGCGATCATAACCCAGGCCCGAGGCAAGGGTGACAATTCGAGAACAGAGGCAGCAAGCGGTCGGGATGGATTCAGACAGCGACATGCCCCGGATCCGGGAAGACCTCCGGTACCAACACCGCATCCTGCAGCAGGTGTCTAGAACCTTCGCTCTGACGATTCCTCAGCTCCCGCCGGACCTCTACCGCGTGGTCAGTAACGCTTATCTTCTGTGCCGGATCGCCGACACCATAGAAGACGAAGCCGCCCTGTCGGCGGGGGACAAGCTCCGTTTTTCCAAAGCCTTCACCGAAGTGCTCGGCGGAGAGCTGAGAGCGGAGGAATTCTCGCAACAGCTCCACCCGCTGTTGTCCGGCAGCACGCTTGCGCCGGAGCGGGAGCTGGTTTTGAACACGCCCAGGGTAGTGCGGATTACCGCCAGCTTCTCGAAGCGACAGCGCGCCGCGCTGGAGCGATGCGTGCAAATCATGTCCCAGGGGATGGCGCAATTTCAGCTCAACGCAACCCTCGACGGGCTCAAGGACATGGCCCATCTCGACCGTTATTGCTACCACGTGGCCGGCGTAGTCGGTGAAATGCTTACCGAGCTCTTCTGTGAGCACTCCGAGGCGATCGATAGCAACCGGGATACCTTGCGTCGTCTGGCGGTTTCATTCGGTCAGGGTTTGCAGATGACCAATATACTGAAGGACATCTGGGAGGATCGGCGCCGGGGAGCGTGCTGGCTGCCGCGGGACGTGTTCAATGACGTCGGTTTCGATCTATCCACTCTGGACTCGCGAAATCATGACGAGAGATTTCAGCGCGGGCTGACGGAGCTCATTGCCATTACCAAGCTCCACCTGGAAGACGCGCTGACCTATACCCTGCTGATACCGAGGGAAGAAATCGGAATTCGCCGCTTCTGCCTGTGGGCATTGGGAATGGCTGTGCTCACTTTGAGAAAGATTTACCGGAACCTAGATTTCACCTCGGGACAGGACGTCAAAATTAAGAGACGGAGCGTAAAAGCTACCATTTTGGTGACCAATCTAATGGTGAACAGGGACACCATTCTGCGCCTGCTGTTCGAACATCTTACCCGGCCATTTCCGGCGCCTAACGGTCGTCAACGGGCGCTGTCGACTTAAGAACTGTTTTCCCGCTTGCAGGAAGCGGGGCGCATCTTTGAAAGCCAGGAGAGTTAAAATCCGGTTATGCACCGGCTGTTAAACGATGGATCTTTGCTGTGACTTCAGGCATACAGTGCACCGCGCTGCCTTTTTAACGCGGCGGAAGTGCAGCGTGAATCGGCCGCTGACTTACTCTACCGCCACAGTTCCTTGAGAGGAGGATGATGGCCAATCGTCGCTTTCAGTCCGCAGTCGTTTGCGACCCCGCTCCGCCAGCGGCGCCGTCGATCCACGACGCGAGGCTGAACCTCGAGAGCGCTATTGCGCGCGGCCTGACCACCCTCAAGCACGAACAGCACGCGGATGGCTTCTGGTGCTATGAGTTCGAGGCGGATTGCACTATACCCGCTGAATACATCCTGATGATGCATTTCATGGACGAGGTGGACCAGGCGCTCGAGCAAAAGCTTGCCATTTATCTTCGCTCTCATCAGGGCGCCGACGGCGGTTGGCCGTTGTATTACGGCGGGGCGATGGACTTGAGCTGCACGGTAAAGGCCTATTACGCGCTCAAGCTGGCCGGCGACGACCCCGAATCGCCGCACATGAAAAGTGCGCGTGAAGCCGTCCTGGGAAACGGCGGCGCCGCATGTGCGAACGTGTTCACCCGCATCACGCTCGCGCTTTTCGGGCAAGTGCCCTGGCGGGCCGTGCCGTTCATTCCCGTCGAGATCATGCTGCTTCCACGGTGGTTCCCATTCCATATTCGCAAGGTGTCGTACTGGTCGCGAACGGTGATGGTGCCGCTGTTCGTACTCTGCAGCCTCAAGCCGAAAGCCGCTAACCCGGGAAAGGTGGAAGTTCGCGAGCTGTTCGTCACTGCACCGGAAAAAGAGAAAAATTACTTCCCGGCCAGATCGATGCTCAACCGGGCGTTCTTCTGGTTGGATCGTATCGGTCGTCTAATCGAACCGCTGGTTCCGGGCTTCGTACGCCGACGCGCGGTCCGCGTTGCCGTGGATTTCGTCGTCGAGCGACTCAACGGCGAGGATGGTCTCGGCGGTATCTTCCCCGCGATGATCAACGCGCATGAAATGCTGGCTGTGATCCGGTACCCCGAGGATCACCCTTATCGTATCTACACCAAGCGCGCGCTGGAAAAGCTGCTGGTCGTCAGAGACGAGCATGCTTATTGCCAGCCCTGCCTGTCGCCGGTTTGGGACACGGGTCTGGCGTGTCTTACGGTGCAGGAAGCGAGTCGCGAAAGGGATAATGAATCGGTTTTGCGCGGTCTAGACTGGCTGAAACCTTTGCAGCTGCTATCACAGCCAGGAGACTGGCAGTGGCAGCGGCCCAACCTTCGGGGCGGCGGCTGGGCCTTCGAGTTTCGAAACGACCATTACCCGGATATCGATGATACTCCGGTGGTCGCATGGGCGATGCTGCAATCCGGCAAGATGCGCTATCGCGAGTCCGTGGAGCGCGCTGCCGAATGGATCTGCGGCATGCAGTCGAACAACGGGGGGTTTGGCTCTTTCGACGTGAATAACACGCACTACTACATGAACGATATCCCGTTCGCCGATCATGGTGCGCTATTGGATCCCCCTACGAGCGACGTGACCGCACGGTGCGTGACTTTCTTGTCCCGGCTGGACCGCGAACGCTTCCGCCCAACTATCGATGCTGCGCTCGAGTTTTTGAAAGGTGAGCAGGAGAAACTGGGGTGCTGGTACGGACGATGGGGCACGAATTTCATCTACGGAACATGGTCGGTCTTGATCGCGCTCAAGGCGGCCGGCGAACCTCTGGAGCAATCTTACATCCGCCGGGCCGTTAACTGGCTGAAACGCGTCCAGCGCGAGGACGGCGGCTGGGGCGAAGACAACAGTACCTATTTCGAGCCGCAGCGCGCCGGTCAGCACAGCCACAGCACCTCGTTTCAAACGGCCTGGGCGCTGCTGGGTCTGATGGCGGCCGGAGAAACGCGCTCGGAATCCGTCACCTTTGGCATTGATTACCTGCAGCGTACGCAGGGGAGCGACGGGCT
>JBFHVA010000240.1:0-5521 GCA_041589735.1 Gammaproteobacteria bacterium | reverse complement strand
GGTGGTCAGCAGCGTCATCTCGTAGGCGCCCAAGCCGAAATTCATGCGATGGCCCTGCCGAAAAGCCCTTGCGGGCGGATCATCAAAACGATGATGAGGAAGGTGAAGGCGATGGCGTCCCGGTCCAGGAAATCGCCCAGATAAATGGTGCCGTAAGCCTCGATCACACCCAGCGCCAGCGCCGCGATCAGGGTGCCGCGCACATCGCCCAGGCCTCCCAGCACGATGATGGCGAGCGCCTTGTAGCTCGGCACGCTGCCCATGGTGGGCTCGACCAGGTTGTTCAGCACCACCACCATCACCCCGGCGGCGGCGGCTAAAGCCGAGCCGACGAAGAAGTTCAGGTAGCGCACCTTCTCGATGTCGATGCCGAAAGATTCCGCGATCTCGGGTACTGTCACCGTGGCCCGCCATGCGATGCCGATGCGGGTGCGGGCGGAGAGCACCGCCAGCGCGCCTATCAAGAGCCCTGCGCCCACCATGGTGATGATTTCGGCGAGCTTCAGATGCATTCCGAGCAGCTCCACCGAGGCCGGAAGCGGCGGTTCAGTGAACGAGATGCCGTACGGCCCGAACACCAGGCGGTAGATCTCCTCCATGGCAATAAAGAGACCAATGGAAGCGATCAGGGCAACGAAGGGCGGATAGCGAAGGATCGGCTGATAGCAGAACTTGTAGACGCCGACGCCGACGACGCCGACAATAACCATGGCCACGAGCAGGGCGAGACTCAGGCTGCCGCTGGCATTGGTGACCAGCACGCCGATGTAGCCGCCCAGGGTATAAAGCCCGGCATGGGCCACGTGCAGAATGCGTAACAGGCCGTAGACCAGGGTGAGCCCCACGGCGATGAGCGCGTAGATGCTTCCCTGCACCAGGCCCTGCACGAAGAGCTCAAACAGCAGCATGTGGTTTTTGCTTTTTTAAAAGCGCGCCCGCCCGCGAGCGACAATGCGTTCGCGGGCGGGCCCTTAGGAGCCGAATAAAATCAGATCACTGCTCGGGCGGTGCCAGCAGCTCGGGGTCGCTGATTACGGAATGCCGGCGCCACTGGCCGTTCTTGACCATCTGTACCTGCACGTCCTTGCGCACCTCGCCCAGCTTGTTGAACGAGATGGTGCCGGTGGACGCCGTTACCGTGGTACCGGCGATGGCGTCGCGGATGGCGGCGGGGTCTTCTTCCTTCTGAGAGGTATGGTAAGCCTGCCCGGCCTTGCGCAGGGCTTCGGCCGCCACCTTGACCGCGGTGTGCGCGGAGGCCGCCACCATGTCGGCTTTGAAGCCCGCCTTCTTTTCGAACTGTTCGATGAAGCTTCTCGTTTCGACGGCGTCGGAGTCACGGTCCAGCGAGGTGGTGATGATCACGCCTTCGGCCGCAGGGCCCGCGATCTCGATGAACTTCTCCGAGTCGTAGCCTTCCTGGCCAATCACCGGCGCGTTGACACCGGCGGCGCGAAGCTGCGCGACTAAGGGACCCGCGGTAAAGAAATAACCCGAAGCGTAGATGGCCTCCGGGTTGTCCGCCTTTACCTTGGAGACGATGGGGCCGAACTGGCGGTCCTTGATGGAATAGTCGTACTCGTTCAGCACCTGCACGCCGTACTTGCCGGCGGCCTCGCGAAAGCCCGAGGCCAGCGACTGGCCGAAGTCGTTGTTGAGCGTGATCATGGTGACTTTCTTTTTGCCCAGGCTGTCGCCGATGAGCTTGGCGCCGGCGCGGCCCTGGACCTCGCCAACGAAGCTGGTGCGAAAGACATAGTCGCCGGCGCGGGTGATGTCCGGGTGCACCGCGTAGGCGGAAATGTAGGGCACCCCGGCAGCCTGGTAGACGCCGGCCGCCGCACGCGTGGCGCCGGAGTAGCTGCCGGAAATACCGATCTTGACCTTGTCCTTCTCGATCAGCTTCTGGGCGATGGGCACCGACTCTTTGGGTGACGCCTGGTCATCGTAGACCACCAGCTCCAGCTTCTTGCCGTTGACCCCGCCGGCGGCGTTAATTTGCTCCACCGCGAGCTCGGCGCCGATGCGGGCCGAGTTGCCGTCGGCGGCGGCGAAGCCGGTCAAGGGGGCGTTGAAGCCGATCTTGATGGTCTCGGCGGCCTGCACGCTGACCGCGGCGAAGGCCGCGAGCAGTCCGATGCTTAAGGTTTTGAGAGTTGCTTTCATTGTCGGAGTCTCCTTCAGATCCGTTGTTCTTATCAGCGTGCCGGGGGGCGGATACGCTTGATCCAGGCGCGGCCGCCCCGGCCGCCTGGCCAGACGGGGCCTAGTGTACCGGGATCAGCTTTTTCGCCCAACGTAGAAAATGGTGCCTGGCATTGTTTTTCCATCTGCGGGCAGAAAAAAGCCCGGATGAGCGGTGGTGCCGCTCACCCGGGCTCCGAATCATGTTCTTCGATCAAATCAGATCTAATCGCTGCTCAACGTGAACTCCTGAGTCTGAGGGTTCATGTGATCGAGCCGTATGGCACCGCCCGTTACCCGGTCACTCAGCCTGAAAATATTGAGTCCCTCGGTGATATTGGTCTCGTACATGAAATTGTTGTACCAGTAGGTCGACCAGGCACCTCCAATCTCACAGCCCGTGCCGCCGCAAAATGGACCGCCCGGCGGCGGAATCGGCGGGGGATCCGAGAAGGCAATTTCCACCGGGTTGGCGGGATCGGTGAAATCCACCGCGCTGGTTCCCGACTGATAGCTACCATGTATGACCACGTATCGACCGCTTCGCAGCGGAACGATGTTGTAGTTGTGAAGGGTGCAGTTTTCGATATTCGATTGGTCCCGCGGCAGAACCCAGGTCCCGAGCAGGGCGCCGGTTTCCGTATCAAAGAAGAAAAAAGATTTGTCGGAGTCGGGATTGCTCGCCTGGCATCTGGCCCCAACGCCGCCACTCGGCTCGTGGCCAAACACGAGCACTTTGCCATCCCAGGTGAAGGCCGCTGAATGGCCTATGGTCACTCCTGGTACTGACACCGAGAGCAGCTCGTCGGGATCCTCCAGACTACCGAAATCTGTAAGTGTCCATAGAGTGAAGCCATCGTCCCCGGCGCAAGCGGCCAGCATGGCATCGCCGAGGATCACGCCAGTATCATGACAGTGGCGACCCGAAGGCTCGGTACGCAGGAAGGTGGCGCCCGCCGGGTTATCAAGGGGCACCTCCACGATGTCGATGCCGTCGCACTGGCTGCCGGAGTTATAGATCAAGAGCCGATCGTTGGCGAGATCCGGCACGCCCGTTGCCGTGTGCGATCCGCAGCGGCCCGCAAGTGCGCTGGCGCTGAGATCCACGGACGCCACGAGCACTGGATCGTTGAGATCGCTGATATCGAAGACATGGAGTCCTTCGAATCCGGCTGGCACCGTCGAACCGTCACACTCCTGGCCTCCCGAAGCGGCGGAGTTCCAGGAACGCACCAGCACGTCCTCCCAGACCACCACATCCCCCTGGTTCCCCTGGCACACCGTTGAGGAGATCAACTTCGGGTTCCCCGGAGCGCTGACGTTGTAAATATCGAATCCGAGCCAGGAACCCTGAAAGGCGATTTTTCCCCAAAATGCAATATCAGTGTGGATATTGGGGTTGCCGATATCGGGATTCAAAAGACTCGCCGGCACTTCATCATGGCCCAGCGGGTGCAGATTCTTGGTGCGCGGGTCGTCTTTATGCCCGGCGGTTGCCAGCATCGGAATACTTAGCAGCGCGGCAGCCGCGAGCACTCGAACGAACGCGGGTGGCGTTTTTAACATGGCTCCGTTCTCCTTCCCGTGGTTGGTTGAGATAAGTTCCAGACGTGCTCGACGAATTAGCGCCCTTTGGCGATCGAAGTTTCGTTCAGGTAACTTGCAATGCCAGGACACTCTAGCGCTAGTTGCGCCGGCACCCGTTCATACTACTGACTTTTTCGGAAAAGTAGAAACAAATTCAATTTGGCAGTGCTCTAATGACTCGTGCGGTTGAACTCCTTGGCGAAAGAACAGGCTCAGAAGTCAGCCGTAAACGCTTGTGTTAACTGGATTCCCGCTTTCGCGGGAATGGCGAAAGGGGACGATGACGCGTCGATTTGAGAAGTTTGTAAGAAACGTTGAGTTTTCGTTTCCAATCAAAACAGTCTTTAAGTTATTTACGGACTTTTGGGACCTGTTCGACGAAAAGAGTGCTAAAAATCGTTAATTCCGCGAAATCGGGAATCCGGTCATAGAACATTATCTTTGTTCAACAGGCAGAATGAGGGGTGCAAGAGCGAAGCGTACTGCGCCGAGTTCTTATTACGTTTTCTAACTTCGTTTGTTGCCTTTTCGCTTTGACTTGGTCGGCGCGTTTTTGGCCACGAAGCGATGGTTCTCGACCAGCTTGAGAAGATCGAAGGCGCTCAACATGCCCACGATCTTCTGCTCGTGGGTGACCACCACGCGGTGGATTCTGCGATTCCGCATTACCCGCGCCGCCACGCTGACGTCGTCGTACTGGGGCACGGTATAAACATGGTCGGTCATGATCTGGCTGATGGGCGAGCCCGGCTTCAGATTACGGGCCAGGTCGGTTGCGGAAACGATTCCTACCGGTCGACCGTTGCCATCGGCCACCGGCACGGCGCTGATGGAATTTTGCTCAAGAATTCCGCGCACGTGCTCGATGCTTTGGTGCGGCTGCGCGGTGACGACGGATGCGGTCATCAGGTCATGGATCTTGACGTTCATCGGTACTCTCTTGCTGGCTTGGCTGGGAACTCGAAACCGAAGGCCGGACCTTCGTGCGATCCGGTCGACCCGGAGCGTGCTACCTAATCACATGGAGAAAATGCAAAGTTTGATCTCGATCATGGGCGCCGCGGCTTGGCGCTAAAACCCGGCAGACAAGGCCGCGGTTAAGGTTCTCCGCCCCCGGCAGAGCACATTTGTCTGCCCGGTTTCCCCTTATCTCTCCGGTCGGGACGTAAATTTGAGCGGGGTCCATTGGGACATCCGGCCGGGACGGAATATAATGTGCCGTCCCGTTGCCGATAGCGCATAGAAGCGGAGAAAGGATTTGGGCGCCCCGTTCCCTCAGGATATTCCCGTGCAGATTTCGCCCGGCTACCGCTTCCAGTGGGAGGAGGCGCAGCATGTTTACGTGCTGCTCTACCCGGAAGGCATGATCACGCTGAACGACGCCGCCAGCGAAATTCTCAAGCGCTGCGACGGCTCGCGCGACGTAAATGCGATCATCGCCGATCTCGAAAAGCAGTTTCCCGGCGCGGATCTCAAGAACGACGTGCTGGAATTCTTGGAGGACGCCCGTGACAAAGGCTGGATCCGCAGCGCCTGAGCTTTCCAACCCCATGTGGCTGCTGGCGGAGCTGACCTACGCCTGCCCGCTGCAGTGTCCCTATTGCAGCAACCCGGTGGATTTCGCCCGCACCGGCGCAGAGCTGGACACCGATGACTGGCTCCGCGTGCTGCGGCAAGCGCGCGCCCTGGGCGCCGTGCAGCTGGGATTTTCCGGCGGCGAACCTCTTGCCCGGCGCGACCTCGACACCCT
>JBFHVA010000239.1:0-5585 GCA_041589735.1 Gammaproteobacteria bacterium | reverse complement strand
GCGTCGAATTACTCTCCCCTTCGATCTCTCCCGAGCGGAACGGCGCCTGAGGTCGGAGACGCTACCTGAGCTGCCAGTCCGAGAGGTCCAGGCGCGCTCCTACGCCGCGACCCACAGCCGCTCCGAAGCGCTCCGCCAATGTCTCCAGATAACCCCGTTTCGGCGTGAAGTCGACGATGTCCTCGGCGCCGATGATTTCCCGCGCAACGTAGCTGCTGCTTCCGAGCGCATCCACCAGCCCGAGTTCGATACTCTGTTCTCCGGTCCAGATCAGTCCGCTGAACAGCGAAGCATCCTCTTTCAATCGATCACCGCGTCCCCGTTTCACCGCGTCGATGAACTGCTGGTGTATGCGGTCGAGAATTTTCTGAACGTGGGAGATTTCCTCCGGATTCTCGGGTGAAAACGGATCCAGCAAACCTTTATGTTCACCTGCCGTCAGCAGCCGGCGTTCTACGCCGAGTTTTTGCATCGTATCGACGAATCCGAAACCGTTCATCAACACGCCAATAGAGCCCACCACGCTCGACTTGTCGGCATAGATCTTGTCCGCGGCCGCCGCGACGTAGTAACCACCTGATGCACAAATGTCGGTAATGACGGCGTAAAGCGGAATCTTCGGGTACTTTTCTCTCAGCCGCACGATCTCGTCGTTGATATACCCAGCCTGAACGGGGCTACCGCCTGGACTGTTTATACGAACGATAATGCCTGCGGTATTGTCGTTCTCGAATGCCGCGCGAAGGCCGCTGACCACCGAATCCGCGCTGGCGTCGGTTTGATTGGCGATAAGTCCCTCTACCTCGACCAGCGCCGTGTGTTTGCCACTCTTGGCGTCCGGGAAGAGGCTGAATGGAATATAAATAATGGTGACAATAACCAGGTAAATCAGGAATGCGAACTTGAACGCCATCCCCCAGCGACGCGCGCGGCGCTGTTCAATCAAAGAGGCGAAGGTAAGCCTGTTTATCAAATCCCGCTGCCAGGTTTCGTCGTCGACGTGTTTTTTCGCGACCCGGTCCTCGGCGACCATTCCGTCATCGTCGTCTTTCAGGGGTGGAAGCTGATTTGAGATTTCGTCACTCATCGGGTTTCCTCATTAACGCAGTGGACGACTCGAAAGCCACTGCTCGAGATGGTGCAGCGAATCAACAATTTCCAAGGGATCGAATTCTAGCAAACGGGATACTTCGTGAGCGCCGTAGGACACCCCGATCCGATCAACTCCGGCATCCCGCGCCATCTGCATATCATAGGTGGTGTCACCAATCATCAGCGCCTGGTGCGACGGTGTTACGGTGAGCTCGAGAATGTCCTCCAGCATTTGCGGATGGGGTTTTGAGGGAGATTCGTCGGCGCAGCGGGAAACCTGGACGACGGCGTCCAAACCCGATTCCTCGAGCTCTCGATCCAGGCCCCGCCTACTCTTGCCGGTGGCGACCGCCACCGTATAACCCCGCGTATCGAGCGCGCATAACACTTCTTTCACCCCCGGAAAGAGCGCTACCGGATTATCGTTTTGGACGCTGAAATGTTTTCTGTAAGCGTCGACGAAACCGGCGTGACGCTCGGACGCCACATCCGGGAACAGCGTCTCCATGCACTCCCGCATACCGAGTCCGATGACGTTGCGGATTTGTGCGGGGCTGCGATCCGGCAGGCCAAGTTCCTTAAGGGCGCGGCGCACAGAGTCGACAATCCGGTGCTCCGAGTCGGCGAGAGTGCCATCCCAGTCGAAAATCAGCAGACCGTATTGTCGCTCACTCATGGCACTCCATCCGTCGCCGCTCAGTTCAAAGCTCGAGGCACTTGAAGCCCCAGGGACTCGAGCGCCTGGACCAGATCCTCGTCCAGCGGCGCCGAAACCTGAATCCAGCGCCCGGAGGCCGGGCTTGTGAATCCCAGGAGGTGGGCGTGCAAGAACATCCGAGCGAGCCCGCATTTTCGCATGTGCTTGTTGAATTCCCGATCCCCGTACTTGACGTCTCCCGCCACCGGGTGACCGATTTCCGCCGCGTGAACTCGAATCTGGTGGGTGCGGCCGGTGAGCGGCAAGGCCTCACATAGGGTGGCGTCGGCAGCCCGCTCCAGGGGCACAAAACGGGTTTCCGACGGTTTTCCTCCTGCCCGCGCCCGCACTACGCGCTCTCCTGAGCGCACCACGTTCTTCTCCAACGCCGTGCGCACGGTTCGCTCGCCTCCGAGCCACCGACCCCTGACCAGCGCCAGGTAGCGCTTGTCCACTTTTCCTTCCCGAAGATCCGCGTGTAGCCGGCGCAAGGCGCTGCGCTTTTTGGCCACCAGCAGCGCGCCGGAAGTATCCCGGTCGAGGCGATGAACCAGCTCGAGCTGTCTCGCCGTCGGTCGACTGGCGCGTAGCGCCTCGATGACGCCATGTCGTCGGCCGCTACCGCCATGTACCGCAACCCCGGTCGGCTTGTTAATCACCATAAGGCCGTCGTCCTCATAGACGATGCTGCCCTCGATGCGTTCAGCGAGCGCCACCGAGGGGGGGCGCGCCGTCGCCCCGGCATTGGTGGAAGCAGGCGGTATACGCAGCCGGTCGCCTTGCTTGAGGCGGTAGGTTTGCTTCACCCGCCCGCCGTTCACCCTGACCTCGCCTCTGCGCAGCATTTGATAGATGCGGGAACGGGGCAGGCCTTTTAGCGTTGCAAGCAAATAATTGTCTATGCGTTGCCCATCCCGATCCTCGAGCACGCGAACCTCCCGCACGCCCTGGCGAACCGCGTCGCTCGAACCGGCATGATCGACTTTGGGTGACCTCACTTATAAGTCCATTGCGAAGTGCGCGCGAAATTCGAAGCTACTGTCGAGGAGTTGATAACGGGCCATCCTCGGACCTTAGGTTAAAAACAACCGCGACCCGCAGTAAAAGCAAGAATATTAACAGTTTGCCGCTATGCACCAACATTGCTATATTTCTTTAAGACCCCGGCGCCGCGACTGGAATCGCGGCGTAGCCGAGAAGCCCGAAAAAAGCCTGGCGGCTCGATGAACCCGGGGCACACGAACGAACAATTTAATGACGCTCGACGCGAAGGAGAGCGCAAACCTGGAAAGACAGGGCGAATAGGACACCGTAGATTCAAGCCGCAGGAGTGTGGTCACTCCTCGGCGCCCTGGCCCCGATGGGCCTCGGCACGCGGCCACCAACCTCGAAAGCGAGGCAGCCGCTAAACTTAAACCGAAGCTGGATGTTTACGAAAAGAGCTTTGCCTACACGGCCGAAACAGCCGCCCGGGCTCACGTCTCGCGTGACGGCGCCCGCCAGACAAAGCCGCCATCCTGGAACGCTTTCGGTTTAGCGTCCCGCGCCTAAGGGCGAATACCGGCATTCCCCGGTATCCGCCCCGTCCTGACGGCCGACCATCGCGGCCGCTCTTTCCACACGCAGCCTGACTTCGCGCGCGCTCGCCGGCGTTCGGCGCATCCTATGAATTGGATGCCCCACGTTTGCCTGCCTCGGGCAAGAACCAGAGACGGTGGCAATGAAAAGGATGCTCGTTAATGCGACCCAGCCCGAAGAGCTGCGAGTCGCCATGGTGGACGGACAGTATCTCTACGACCTGGACATCGAGGTTGCTTCCCACGGCCAGAAAAAGGCCAGCATATTCAAAGGCAAGATCACTCGAATCGAGCCCAGCCTCGAGGCTGCTTTCGTCGATTACGGCTCTCAGCGGCATGGTTTTCTGCCCTTCAAGGAAGTCGCCAGAGAGTACTTTGCCGACTCGGACAAGGGCGGCGGCAAGGCGGCGATTAAGGATGCGCTCAAGGAAGGCCAGGAGATCCTCATACAGGTGGAGAAGGAGGAACGCGGGACCAAGGGCGCGGCGCTGACCACCTTCCCCAGCCTGGCGGGACGCTATCTCGTTCTCATGCCCAACAATCCCCGCGCCGGCGGCATCTCGCGGCGGGTGGAAGGCGACGACCGAACGGATCTGAGAGAAACCTTGAGCGAGCTAGATGTGCCCGCCGGAATGGGCCTGATCGTCCGTACGGCCGGCGTCGGCAAGTCCACCGAAGAACTGCAATGGGACCTGGATTATCTGCTCAAGCTGTGGAACGCGATAACAACCGCGTCGGCGGAAAAGCCCGCTCCCTTCCTCGTCTATCAGGAAAGCAACGTCATCATTCGCGCCATCCGGGATTATTACCGCCAGGATATCAGCGAGGTCCTGATTGACCGTCAGGAAGTCTACGAGCAGGCGCGGGAGTTCATGGGCCAGGTCATGCCCCAGAACTTGAACAAGGTGAAGCTGTATCAGAACAACGTACCGCTGTTCACACGATTTCAGATCGAAAGCCAGATCGAATCCGCCTTTGCCCATGAGGTCCGACTGCCGTCCGGCGGAGCCCTGGTGATTGATCACACGGAAGCGCTGGTGACCGTCGATATCAACTCGGCCCGGGCGACCAAGGGAAGCGACATCGAGGAAACAGCCCTCAATACCAACCTGGAGGCGGCAGACGAAATCGCCCGCCAGCTGCGGCTTCGAGACGTCGGCGGACTCATCGTAATCGATTTCATCGACATGACCCCGGCGAAAAATCAGCGAGAGGTGGAAAACCGTCTGCGCGAAGCGCTCAAACATGATCGAGCGCGGGTGCAGGTAGGCCGGATCTCGCGTTTTGGGCTTCTGGAGATGTCTCGCCAGCGTCTGCGTCCCTCGCTCGGTGATTCGAGCCAGAGGACGTGCCCCACGTGCAACGGCCGCGGAAACGTGCGCGGCCCCGAGTCATTGTCGTTGTCGGTGTTGCGCATCGTCGAGGAAGAGGCGATGAAAGAAAACACGGTCAAGGTCGTTGCCAAGTTGCCGGTGGAAATCGCCACCTACCTGCTCAACGAAAAGCGGGCGTCGATCCGGGAAATCGAGAGTCGGCAGGACATCGCCATCATCATGGTTCCCGACCCCCTGATTCAATCTCCGAACTACGAGATCCACCGCGTGCGCGACATGGATCCGTCCCACGACGCCAATCGACAGGCGAGCTATCAGCTTGCCACCGAGTCGACGGATATCGCAGAGCTCGCGCAAGAAACGACTCGACGACGGGTGGATGAGCCGGCGGTCAAATCCGTCAGCCCCACGCTGCCCGCGCCCACGAGCGTCCCGAAAAAAGCGGCATCCGGACCTGGGTTGTTTGCCCGACTCTGGGGCATGCTTTTCACTCCGGGCGAGAAACCGTCACCGGAGTCCTCTGCGCAAAAACGTGACAGCCGCGGCCAGCAAAATCGGAGAGCGCGAGGCCGTGGCCGTGGTTCGGGACAGCAGTCCGCCGATCGCGATCGCCGCCGCCGCGGCGGGCGCAAGAGTGGCGGCCAGGGCGGTCGAAGCAGTGGCGGCGGCAAGCGTGCCGACGCCCGCAACCCGCAACAGCGTGGTGGCGGCCGCCGGCGCAACGAGCGGCGCGACGACGGGGGCCAAAGTGGCGGCAATGAAAATGCCCGGCGCCGGGGGGGCGGTCGCGGCGGGCAGCGGGAAAATACCGGCAACCGGCCGCGGGCGGAAACCAAACCCCAGCAGACGCGTCCGGCCGATGCCCCGCAGGCCGACAATAATCCG
>JBFHVA010000238.1:0-5596 GCA_041589735.1 Gammaproteobacteria bacterium | reverse complement strand
GGTCCTGGACGTCAAAGGCCTCAACTGTCCGCTGCCCATTCTGCGCACCAAGATGGCGCTGAGCGATCTGAAACCGGGGCAGGTGGTTCACGTCATGGCCACCGACCCGCATTCGGTAGTGGACTTCAAAGCCTTCTGCGCCCGCACCGGCCACGAGCTTCTCGACTTGGTGGAGGGCCCGGAAGTGTTCGAGTTCTTCGTCCGCCATCGCCGTGGACGGAAGCCGACCGGGACTGCTAAAAAACCTCAATAAAGCCTTCTAACTAACTAATAAACAGACGTTTTTGAACACTTTTTTCGAGGCAAAATCGAGGCTGTGACGCTCGAGCTACTTTCCGTCGAGCGCCTGCGCGCCCGGCGCAACAATAAATGGCGCTACTACCCCGACGACGTGCTTCCCGCCTGGGTGGCCGACATGGACTTTGCTGCGCCTGCGCCCATTCGCAGATTCATGCGCGAGATGGCCGACAGCTCGGACTTTTGCTATCCGCCGAAACCCCCGTATCCGCAGCTGGAGCAGGTGCTGGCAGATCGCATGCGGAATCGCTTCGGCTGGGCCGTGGACGGGGCGCCGGTGGAAGTGGTCAACGACGTGGTGCAGGGGATCTGTATCGCCTTGGAGACGCTCGGCAAACGAGGGCAGGGCGCGGTGATCCAGCCGCCCATCTATGGCCCGTTCCTGGAGGCGACCCGCGACACTCAGCGGCCGGCTGTATTCAATCCGCTGATCGTCACCGAGCGAAGCTACGCCATCGACTTCGACCAGCTGGAGCGAACAGCGTCCAAGGACGCCCGTTTTCTACTCCTTTGCAGCCCCCATAACCCCAGCGGGCGTGTTTTCACCCGGGCTGAGCTCGAGCGACTGGCGGAATTTGCGCTGCGTCACGAGCTGGTGATTCTATCCGACGAGATCCATGCCGATCTCGTGTATCCGGGAAGCGAGCACATCCCCATGGCGACGCTGGATCCCGAGGTGGCGGCGCGCACCGTGACCTTTGTATCCGCCAGCAAGGCATTCAACACTGCCGGGCTGCGCTCGGCCCTGGCCATATTCGGCAGCGAATCGCTGCACCAAAGCTTCAGCAAATTTCCCCGGCGGCTGCGCGGCGGACTGAACGCCTTCGGCGCGGAGGCCATGCGCATTGCCTGGGCCGAGTGCGGGGACTGGCTACAAGAAGTGCTCGCCTATCTGGAAGGCAACCGCGACCTGGTTGCCCACGCGGTGCCCGGACAGATGCCGGGGATCACTTACCGCAAGCCCGAGGCGACCTACTTTGCCTGGCTCGACTGCCGCGCTCTCGGTCTCGGTGAAGAGCCCTATGATTTCTTTCTGCGCGAAGCCCGGGTCGCGCTCGAGCCCGGTCTCAACTTTGGGCCGCAAGGCGCGGGTTTTGCACGCTTAAATTTCGCCACCTCTAAAGAGATCTTGTCGCAGATTCTCACCCGCATGAGCGACGCGCTGTTGGCGCGGGGCTGACCTTTCTCACCGCCCGGCGACTCGCGGCTTACAGTTCAATTGCAGCTTGGCTCAAGCTGTGGTCACGAGCGCCGCCTTGCCCCTAGACTCGATCGCGTCGTCAACCAAGGATTTGTCGGACGCGTTCAGCAACGCATTGGCGACAGAAATTCAAGCGCCCAGGGAGAGAATCATGATTCGAGTAATGCTGGTCGACCATCGAAGACTCATGCGGGCGGGCCTGAAACGGCTCATGGAAGAGGAGGGCGGTATCGCCGTCGTGGCCGAGGCGGAAAGCGGAGACGACGCGGTCCGACTCGCGCAGGAACATCGACTCGACGCCGTTCTGGTGGACACCCGCATTACCGGTCCCGGGGTTCTTGAGACGGTGCGGCGATTGACCCGGGTCGATTCCAAGATCCGGGTGATGGCCGTCGGGGATCCCGACTGCGGCCCTTTGCCGGTGCGCATTCTCGAGCTGGGTGCGTCGGGTTATCTCTCGAAGCACACCGATGGCACTGAGCTGCGGCAAGCCGTCTTAGAGCTCAAGCGCGGAAAACGCTACGTCTGCGCCGAAGTTGCCCGTCACCTGGTGCTCAACGACATCGACAGCCAGGGCGATCCGGTCGCAGGGTTGAGCCCTCGTGAGCTCTCGGTCATGCTGATGCTGAGTGAGGGGCACCCCCGCGACGAGATCTCCAATCGCCTGTGCATCAGCCTCAAAACCGTGAGCACCTATCGCACCCGGCTGCTGCAGAAGCTGGGGGCGCGCAACGACGTGGATCTTACGCACCTGGCGCTTCGACACGGATTGCTGGCGCCACCCCCCCGGATTGGGGCTTGAGCGACGCGCCGTTTCGAGGCACTCACGCCGGGCCCGCGTTCCCTTGAGCGACGCGCGCTTCGACCCCGAGTGCAGGGCCTGCCCGAGACTGGCCGCGCATCTGGAACGGGTGAGCGAAACGCATCCGGACTACCACGCGCGGCCCGTCGATGCCTTCGGCGACGCCGCTCCGCGGCTGCTCATCGTCGGTCTCGCCCCCGGGATGCACGGCGCCAACCGCACCGGCCGGCCCTTCACCGGGGATTATGCCGGGATCCTGCTCTACAAGACCTTGCACGATCTGGGTTTGGCCACTCAGCCGGAGGCGACTACGCCCGACGACGGCCTGCGCCTAATCGGCTGCCGCATCACCAACGCGGTGAAGTGCCTGCCGCCGGAGAACAAGCCCACGAGTCATGAGATTCGGCGCTGTAACTGCTATCTGCGGGCGGAGATCGAGGCCCTTCCGGCCGAGGCGGTGATGCTGGCGCTGGGCGCGGTGGCGCATCGTGCAGTGCTGATGGCGCTGGATCTGCGTCCCTCACGTTTTCCCTTTGCCCACGGCAAGGTGCACCGCCTTGCGGCGGGGCGGCGGCTGGTCGACTCCTATCACTGCAGCCGCTACAACACCCAGACCCGACGGCTCTCGCCGGCCATGTTCAAACGCGCGCTCAAGCGCGCGCGGGATCTGGCTTTTCGCTGAGTTCACGCTTCGCCCGGCGCTGCTTTTCGCAGGCATGGGCGCCACGTACCATGGGTTACGGTGGCTACGGAAGAGAAACAGACAGCGCTAAATCAAGGCGGGCAGACCGCGTTTGATGCCGAGGCATTTCTGCGCACCCTGGGTCCCCAGCCTGGGGTTTACCGAATGATCGACGCGCGGGACCAGGTGATCTACGTAGGCAAAGCCCGCAACCTGAAGAAGCGCGTCTCCAGCTATTTCGGCGCCAAAGGTCACGTGGAGCCCAAGACCCGCGCGCTCATGTCCAATACCGCGCGCATCGAGGTGACCGCCACCCACACCGAAACCGAAGCCCTGCTGCTGGAGAACAATCTGATCAAGGCCCACCGGCCGCGCTACAACATCCTGCTTCGGGACGATAAGAGCTTTCCTTATATCTATCTCTCAACCCATCAGGATTTTCCCCGGCTTGCTTTCCACCGCGGGGCCAAAAGCAAAAAAGGGCGCTACTTCGGCCCCTACGCCAGCGCAGGCGCCGTGCGCGAAACGCTGACCCAGCTGCAAAAGCTGTTTCGCGTGCGCCAGTGCGAGGACTCGTTCTTCAAGAACCGCACGCGTCCGTGCCTGCAGTACCAGATCAAGCGCTGCACCGCGCCCTGCGTCGGTCTCGTGGACGAGGCGGACTACGGCGAGGACGTGCGCCACGCCAGCATGTTCCTGGAAGGCCGCAGCGAGGAAATGATCGAGGAGCTGGTGTCGCGCATGAACAAGGCGGCCGAGTCCCTGGACTATGAAATGGCCAGTCGTTACCGCGACCAGATCGCGAGCTTGCGAAGGGTGCAGGAGCGCCAGTACATCAGCGGAGCCCAGGGCGATATCGACGTGATCGCCGCCGCCACCGGCGAGGGCCTGGCCGCGGTGCAGGTGTTCGTGGTGAGAAACGGGCAGAGCCTCGGCAGCCGCACGGTGATTCCGAGCCACGCGGCCGACGCCACGCCGCAAGAGATCCTGCGTGCGTTCCTGCCCCAGTACTACCTGTCCCGCTCCGCCAGTCGGCTGATACCCAAGGAGATCCTGCTGAGCCATCCGGTGGACGAATCCGAGCTCATCGCCTCGGTGCTGGAAGAGCGTGCCGGACATAAGGTGGCGCTCAAACAGCGGGTCCGCGGGGAACGGGCCCGCTGGCTCAAAATGGCCGGGGAGAACGCGGCGCTGGCGTTGAAGCAGCGCCACGCCGACCGCGCCAGCGTGCGCGCCCGGCTGGAATCGCTGCAGGACGCGCTTTCGCTGGACGAAATCCCGTCGCGTATCGAGTGCTTCGACGTCAGCCACACCGCGGGTGAGGCCGCGGTCGCCTCCTGCGTGGTGTTTGAATCCGACGGGCCGCTCAAGTCCGACTACCGGCGGTTCAACATCAAGACCGTGGCCCCGGGAGACGACTACGGCGCGCTGCGCGAGGCGTTGAGCCGGCGCTACCGCCGGGTGCGGGAAGAGGAGGGCAAGCTGCCGGATCTGATCCTCATCGACGGCGGCAAAGGCCAGCTCACTCAGGGCATATCGGTTTTGGAAGAGCTTCAGCTCGGAGATCTCACCCTGGTCGGCGTCGCCAAGGGGCCGTCGCGAAAACCCGGGCTGGAGCATCTATATATTAATAATGAACGCCGTCCCGTGACGCTGTCGGCGGACTCCCCGGCGCTGCATCTGATACAACAGATCCGCGACGAAGCGCATCGATTCGCCATCAGCGGACACCGGGCGCGACGCAAACGCGCCCGCGGCAATTCGGTGCTGGAGAGCCTTCCCGGGATCGGCGCCAAGCGCCGGCAGAGACTGCTTACCGAATTCGGGGGTCTGCAGGCGCTCTCCAGGGCGGGGGTCGAAGACCTGGCCCGGGTGCGCGGCATCAACCGGGCGCTGGCACAGGCCATTTACGACGCATTTCGGGACTGAGATTGAACATACCCAACAGCCTCACGGTTTTTCGAATACTGCTGATACCGGTGTTCGTGGGCGTTTTCTATCTGCCTTTTTCCTGGGCCAACGCCGTCAGCGCCGCCATCTTCGCCCTGGCAGCGATCACCGACTGGCTGGACGGATTTCTCGCCCGCAGGCTGAAGCAAACTTCTCGATTTGGCGCCTTCCTGGACCCGGTAGCCGACAAGCTGATGGTGGCGGCGGTGCTGGTGCTCATCGTGCAGGCGGACCCCACACCATTAATTGCGGTGCCGGCCATCGTCATCATCGGCCGCGAAATCGCGGTGTCGGCGCTGCGCGAATTCATGGCTTTAATCGGCGAGCGGGCCAAGGTAAAGGTGGCGATGGTGGGCAAGATCAAGACCACGGCGCAGATGCTGGCGCTGCTGCTGATGCTCTACCGCGACGAGTTGCGGGGCTTTCCGACCTACGAGGTGGGCTTCTGGCTGCTTTATCTCGCCGCCGTGCTGACGCTTTGGTCGATGATCGTTTACATGCGCGCCGCGTGGCCGATCATGGGGCCCAACGCCATGCGAGAGGAAACCCCGGAGTCGCTTGACAGCCCTAAGCCCGACAATAGAATACGGAGTTCGGTCGCGCGGGAATAGCTCAGTTGGTAGAGCACAACCTTGCCAAGGTTGGGGTCGCGAGTTCGAGTCTC
>JBFHVA010000237.1:0-5627 GCA_041589735.1 Gammaproteobacteria bacterium | reverse complement strand
CGAGCACATCAATATTCTGTCTTCGAAATTTGCCGACAAGCATCACGCATTGTTTCTCGGTCGCGGCGTGCAGTATCCGGTGGCGATGGAAGGCGCGCTCAAGCTCAAGGAAATTTCATACATACATGCGGAGGCGTATCCCGCGGGAGAGCTCAAACACGGCCCGCTGGCGCTGGTTGACGGAAACATGCCGGTCATTGTGGTTGCCCCTAATGACGCATTGCTGGAGAAGCTCAAATCCAACATGCAGGAAGTGCGCGCCAGAGGCGGCGTCCTTTACGTGTTTGCCGACGCAAACTCCGGGGTCAAGCCTGCGCCGGGCGTGCACGTGATCGGGATCGAACCAGCGGGAGAGAACGTCACCCCGGTTATCTACACTATCCCGCTGCAGCTGCTCGCCTACCACGTCGCGGTACTTAAAGGAACCGACGTGGATCAGCCGAGGAATCTCGCCAAATCCGTCACCGTAGAATAGCGGTGACCGGAGACAACCTGCGCGCGCCTTCAAAAAGGCGTAAAATTTCCACTTCATTTCAAAAAGGGTAAGGACTATTCATGGTGATTGCCGATCAAAAGGTCGTTTCAATTCATTACAAGCTCACTGATGACGACGGTCAGGTTATTCAGGATTCGACCGGCGGAGACCCGTTGAGCTACATTCATGGCGCCGGAAATATCATTCCCGGCCTCGAGTCAGCGCTGGCCGGAAAGAGCGAGGGCGATAAGCTGAACGTAAGTGTCGATCCGGATCAGGGATACGGTGCACGCAACGACGCGCTGATTCAGGAGTTGCCGCGCAAAGTCTTCGAGGGCATCGAGGACATACAGGAAGGCATGCAATTCCAGGCCCACTCCGAGCAGGGCACGCAGGTGATTACAGTCAAGAAGGTTGACGGCGACCGTATCACTGTCGATGGCAATCATCCGCTCGCAGGGCAAACTCTCAATTTCGAGGTCGAGGTGGACAACGTGCGCGATGCCACCGCCGAGGAAATCGCTCATGGTCACGTGCATAAAGAGGGCTAGCGACCCCCAGTAGACTTCGAACTTATTGAAGCAATCTGCAATGTTTTGCCGTGGCGTGTCTGTGTAACCAGTCGCGGTGATTGGTTGCTGATCGCCGACCAACAGTCGCGGATTCTTATGCTCATCAAGCACGCCAACAGCGTTCCCGAAATTCATCGTTCCGCGTACGTGGCTCCAGGCGCCACCGTGTGCGGCAATGTCGTGGTCGGTGAAGGCAGTAGAATTCTGCACGGTGCAGTGGTTGTCGCCGAAGGAGGCAGGTTGAAGATCGGGCGAAACTGCGTAGTGATGCACAACGCGGTCGTCCGCAGCACCCAAAAGTACTCTACCGACATCGGCGATCATTGCCTCATCGGGCCCAACGCCCATATCGTGGGCTGCAGTCTGGAACAGAGCGTTTTCATTGCCACCGGCGCGGCGGTGTTTCACGGCGCGCAAATCGGGGCGCGCTCCGAGGTACGGATTAACGGCGTGGTGCACCTCAAATCGCTGCTGGCGCCGGACACGACGGTTCCCATCGGCTGGGTGGCGGTGGGAAACCCCGCCGAGATCCTGCCGCCCGGCGAGCACGAACGGATCTGGTCAATTCAACAACCGCTCGATTTTCCGCGATCGGTTTACGGCGTCGAGCGTCCGGGAGCGGGAGAATCGATCATGCCGGAAGTGACGCGCCGCCTGTCGCATCTTTACGGCAGCCACGTTGACGACGAGGTTATTTCCAGGTAACCAGACTCAAGACAAAGTTGCTCGCCCCCGACGCCCGCTGGCGCCGGGCGTGCCGGCGGAGCGGATCCCCGATGACACCGATGGGTCTAGCGAGAATTCGGGGCATAGGCGCGGCGATAATCGCGGCGGTGACGTTGACGCTGTCCGCCTCCACCGGCGCGCGCGAGTGGGTGGCTTTCCCGGCGGCGTCGGCCACGACCGAGCAAAATCCCCCATCGACCCCGCCGTCCGGGCTGGAGCTTCGCGGGCAACTTTTCCGCCCTGCGGGCGAGGGGCGCTTCCCCGCCGTAGTGATGCTGCACGACTGCCGTGGTATCCGCCCGTACCAGGTGGGCTGGGCCGACAAGCTTGCGGGCTGGGGCTACGTGGCGCTGATCGTCGACAGCTTCATGACTCGCTACGACGCCGACGTGTGCGCGCACTTGCCAGCATACGTTGCGGACAATCGCGACGAGGACAGGGTCGGGGACGCGGTGGGCGCGCTGAACTATCTGTCCGCCCTGCCATTCGTCGATCCCGAGCGAATACTGATCATGGGCTGGGCCTATGACGCTGTGCTGCGCGCGGTTGCCGAGCCCGAATCGGCGCTGGCAGCCAATAAGCGGTTCAAGGCCGCAATTGCCGTCTCACCTTCCTGTCGCAGCGCCTTTGGCAAAACTATGACCACGCCGGCGCTTTTACTCGTGGGTCAGCGCGACGATTGGACCCCGGCATCGGAT
Source organism: Gammaproteobacteria bacterium (assembly GCA_041589735.1). Taxonomy (GTDB): domain Bacteria; phylum Pseudomonadota; class Gammaproteobacteria; order HK1; family HK1; genus CAMYJH01. Next base: position 3,156 of record JBFHVA010000237.1, on the reverse strand, counting down.
TGCCGCCAGCTTGTGGCTGAAGCCGGCAACGAATCCCAGATCGAGCTCGTCGTCTATTCCAATGCGCGCCACGGATTCGATGACCCGGATCTGAGCGAGCCTCTGAAGCTGGATGACGCCTGGAACCCCAATCGGCCTGGCCAACGCGGCGTCGAGCTCGCCTACGATGAAGACGCCCGCGCCGACGCGGTGAATCGGGTCCGCGAATTCCTGACCAGACACGCGCCGTCTTCGTGGGATCCCGCTTACGCCATTTCATCCGAGGCCGCTGGCGAATCCCGCGCGCAGTGGGCCGTCGACCCACATCACCCAGGCGTCAACCTGCCGCCTGTCGGGAGATCGACGTTCGATCATCTGTTCTCAAAGGCGCGTAACGGTGAAGTCGTTTTTGAGCTCCCGTTTCCCTTCGAGTCGCTGACCGCGCACATCCGCGCCACGTTAGAGCCGCGAAGCGCCGACGTCTCGCCCATCAAGCAGGCCCTGATTCCGTTGGGGCGGTCGCTTCAGCGGCACGCGGCGGCGCCGGATTACTTCCGGTTTCCCCGCGTCGTCGTGGCGGTGGACGCGGAACCTGGACCCCGGGCCGGCCAGGAACTGATCCTGTTGAAGGACAGATTGTTCCTCGGCTACCAGGAGCGCAGCCAGACCATCGAGGTCATCAGCTATAACGAGCTGGCCGGACGGTTCGAATTTCAGCTGGTGAAAAACTATGGGCCCGGCACCACGCCCGAGGTTTTGTACGCGAATCGAGCCATCTGTATCAGCTGTCACCAAAACGCCGGACCTATTTTCGCGCTTTTTCCCTGGGACGAGACCAATCGCAACGAAGGAGTCGCCGCTCGCCTGGCGAGATTCAAACCGCGCTTTTACGGCGTGCCCGCGTTTCAGGGCGCGGGACCTGCTGCCACCATCGACGCCTCCACCGATCGCGCGAGCCTGTTGCCCGTTTATCAGCGGCTGTGGACGGAAGGCTGCGCAGACGATGAACCGGACCTCGCTTCCCGTTGCCGCGCCGGAGCGTTCGTCGCCATGCTCCAATATCGCCTAAGTGCCGCGCTTCACTTCGACCGGGAGTCGGCTCGATATCGCGACGGATTCCTCCAGGTAACAGCGCGCCAGTGGCAGCGGCGCTGGCCCCACGGTCTGAAAGTGCCTAATCCGGATTTGCGAAACCGCGAGCCCGTGTTCGCGCACCCGGATATTCCTGCCATATTTGATCCTCTCAACTTGAGACCGCCGCTGGAAATCTGGTCGGGTCTTCGCCCGCGCGACGTCGAGAAGCTGATTACCGGATTGTCCGAATCGATCCCCGCAACCGACCTGGGGCGATTGGACGCATTCTTGAGGCGGGCGGAGTCGCGCGACGGTATTGCCCGCAACGCCATCGAGGCTGACTGCAGCGTGCGGGAGCAAATGCTGGCCGGCGGCGTAATCCGCTTGCTGATTCGATGTTCTCCAACTGGTGACAATGTAGGTCTTCAAGGTAGCGTTCGTTTTCGCGACGGCGCGCTGGTGGACGGATCCCTGGACCAGCTTTCACTGCCACAAGGCGCCACCCTATTCCAGCTCACGGTGCGCGCCGGTAATCGCCTCGTCGACGGGGACGCGGTAACAGTTTCCCTGACACCCACTCAAGCGCAGACGGGGTTCAGGCCCAGACTCGCAGACGGCAGCACGATTACCGCCGTGACTCTGCGTTATTCTCTCGAACCGGGTACGACCGCTGAATCCATGGAAGGTCGCCTGCGCGTCCTGGTCAGCGAAGATTTCCGCATCGTCGAAGAAGCCGTCGAGCGACTGCGAATCAACGAAAACAAAACAAAAGATGGCGGCCTATTCTCCGATCGGCCTTTCCGAAGCACCCGCGCCATGCAGGCGCTGTTTCGAATTCTGGGGATCGAGCCTACGCCCTGGTGTTGTGCGGACGAACTTTTATTTCCGCCGGCTCGGGCCGAGAGCGGGGTGGCTCAAGAAAACGTCGCAGGGCTCGACGCGGTGCAGGAATCGGCCAGCGTTCGCATGCTCTATCGATACTGCGCAGGTTGTCACCGCAGCAGCGACCCGGTGCCGCCAAATTTCCTAAGTGGAGATGTCGCCACCGTGCAATCGCGATTACGGCAGTGCGCGCCGCGCATTTTCTTCCGTCTGTCTATGTGGTCTCTGGAAGCGGACGATCGCGCTGTTACGCCCATGCCGCCGATGGCCGCACTCGCTTCTCACGGCACTGATGACGCTCGGTGGCAACACAGCCCGGAGCTTGAAACGCTTCGCGACTACGCGGGGCGGCTGTACGAGTCCGAGTCCTCAGGCGAGCGTGCCGGGGATCTGCTGAATCGCGACTATGCCAAGCTGCGCGCCTGCATCAGCGGTTAAGTCGTCCGCCCGGCGAGTAGAGCGCATGAAAAATGAAAGCCGTGGAGTGGCCGTCTGTGGCGTGATTGTCCTCACACTCAGCGTTTTTGTGTCTGCCTGCAGTGAAAATCCGCGGGCGGTATACGACGCGGTAGAACAGGGCGACCTCGAGAAAGTGAAGCACCTGGTCGAGGGCGGTGCGCCGCTGGACTGGTCGCCGGAGACCGGGTTTGGAGCGCTGCACAAGGCGCTCGAAGACGGGCGCACGGATATCGCAGCTTACCTATTGGAAAAAGGGGCCGACGTCAATGCCAAAGCGGTTGACGGGATTACGCCGCTGCATATCGTTGGAGACGCGACGCTGACTGCGCGCTTGATTCAGAAGGGTGCGCGTATCGAGGCCATGTCCGAAATCCTGGGTACGCCGCTCAATGCCGCGATCCTGAGCGGACTCTACGAGGTCGCGGAGGTTTTGATTGCTCACGGTGCGGAGATCGACGCCCGCGACGCTCGCCGCAGTACGCCGCTTCATCACGCATCGGGTCGAGGCGATTTGAATTCCGTGCGCCTGCTGGTATCAAAGGGCGCGGACGTAAACGCCGTCAACGAGCCAGGTTTTCGCCCTCTTCACTGGGCGGCGGGAAACGGCCACCTGGCGGTGGTGGAATTGTTACTCTCAAATGGCGCGCGACCGAACGTGGTGGGTGCCAACGGGCGCTCGCCGCTGGATATGGCGGTGATCGGAGATCATCAGGAGGTCGCGGCGCTGCTGCGCCGCTCGAACTAGGGAAGCTCTGAAGTATT
>JBFHVA010000236.1:0-5743 GCA_041589735.1 Gammaproteobacteria bacterium | reverse complement strand
TGAGCAGAAAGGGGCTCCGGCGGTTGCTCCAAGAAGCCATCGAGCGAAAACTGAAGGCCTATTACTCCCCCAGCAAGGCGACCAACGTTTACTTTTCCGACGACGATCCTGCCCTCCCCACCGGCCATCCCAGGCGGGTCTTTCTCGAGCGCACCAACGGATTCATCAGCAGCGACAACTTCGGCGAGGAAACGGCCTCGCGACGGCTCTACCGCTGGCCGGCGCTGACCCGGTTCATCGCTGATTGCTTGGGTAAAGAGCGCCTTTTTATCTATGACGATCCCATATCCAATATGATCGTCAACGTGGGTAAGCCCGGAACCTGTTTCAACTGGCACTTCGACACCAACGAATTCACCATCACCATGTTGCTGAATGCCGCCGACTCCGGCGGTTACTTCGAATACGTGCCCAACATGAGATCTGCGGGCAACGAGTGTTATGCCGACGTCAGAAAGGTATTGGAAGGAGATCGAAGCAGGGTCGTCCGGCTCGAGCTTCAACCTGGAGACCTCCAGATATTCCTCGGGCGCTTTTCGCTTCATCGGGTCACGGAAAATACCGGTCATTCGGATCGGCTGCTGCTGATCATGTCTTACGCGGAAAAGCCGGGGATGATCGGCAGCCTGCACCGCACCAGGGAGCTGTACGGCAAAGTGACGCAAGCGCACCTGCGCGCGGAACGAAGTCGGGTGCGCAATGATACGTTAATGGATTGAGCTTCGACTTCGTCTCGTAAAAAGTTGAACAACTCCCGTGTCGGCGCTAGCGGTGGCGACTTGCCTGCTTGACATGGATCACGTGACCCGTCTCTAAAGGCGCTAAATTCGCAGCCGTCGAGCGGAACCAAAAGGAGCCGATTCCACCACGCACCGCCGGTGGCTAGCGACTCATGCATTGGGTGTCGATGAGATCTGGAACCAAGTCAGCGAACGGGGCAGCGCTTTTTGCTCTCGGTTTCCGTCCGTTCTTTCTCGGAGCTTCGGCGCTCGCTGTTGTCGCCATGGGGATTTGGTTAGGAGTATATCGCTACGAGCTGTCCTTGACCTTCACCACGCTGTCGGCTTCGCAGTGGCACGCCCACGAGCTGATATTCGGCTACGCCCTTGCCGTCATCGCGGGGTTTCTGCTCACGGCGGTCAAAAACTGGACGGGCATCCAGACTCCCCAAGGGGGGAAGCTACTCGCCTTATTCTCAATCTGGGCTACAGGCCGCATCGCCTTTTTCTTCGGCGATGCGTTAATCCTGGTTGCCGCGATCGCAGATCTGTTTTTTCTTGCGGCGCTTCTCGTAAGCATCTTTGTCCCCATCTGGAAGAAAAAGCAGTGGCGGCAGATGGCGATATTTTCCAAGCTGCTGCTGATTGGCGTTGGAAACATTCTTTTTTATGCCGGGGCGCTCGGCTTCCTCGAGCAGGGCGAGCGCTGGGGTGTTTATACGGGTCTCTACCTGGTGCTCGGCCTGATTTTGACCATGGGGCGCCGGGTGATCCCGGATTTCATCGAGCGCGGCGTCGGCTACCCGGTGAAGCTGACGAATCGCCGCTGGGTGGACTTGTCAAGCATGGCGCTGTTTGTGCTCTTTTTCATTTTCGATACCTTCACTTCGCTCAAATCGGCCGCCGGCTGGCTGGCCCTGGCGTTGCTGGTGCTGCATTGTATTCGGGCTATCGGCTGGCACACCTTGGGGATCTGGCGTAAGCCGTTGCTGTGGAGCCTGTACCTTGCGTACGCGTTTATCATCATGGGCTTCGGAATGTATGCATTGAGCGCGTTAACCACTATCGGCTCGTACCATCTTGCTATTCATACTTTCTCTGTTGGCGGTATTGGCCTCGTCACGATCAGCATGATGGCGCGGGTATCTTTGGGCCACACCGGCCGGGACGTGCATGCGCCGCCGAAACTGCTGACCTGGGCGCTCGTTCTGCTGTCGCTCGCTCCCCTCGCACGCGTGTTGATGCCGCTGGTCGACGCGCGGCACTACATGACATGGGTGTCCTTATCCGCGATCTTGTGGATGCTGGGATTCATGGTGTTCACGTACCTTTACTTTCCTATCCTGACCCGGCGGCGGGTGGACGGTTTACCCGGCTGAATCTTTTGCGGCTCGGGAAATCAAGCGGGCCTCGCAAGTAGTAGAATTCCGGCGGACCGGTTTCAGAAACCATTCGTGGGAGGAAAACCGATGGCCTGGTCGTGGTTGACGGTGGCGGCGAAGTCGATTCCATGGGGCACTATCGTCAGGCGGGCTCCGGACATCATCGATGCGGCGGGCGGCCTGCTGGCCAAGCAGAAGGCCAGACGCACCGCCGAGAGCGCTGCTGCGGAGGCCGAAACGCAGATGAGCGAACTCCGCGCCCGAATCAGTGAACTCGAAAGTCACGACCAGGAGACCGCCAAAGTAGTTAATCAGATCGCGCAGCAGACTCGAGACATCTCCGTTGGCATGGAGGTGCTGGCAGCCAAAGTTCGCCTGCTGTCTGTACTCTTCGGCGCAGCGCTGATCATCGCGATACTCGCAATTGGCGCGGCGCTTTGATAAGGAAACCGCCGGTCTTCTGTTGAAAGCTAATTAGATTCAGGGCAACAGTTTTATCCCCCGCTGTCTTTCGAATAAATCTTTTGCCCCGCCATCGGTCCTATTCGACACGATTTGACGCAGCATGAGCACTGTTCCGAAAGACCCAGCTTTGATCGAGCGATTCGACCGTTCGTACCAGCGCGGTCAGACGGACACCATGCGCGCCATCGAGCGCGCCATCTGTGGCTGTGATTACGGAGGGACGAGCTGGACGACGCGTCAGGAGGTCGAGCAGGTAAGCGGGCTGCTGGCGCTGCGCCCGGGGACGGCGCTGCTGGATGTCGGCGCCGGATCGGGATGGCCCGCGCTCTATCTCGCCGGTATTTCCGGCTGCGACGTCACCCTCGTTGATCTTCCCTTGCAGGGCATTCGAATTGCGCAGAAACGTTCTGGGTACGACGGGCTTGCCGGCAAATCCGCTTTCACCGTGGGCGACGGGTGCGCGCTACCGTTTCGATCGGGAAGCTTCGACGCCATCAGTCACTCCGACGTACTCTGCTGTCTACAGGCGAAAACCGCGGTTTTATCCGAATGCAGGCGGGTGGTACGGGACAGTGGCGCGATGGTCTTCAGCGTGATTTCCGTTGCGGAGGGTGTATCGCAAAAGAAGGCTGCCGCAGCCGTGGCGCTGGGACCGCCGTATATCGGCGCCGAGCGCGGCTACGCGGAAATGCTGGAGCGAACCGGCTGGAAGATAACCGACCGCATAGATATATCCTCGGAGTTCGCGGAGTCAACCCGGCGAGTGGTCGCAGAGTGGAAAGAGAATGAATCCCGGGTGAAATCCCTGGTGGGCGAGCAGGAGTTTGAAGACTACGTCACCCGCAAGAGCAACATGCTGCCGTTGATCCGAGATGGCACTATCCGACGGGAACTGTTCTCCGCAAACCCATCGCGTTAGCGCTTAACGGACCGGACAACCTCGTCTCGTATCGGTCAGTTCCGGGTTGTCCAGCACGTCGATACGATCGGGTTCGCGCAACGCTGTCAGGCGATCTGATCCTGCTTGCTCCGATAGACCTCAACGCCCTTGTGCACCTCGGCGATATAAGTCATCGCCGGACCGCCGCCCATAAGCATTGCCACCTTGCAGACATCGTTAATTTCGGCATCGGTTGCGCCAGCGTCCAGGCATTTCTGAACGTGCACCCCAACGCAGTACTTGCACTGCGTAGTGATACTCATGCCGAGGGCGATCAGCTCTTTGGTTTTCCCGTCGAGTGCAGCGGGTTTCAGGGTTGAATCAACGAACTTTGCCCAGGCGCTCCAGGTATCCGGCGACGCTTCGCGCATTCTGCGAATACCGTGCTTTAGGTCTTCCATCGTATCGGGCATGTCGCCCTCGTAATGTATGCTCATTTCCGAGCTCCGCTTTTGGATAGTGACTGGGTGGTTTGAAAGACCGGGGCTCCGGACTCTGGAAAACCAAAACCCGGGTCTTCGGTCAGTGTGACTGCGCTCTTATCCTCCCATCATCTGGCCGCCGTGTTGGGGGCCCATTCCTTGGGGCATCGAGCGATGCCCGCCGGGGCCGTTTCCGTGGCGTCGATATCGGAGCTGCTGGCGCTGCTCTTCCGTGAGCACCGTGCGTTGACGGTTGTGCGCATTGATACCCGCCTCAATCATTTGCCGCCTGAGATCGAAAATCTTCGCGTACACAGCTCCGATTTTCTTCGCATCGAGCGTGTCTTCGAGGTAAAGCTCAAACAGTTGCTCCCGCGCATCGAGGATTTCGCCCTGGAGGGCCCAGTTCTGCTTGCGCAGTTCGGACTGAATGCGGAGCATCTGCTTACGCTGGTCGCGATTTAGCTCGAGCCCGGACATCGGGCCCGCGCCCATCATTCCGTAGCTACCCATCATTCCCGGGCCCATGCCGTTGCCGCCCATCATGCCGTGGCCCATACCGTAGTCGCCCATCATGCCCGGTCCCGCCCCATGGCTGCCCATCATCCCGCAGCCCGGGCAGTACTCCTCCGTCATTTCTGACTCCATCGGGTATTCCATTCCATAGCCCGGGTCCCTGTATTCGTTGTCGTCGCCGTGAGCGGAAGCGCCGTTGATAGTGACAACGGCAACGGCAACACCCATGGCCATAAATCCTGAAAGCAGAAACATGCGTCTCATGAATATTCTCCTGTCGAAAACCGACCTGGATCTGTATCTTTCCAGACGATGGTAATCCCTGGTCCGTGCGGCTGGTTGACCCAGATCAACGGGCCGCCGGGCCCCGAATGATCGAAGGGCAAGACGGATGGCAAAGAAGTCGGCAACCAGAAAGTCAGCCAGGAAGAAACTTGCCGCCGGTGCTAAGAAAAAGGCGCCAAAGCGCAGTCCCCGAAAGAAGCCGGTCGGCCGCAAAAGAAAAGCCCCGGCAAAAAAGGGCAAGCAACTGCCGCTGGGTTACCTGCAAAGCGCAGGCGGGTTGCTGATCCCGGCGAAGGTGGGGGAAGAGGTGACCCCGGTGCCGCCGGCGAAGATCCGCTCCGGGCTCTCAAAGGCTCAGGACGAAATCAAGAAGCTCATGGAAGCCCTGAGTGAGCTGACCGAAGGGTATACGGTGTCTGAGATCGAGCTGGCGGCGAGCTTCAACGCCGACGGAAAATTCCTCGGCATCGGCGTCGGCGGTGCGACCACCATCAAAGTGCGCTTTCGCCCGCAGGAAGACGGCGGGTCGGGCTAATCCGCCTCTGAGGATGGTGGCCGTTACGCCATCATTAAAAGCAGGCCTGCCAGTAATCGACACGCCATGCTCAAAGTCTCTCGACCCCACACCGGAACACTGATTATCTCGCAAGGGAGAGCGCAGGCACTGGTGCGACTGCTGATCTGGGCGGGCGTTGTGGTGCTTTTTTACATCGTGATGATAAGCGACCTGGTGCAAATTGGAGAACGCCCGGAAGGCGGCGAGGCCGCCGCGTGGCACCTATGGGCGTTGATGCTGTTTCCGCTTTTTCTTCTTCCCTACCTGTTTGGCCTTCTGCGCACGATCCGTCGCGCCGACGATCTGATATTCGACGGCCGCGAGAAGACCGTTTCCAAAGGAAAGCAGACGCTGGCAGCCTACGCGGATATCCGGGCGCTCGAGCTGTTATCGGTTCACGCAACCTGCGAGGAGTTTCGCTTGAGCGCAGTACTTGCCGACGGCGTGAGCATTGAGCT
>JBFHVA010000235.1:0-5807 GCA_041589735.1 Gammaproteobacteria bacterium | reverse complement strand
GGGGTCGTTGCGTTCCTCGGACAGGTCGATGGTGATGACCCGAAGCGGCACGTTGACCTGGATGGCCGCGAGCCCGATCCCCGGCGCGGCGTACATGGTTTCCAGCATGTCGTCGATGAGCGTGCGCACTTTGTCGTCGACGCGAGCGACCGCCTTGGCCTTGTTGTACAGGCGCGGATCCGGGTAATGGAGTATGTCTAGCAAAGCCATGATTTGACTATATTTTCCAAGCCAGCAGTCTGAAACCGGCTAACTATACTTGATGGGGGCGAACGGCCGCTATGTCAACTGTGTCGTGGCCCTCGAAACGCATCAGCCAGTCGCGTTTTTGTTTGAATATTCAGAATTGTATGACCTATATTTAGACCAATATCACAGCTCGCCGCTACGGCTCCGGCGGGGAAACGGAGCCATACAAATCAGGCAGCCACGAGGGCTCGGGACTCCAGAATGCTGATCAGAAAACTAGCTTCACTGGCGCTTGGCGTTTTGCTGTTTCCGCTCCTGGCGGCGGCCGAAACCATCGAGTTGAAGCCGGACCACCCGGACCGCTACGTGGTCCAGAAAGGTGACACGCTTTGGGACATCTCTTCCCAGTTTCTCAACGAGCCTTGGCTTTGGCCCGAGATATGGGAAGTCAATCCGCAGATCGAGAACCCGCATCTGATTTTCCCCGGCGACGAGGTGTTTCTGCGTTTTGTCGAGGGTGAGCCCGTGGTAACCGTGCGCAGGCGTTTGCCCGGCGGCACGGTCAAACTTTCTCCAAGAATTCGGGTGTCTGAAATCGACGAGGCCATTCCGACCATACCCCTCGACATCATCGAACAGTTTTTGAAACGACCGCGCGTGGTCACTGAGCGAGAAATCGACCGAGCGCCTTACGTCGTATCGGTAGGCAGGGAGGCGCTCATCGGCAAGCCCGGCAAGGAAATCTACGCCCGCGGTATCAACGGCGAAGCGCTGCCGCGTTACACCATTTATCGCAAGGGCCAAGAGTACGTGGATCCCGACCGCCACAACGAGGTCCTGGGCGTCGAAGCCATCCACATCGCAGATGCGGTGCTTCAGGATGAAGGTGATCCGGCGACCCTGCTGGTCACCGGCGCCGAGCGGGAACTGCTCCGCGGCGACCGCCTGTTTCCCATCGTCGAAGAGGAAATCCACTCGACATTCATGCCCCGGGCGCCGGAAGAGGGAACAAACGGGCGAATTATTTCGGTGGTAGAGGGTGTTTCGCAGATCGGGCAGTACCAGGTGGTGGTGCTCAACCTTGGTCGCGAAAACGGCATAGAGACGGGACACGTGATGGCGGTCTACCAAAGTGGCGAGACCATCCACGATCCGTTCGGCGGCCTATTAGACAGAAAGGTGACTCTTCCGGACGCGCGGGCGGGTATCGTGATGGTTTTCCGAAGCTTCGAGCGCCTGAGCTACGCTCTGGTAATGGAAGCTACGCGGGCTATTCACGTGCACGACGCGGTGCGAAATCCATAATTCCCATTCGCTGAGTCCGAAATCCAGCGTTTTAGGCTTGAGTCCCTGACGGCGGCCGCTTCCGCGGCGGCCGGCGGGTTCGCCCGCCGCGCACGACGGTGTGGGCGCCCGTCGAAACAGTTTCAAACGGCACCGGCGTGCTTTTTATCCACTCTTTTCCGAGTTAAAGTGCGGGCAAGGCAAGGTCGATCCTTGCCCAGCTTCGCCTTCACAAGGAATCGTGAGGAGGTGCCAGGGATGGATGAACTCGACTGCTGGCTGGCGCTCGCCCGTGCGCCGGCGTCAAACCGCTTGAAGCTCCAGCTGCTCAAGCGCTGTCTCTCGGTGACCGCGCTGTTTGAACCCGGCCACTCTTTGCTGGAGGGGATCAAACTTCCGGCAGCGCTCAGGCGTTATTTTCGATCTCCGGATCGCGCCGCCGTGACAAAGGATCGCGACTGGCTTGAGTCGACGGGCTGCAGCATTCTGTATCCCGGCCACCCGGACTACCCGCCTCTGCTTGCCGCCATCGACGATGCGCCAGCGTTACTTTACGTGCGCGGCGACGTGGCCGCCCTGTCGCTACCCCAGGTGGCCGTGGTCGGGAGCCGCAATCCCACGCCCTCGGGCCGTGAACACGCCGCGGCCTTCGCTCGCGCCCTGGCGGATCTCAGTCTCGGTGTCACCAGTGGCCTTGCCCTCGGAATTGACGCCGCGGCGCACGCAGCGGCGCTGGAAGCCGGCGGGTGTACGGTGGCGGTTACGGGTAATGGCCTGGACAAGGTTTATCCCGCGGCGAACGCCCGGCTTGCCGAAGCAGTTTGTGCCCAGGGTGCTCTGGTTTCGGAATTTCCCCCCGGCGCTCCGCCGCGAGCGGAGCACTTCCCGCGGCGAAATCGACTCATCAGTGGACTGAGCCTTGGTGTGCTCGTAGTCGAGGCCACATTGAAAAGCGGTTCGCTGATCACGGCCAGACTCGCGGGAGACCAGGGAAGGGAAGTTTTTGCGCTTCCCGGGTCGATAGATAATCCACTCTCGAAGGGATGCCATCGCCTAATTCGTGACGGGGCGAAGCTTACGGAGTCCGTTGCAGACATCGTTTCCGAACTCGCGTCGATGCTCGTCCCGATGGACGAATCCGACACTCACTCAGCCGTAATCGAAGAGAGCGAGCTAAATTGTTCGAGCATTGAGTCAACCTCTGGCCATGGCCTGTTACGTGCGCTCGGTCACGATCCGGCAAGCGTAGATACGCTTATAGAGCGCACTGGATTGACGGCAGAAGAGGTTTCCTCCATCCTCTTGGCCCTCGAAATGCAAGGGTACGTGTCATCGCTTCCCGGTGGCTTGTACAGCCGCGCAACCGAAAGGCATTGAAATGAAGGAAACCATGCTAGACGTCCTCATGTTTCTTTTTGAAAATTATTTGGAAAACGAGATTGAGGTCGATTCGGATCAGGAGGTCATTCGATCCGCGCTTCTTGATGCAGGTTTTCCGGGTGACGAGATCGGGAAGGCGTTTCACTGGCTCGAGAATCTTGCGATCAGCGCGGAGTCGATGAAGACCGAGCCGGTATCGTGTGCTCCCTGCACGCGGATTTACGTAGAGGACGAAATGGATCGCATGGACCTGCAGAGTCGGGGCTTTCTCGTTTTTCTCGAACAAGCGGGCGTGTTGGACGCCCAAACCAGGGAGCTGGTGGTCGACCGGGTGATGGCGCTGGAGGCCGGGGGCGTCGATCTGGAGCAGCTCAAGTGGGTCGTGCTGATGGTCCTTTTCAACCAGCCCGGGAAGGAAGATGTCTACGCTTTTATGGAGGACCTGGTTCTAGACCGCTCGAGCGGCCGGTTACACTGACCCGCCCTGGCGGCACACCGCCAGCGAGCAACGGCCCTTTTTCTCCACTAAGCTTGTTCCTGAATTCATGCCGCAGCCGCGGCTGACTGCGCATATTTTTGATCGCTGATGTCTAAGAATCTGGTCATAGTCGAGTCCCCGGCCAAGGCCCGGACGATCAAGAAATATCTCGGAAACGGCTTCGAGGTCCTGGCCTCCTATGGGCACGTGCGCGACCTGCGTCCGAAGGAGGGCGCCGTCGAGCCGGAGAACGACTTTGAGATGCATTACGAGCTGATCGGAAAAAACGAAAAGCACGTGGATGCGCTAAGTAAGGCGATGAAAAAGGCCGATGCGCTATACCTTGCCACGGACCCGGATCGGGAAGGTGAGGCCATCGCCTGGCACGTGGTCGAGGTGCTTAAACAGCGTAAGGCGCTGGGCAAGAAGCCCGTGCATCGGGTGGTTTTTCACGAGATCACAAAGCGCGCCATCGGCGACGCGGTGGACCACCCGCGGGACATTTCCAACGAGCTGGTCGACGCGCACAAGGCCCGCCGGGCGCTGGACTACTTGGTGGGATTCAATTTATCTCCGCTGCTGTGGAAAAAGATCAAACGCGGGCTGTCCGCCGGTCGGGTGCAGAGCCCTGCTCTGAGGCTAATATGCGAGCGTGAGAACGAAATCGAGCAGTTCAAGCCAAGGGAGTATTGGACCCTCGATGCCGATCTGAGCGCCGATGACTCGCCCTTTGTCGCCAGGCTGAACAAATATAGCGGCGAGAAGCTCAAGCAGTTCAGCATCGCCAGCGAAAAGCGTGCCCGCGCGGTGGAAAAGGATCTGCTGGAGAAGGCCGGCGGTACGCTTAAAGTCGTTTCAATCGAGAAGAAGCAGCGGCGCCGGAATCCTGCCGCGCCCTTCACCACCTCTACGCTGCAGCAGGAGTCCGCGCGCAAGCTCGGTTTCAACGCCCAGCGCACCATGCGAATTGCTCAGCAGCTCTACGAGGGCATCGACGCTGGCGAAGGCGGCGTCACCGGTCTCATTACTTATATGCGTACCGATTCCGTGACCCTGGCGAAGGACGCGCTGGACGAAATGCGCGATTTCATCGCCACCACCTACGGCGAAAACAATCTTCCCGGGCGTCCGCGTTTTTACAAGACCAAGGCCAAAAACGCCCAGGAGGCCCACGAGGCGGTACGGCCGACTTCAGTCGCCCGCACTCCGGAGAGCTTGAAGTCCCATCTGAACAAAGACCAGATGAAGCTCTACCAGCTCATCTGGATGCGTACCGTCGCCTGTCAGATGATCCATGCCACCATCGACACGGTGGGCGTGGATCTCGGCTGCGGTGATTCGACCGATGACCTTTTCCGGGCCACGGGATCAACCGTGGCGGACCCTGGCTTTCTGCTGGTGTACGAGGAAGGGCAAGACGACAGCAAGGCGGACGAGAACGAGCGCAAGCTGCCGCCTCTAACGGAGGGTCAGCAGGTGGAGCTGGCCAAAATTCGATCCGAGCAGCACTTCACCGAGCCGCCGCCAAGATATAGCGAAGCGTCTTTGATCCGGACGCTCGAAGAGTACGGCATCGGTCGGCCGTCCACCTACGCCGCGATTATTTCGACCCTTTTGCAGCGCGAGTACGTTGAGCTCGACAGCCGCCGCTTTGTCCCTACAGACATCGGCCGTTTGGTCAACGAGTTTCTGACCGAGCACTTTTCTGATTACGTGGATTACGATTTCACCGCGCGCCTGGAGGACGATCTCGACGGCATTGCCCGCGGCGAGCAGCAGTGGGTCCCGCTGATGCAGCGCTTCTGGAAGCCGTTCCACAAACAGGTGGAGCATAAGGATAAGAACGTGACCCGGCGCGAAGCCTCGAAGGCGCGGGAGCTCGGGGTCGACCCGAAAAGCGGGCGTCCCGTATCCGTACGCATGGGGCGTTACGGCCCATACGCCCAGATCGGGACCGCAGAAGAAGAGGAAAAGCCGAAGTTCGCAGGCTTGAGGCCGGGACAGAGCATGAATACCATCGAGCTCAAGGAAGCGCTGGCGCTGTTCAAGCTGCCGCGGGAGCTGGGTGAAACGCCCCAAGGAGAACCGGTCAGCGTCAACATCGGCCGCTTCGGGCCCTACGTTCGCTACGCCAACAAGTTCGTCTCGCTGGGCAAGGACGACGATCCCTACACGGTGAAGCTGGACCGTGCCCTGGAGCTGGTCGCGCAGAAAAAGAAGCTGGATGCCGAGCGTGAGATCCAGGTCTTCGACGACGACGGCATCAAGGTCTTGAACGGTCGCTACGGCCCATACGTCACCGACGGCAAGAAAAACGCGCGGGTTCCGAAAGACCGAGACCCGAAGAGCCTGAAGCTCGAAGAGTGCCGGGAGCTCATCGCTAAAGCGCCTGCGTCCAGGCGGCGCAAGACCAAACGCAAGGCGAGCTGACGTCGAAGCGCCGGCCGGCGGCGGGGCGGCCGCGAGGAACGTTTTC
>JBFHVA010000234.1:0-5820 GCA_041589735.1 Gammaproteobacteria bacterium | reverse complement strand
GGGCTTCATGTTTTTGCCGAGATAAATGCGCTTCAGGTGCCCGATGGAATCCTGATCGATGGTGACAAAGGAGATGGATGCGATGACGACGACGCCCAGGATCCACGACGGCCAGCTGAGCCATCCGGCCCATGGCGTTCTTTGGGATTTGCCCATCTCGCGGAAAACGAAACCGGCGATAACGAGCACGCAAAAAAGTAGGATCTGGGCCATGCATTCTCCCCCGGTGGCTTTATCGCTGCGCCGCATGAGGTGCGGAGCGGCTCTCGGGCTTGAGTTTAGCACCCCCTCCCGGGCACGCATGACGAGGCCGCGCTCCCGTGGCACTATTGCGGCCACGGCGCCGAAAAATTAAAACAGCGCCGCCTACCCGATTCACCTAATCCTTTAAAGGTTCATGCAATTTCCGGCGCCCCCAGAGCCTCATGCGTTAGCGGTGCTCGTGCTCACCGTCGTCGCGCTGTACTTGTTCAGCCGCGAACGCTTACCGCTCGAGACCTCGAGCCTGCTGGTGATCGCGGTGCTGGCGTTGGGGTTCCAGCTCTTTCCGTTCCAGCGCCAGGGCCTTGTGCTACAGCCAGTGGATTTTTTCCACGGATTTGGGCACGAGGCGCTGGTGGCGGTGTGCGCGCTGATGGTAGTTGGCCACGGACTGGTGCGCACCGGCGCGCTGGAGCCCATCGGACACTTTCTTGCCCGCATGTGGACTATCAGTCCAACCATCTCGCTGTTCGCCACCCTGCTCATCGGTGCTTGCTTGAGTGCGTTCGTCAACAACACGCCCATCGTCGTACTGCTGCTCCCCATCCTGGTGAGCGTTTCTCTGCGCACTGGCATTTCTGCCTCAGGTGTGCTCATGCCCATGGGTTTCGCCACCTTGGTCGGCGGCATGAGCACCACCATCGGCACCTCCACCAACCTGCTGGTGGTGGCGGTGGCTGCGGATCTTGGCGTGCGACGATTCGATATGTTCGATTTCTTCGCCCCGGCCGCCGCCGCCGGCGGTATTGCCATTCTGTATCTTTGGCTCATCGCGCCTAGGCTGCTGCCTGAACGCGAAGCGCTGATGCCCGACGCATCGCCGCGGTTGTTCTCTGCAAGACTCAGCATCCCGGAGAAGAGCGATTTTGTCGGCAAAACGCTCTCGGAAGCGATCAAAAAAACCGGCGGCGGGCTCAAAGTGAACCGAATCCGCCGTGGCGGCGACACCCAGGTCTTTCCATTACCGGACGCTGTGCTTCGCGCCGGCGATCAGCTGGTGGTGCGCGATACTCCCGGGCGACTCAAGGATTTCGAGCGTGCCTTAGGCGCAACGCTCTACACCGGAGACGACCCGGTGGACGACGAGCATCCGCTCTCGGCAGAGGATCAGCAGCTTGCCGAGCTGGTGGTGATCCAGGGCTCGCCGGTAAACGGCATGTCGCTTCGGTCCAATCGGTTCGTCGACCGTTATCAGCTGGCGGTGCTGGCGCTGCACCGCCAGGGCCGCGCCGTCACCGAGCCGGGCAAGGACATCTCCGACATACGTCTGCATACGGGCGACGTCCTGCTGGTGCAGGGGGCGAGAGATCAGATCGCCCGGATCAAGGAGGAAAATCAGCTGCTGGTGCTGGACGCCACCGCCGATATTCCGCATACCGCGAAAGCGCCCCACGCTTTGACCATCATGGCCGGCGTGGTTTTGCTGGCCGCGTTCGGCATTCTGCCCATCGCCATCAGCGCAGTGTGCGGTGCGCTGCTCATGATTCTCACCGGATGCCTGCGCTGGCGGGACGCCAGCAACGCGCTCAGCGCCCAGGTCATTCTCATCATCGTCGCCAGCCTTGCCATGGGATCGGCTTTGCTGCAGACCGGCGGCACCGAGTACATCACCCAGGCCTTTCTCGCCCTCACCCGGGGCGCGCCCGGGCCGGTGGTATTGAGCGCACTGATGCTGCTGATGGCGATGCTCACCAACGTGGTCTCCAATAACGCGGCCGGCGTCATCGGCACGCCCATCGCCGTCGGCATCGCCCACGAACTCGGCCTGCCGCCGGAGCCCTTTGTCCTCGCGGTGCTGTTCGGCGCCAACATGAGTTACGCCACCCCGATGGCCTATCAGACCAACCTGCTGGTAATGACCGCCGGCAACTACCGCTTCTCCGACTTCATGCGCATCGGCGTGCCGTTAACGCTGATCATGTGGCTGATGTACTCCTGGCTGCTGCCGATCATTTACGGTATCTGAAGCGGGCCGTGACCTCAGGATCTTGATCCGCGCACGCGCTTGATCTAAGAATCTGCCCTTGCCGTTGGCGGGATCACTTCCCGCTGGCGCTCAAGTGGGCACGCAGTGAGCCTAAACGGTGTGTGCCGCCAATCAGCGAGATTGGAGGGCACCACGATGACGACCGTAGGCTCAGGGGCGATTTCCTCCCAGACCCTATCCAAGACCCGTTCCGAAACACGCGTCCGGGACGTGATTGGATCTATCCAATCGGTTTTCGTCTTCCCTCCTAGTTCGCTTTTGATGGTTCCGCATTGCGGCGCCCCCAGGCGCCTCGATGGCGCAGTTTAAGGAGGCTCACATGAGATTCGGATATTTCTGCAATCAGAACAGCCGCGGGCTCAAGAAGCCTTTCCAGCAGGTGGTGGAGGAAACGCGGGAGCTGGCCCGCTACCTCGACCGCAACGACTGGCACTCCATCTGGTTCACCGAGCACCACTTCGGCCACGAAGGCTTCGAGGTGTGCCCCAACCCGGTGCTGATGAGCTGCGACATCGCCGCGCGAACCAAAGACCTGCGTATCGGTCAGGCGGCAAACATCGTCACCTACTGGCATCCCCTTCGGGTCGCCGAGGATCTGGCGATGCTGGATCACATGTGCGGAGGACGCACGGAAATCGGGCTCGGGCGCGGTATATACGGACGGGAGGCTATTCAGCTCAACAAGGCGGCGGACACGCGCAACCCGGCACAGAACTACAAGATTTTCGAGGAGACGTTGGAGATTCTGCGCCGCGCCTGGGGCCAGGAATTCTTCGACTTCAAGGGTGAGCACTATCGCTACCCCGATCCGGGCTTTGCCTGGAACCACGCCATGAGCCCGCCGTCTCCGGAATTCATGGATATGGAAAGCAGGGAACTCAAAAAGCTCGCCTTAGTACCGCGGCCGCTGCAGCAGCCATATCCGCCGCTGTGGCAGGTGGTGGACGGCGAGGGCTCCATCACCTTCGCGGCGCAGAATGATCTCAACGCCATGATGTGGATCCCGCCGACGGATTCTTTGGTGTGGCGTTTCGAGCGCTATAGAGACGCGGCTTCGGAAGCGCGCGGGCGCGACGTGGCCCTGGGCGAAGGCGTCGCCCTGGTGCGCGACATGTTCGTCACCGAGACCATGGAAGAAGCAGAACGTATGGCCGGCGACGGCATCCTCGATTACCTGCGCTGGGTGTGTCACTGGCGGGGGTTGGGCAACCACACTTTTCCCGGCGAGAAGCTGCCGGAAACGCCGGGCAAGCTGGATTTGCTCTCCTACGAGTGGCTGCATCCGCGCAACCTGCTCTTCGGCACGCCGGATTACGTCGCTGAGAAGATCCAGGAGCTACGCGAGAAGCTCAATATTCAGACGCTTTTAGTGTGGTCGAACTTTCCCGGCGTGGACCACGAGGCGTGCATGCGCTCGGTGAAGCTTTTTACCGAGGAAGTGATGCCAAGGTTTAAGAGCGAGGCGAAAAGCCGCGTCGCCTGAATGCCCGTGGGCGAGCGCGCCAGAGTTTCTGCGCCGGCCTTCGGCACCCATCGCGTCATCGAAGGCAAGGGTCCCTGCGTAGTGCTGATCCACGGCGTGGGTCTGGATCAAGCAATGTGGCACGCCCAGGCGAAGGCGCTGTCGAGTGACTTCACGGTCGTGCGCTACGACCTGCCCGGTCACGGCGGCACCGCGCCGGCGCCGGGCGGTCTCGAACTCGACCACTTGGTCAGCCAGATCGCTGCGCTCCTTGATGATGAAGGCATTGCTGACGCTCATGTGGTGGGGTTCTCTCTCGGTGCGCTGATCGCGCAGGCCTTCGCCCTTGCCCACCCGGAACGCATCTTGCGTCTCGTTCTGGTTAGCGGCGTTTACCATCGTGACGATGCTGCCCGCAATGCCGTGCTGAAGCGACTGCAGCAAGCGGAGCAGGATGGACCTGCCTCCATCACGGATGCCGCAATAAAACGCTGGTTCACCGACGCGTTTCGGCGCACGCACCCTGGGGAAGTCGCAAAGATCGAGCAGCAACTGCGCGCCAACACGCCGGAGGGGTTTCTGCCCGCCTACCGTCTCTTCGCAAATGCCGATGCGCAACTTGCGGGCAGGCTTGGTGAAATCAAAGCGCCGGCGCTGGTGATTACCGGTGAAAACGATACCGGCTCCACGCCCGATATGGCGCGGCGAATGAGCAAGGCAATGCCAAGCGCCGAGTACCGAATCATTCCCGGCATTCGTCACATGCTGCCGCTTCAGGCGGCGGAAGAATTCAACACAGTGCTGAAAGCTTTTCTTTTGAAGTCAGAGAAAAAACGATGAAAGATCTTGCCCGTTATCAGCTTTTCATCGACGGCGCCTGGTGCGACGCCGCCGACGGCGCCTCTTTCGAAAGCGTCAATCCGGCGACCGCCGAGCCCTGGGCGGTCATGCCGGCGGCTAGTGAGTCCGACGTGGATCGCGCCGTTACCGCAGCGAAGCGCGCACTGCATGAAGGACCGTGGGCGTCGATGACCGCCACCCAGCGCGGCAAGCTGATCCGGCGATTGGGGGATTTGATCGCGGAGAATGCCGAGCGCCTGGGCGACGTGGAAACCATCGACAGCGGCAAGCTGGCGCGGGAGACCCGCAGCCAGACCCGCTACGTGGCTGACTATTACTGGTACTACGCCGGGCTCGCCGACAAGATCGAGGGCGCGACGCTGCCCATCGACAAGCCGGATCTGCACGTTTTCACTACCCGCGAGCCCATCGGTGTGGTGGCCGCCATCGTGCCCTGGAACGCGCAGATGTTTTTAAGCGCCACCAAGCTAGGGCCTGCGCTCGCTGCCGGCAATACCGTGGTGCTCAAGGCTTCCGAGGACGCCCCGGCGCCGATGCTGGAATTTGCAAAGCTCATTCACGAAGCGGGATTTCCGCCGGGGGTGGTGAACGTGGTAACCGGTTTCGGCGAGCCCTGCGGGCGCGCGCTGACGTCGCATCCGGACGTCGGCCGGGTGGCGTTCACCGGCGGACCGGCCACGGCGCGCCGGGTGGTGGAAAACACCGCCAGCAACTTTGCCGTCACCTCGCTGGAGCTGGGCGGCAAGTCGCCCATCGTGGTGTTCGACGACGCCGACATTGACGGCGCGGTGAACGGTCTCATCGCCGGCAACTTCGGCGCCACGGGGCAGAGCTGCGTGGCCGGATCCCGGGTGTTCCTGCATGAGCGGGTGCGGGATCAGGTACTCGAGCGGCTGGTGGCGCGCGCTAAATCCATCCGCATCGGTGATCCCCTGAATGAGGGGACCGACATGGGACCGCTGGCCACCAAACGGCAGCTGGAACACATCGAGGCTTCCGTGGCGGCGACGGTGGATCAGGGCGCGACGCTGCTTTCCGGCGGTAAGCAGCCGGAGCAACCCGGGCGCGGCTGGTACTACGAGCCAACCATCCTTGCCTGCCCGGACCAGACGGTGAAGACGGTGCAGGAGGAAATGTTCGGGCCGGTGATGAGCGCGCTCGCTTTCAGCGACGAGGACGAAGCGGTGGCATTTGCCAACGACACCCGCTTCGGCCTTGGGGCCGGCGTGTTCACTCAAGACGTGGCCCG
>JBFHVA010000233.1:0-5846 GCA_041589735.1 Gammaproteobacteria bacterium | reverse complement strand
TGGGCGCCCTCGCAGAGGTGGGTTTCGACCTGCGCCGTAACGCGCCGGCGTCGATCACCCTTCGCGCTGCGCCGGCGTGTCTCGCCCACGTGCCGGGATCCTCGCTGCTGGATACGATCCTCCGCTGGGCGGAGGGGCAACGGGACGCGGCCTTGGACAAGTTGATGGACACACTGGCTCGGGTCGGAGGAGAACGGCTGGAGGATCTGAGAAACGATCCGCAAGCGGTTTTAGCGCTGCTTCGATTTCTCAAAGCGCGATCCGGCGAAGACAACGCGCGGCTGGTGGTGCACCTGGACGAGGCCGCCATCGCCGATCTGATGAAGCGTTGACGCTGCTTGCCGCACGTGACGCGCGTACACATCGATCGCCGTGACTAGAAGCGAGGCGAGCGGACCGCTGCTTTTTCTCATGGGTCCAACCGCGGCTGGAAAAACCGACGTTGCTGTGGAACTGGTCACGCGGCTGCCGCTGGAGATCATCAGCGTCGACTCGGCCATGGTGTACCGGGGCATGGACATTGGCACGGGCAAACCTGCTAAAGAGGTGCTGACCCGCGCGCCGCATCGTCTAATTGACATTCGGGAGCCCGAGCAAACCTACTCCGCGGCGCAGTTCGTTAACGACGCGAGAGACGCGATAAGCGAGATCCGGGCCGGTGGCCGGGTGCCCTTGCTGGTGGGAGGCACCGGGCTTTACTTTCGAGCCTTAAGTCGCGGCCTGTCGCGCCTGCCGGAGGCGGATCCCCAGGTACGTGCGGGTCTGGAGGCGGATATGAATCGGCTGGGCCCCCGGGCCCTGCACGCGCGGCTGGCAGATGTCGATCCTGCATCCGCCGGGCGCATCCATCCTAATGATCCGCAGCGCATCCAGCGCGCGCTGGAGGTGTATGAAATTACGGGCAAACCCATGAGCGCGCTGCTCGATCTTGGACGCGGGCAGGGGAAAAGCTTCGAAGTGAACGCGGTAAGTCTCGAACCCGTCGAGCGCGGCTGGCTGCATGCGCGCATCGCCAGGCGTTTTGAAGACATGCTGGACAGGGGGCTCGTGGATGAGGTGTCGGGTCTAAAAAGAAGTGGACGATTGGACGAAGGCATGCCGGCCCTTCGCGCCGTCGGCTACCGCCAGGCGTGGCGTTTCCTGCACGGGGACGGCGACCTCGAGGACCTCAAATCGCGAACCACGGCCGCCACCCGGCAGCTCGCGCGGCGGCAGCTTACCTGGCTCAGGAAGGAGAGCGAGGTGACCCGCTTCGACTGCGCAGAGCCTTCGGTAGCGGCTCAGGTGACGACGTATTTTGCCCGCATAATTGGCCGGGCTTAAAGGATTCGGTCTGGAACAGTTGTTCCCACCCCTCTAAGTGGCTTAGGGTTTGGTTTATACTCATGCTAAATCCGCCCGGCAGGCGCCGGAGGAACCTCGGCTCCCCAGCGTTGTCCTTCAACTTGAGTTGTTGAAGCCCCTGGTCCCGGGAGACCCCCAAGGCCGCCGCATCGAGTGCCCGAAAGTAGGGAGAATCGGGAAAAACAAGAACTTAGAAAGGAGAACAACGATGAGCAAGGGGCAGTCCTTACAGGATCCGTTCCTCAATACCCTGCGCAAGGAACGGATCCCGGTATCCATATTTCTCGTTAACGGCATAAAACTTCAGGGACAGATCGAATCGTTTGACCAGTTTGTCGTACTTTTGCGCAACTCCGTCAGCCAGATGGTGTACAAGCACGCCATTTCCACGGTGGTTCCGTCCAGGAACGTCAAACTGCCTCGACCCGACGATGGCGGGCAGGACGCCGAGGGTCGCTGAACTGCTGACGCCGGCCTTGGTCCCGGAGGTCGAGCTTGCTTGATCGGCCGCGAAGCGGCGAGCGGGCCGTACTCGTCCACATCCAATTTCCCGGTTCCGATACCGCCGAGGACGTTGCCGAGCTCACTGAGCTGGCGGTTTCCGCTGGAGCGACGCCGGTAGACGTGCTGACCACGTCGAGACGCGCGCCGGACGCCCGCTACTTTATCGGCAGCGGTAAAGCGAACATGCTCTGCGAGGCCATCACCGCAAGCGACGCGGAGGTGGTCATTTTCAATCACCCGCTGGCTCCAGCCCAGGAGCGCAACCTGGAGCGACTGACGCAGCGACGGGTGCTGGATCGAATCAGCCTGATTCTGGACATCTTTGCCCAGCGGGCGAGCACCTTCGAAGGCAAGCTGCAGGTGGAGCTCGCGCAGCTCAAGCATCTGTCGACTCGACTCATACGTGGATGGAGCCACCTGGAGCGGCAGAAAGGCGGTATCGGCTTGCGCGGTCCCGGCGAAAAGCAGCTGGAAACGGACCGCCGGCTGATCAACGTTCGTATCCGCCAGATCGAAAGAAGACTGGAAAAAGTACGTACCCGCCGGGAGCTCAGTCGTCGCGCCCGTAAGCGCGCCGGCGCGCCCGTCGTTTCTCTAGTGGGGTATACCAACGCCGGCAAGTCCTCGTTGTTCAACGCGCTCACCGGCGCCGGGGCGCAGATTAGGGACCGTCTGTTCGAAACCCTGGATCCGACTCTGCGCAAGCTTCAGATCCCCTCCGCCGGCGAGGTCGTGCTGGCGGACACCGTGGGGTTCATCAAGCACCTGCCCCACGATCTGGTGGCGGCCTTCCGGGCGACCCTGGAGGAAACCTATAACGCGGAGTTATTGCTGCACGTTATCGACGCCAGCGCCAGCGATCGGGAAAGCAAGCGAGACCAGGTGAACGAGGTGCTGGCGGAAATCGGCGCGGAACGAGTACCGCAAATCGAGGTGTTCAACAAGATCGATCTGCTGGTAAACGGCAGCCCGGGAGACGCCGAGCCCAATTCCGGGGGTAACGGACTCAACGGAGGGGCGGCGCGACCTTCCCGGGTGCACGTGTCGGCCCGGACCGGCGCCGGGATTCAATCGCTCAAGCAGGCCATCGATGGGCATTTCACCAGCGGGCTGCTGCGCCGCCGGGTCAGACTGCCGGCAAGCGCGCCTAAGCTTCGCGCTCTGTTATTCGAATGCGGGACGGTGCTGAGCGAGCGCGCAGGCGAGGACGGGGGCGTGCTGATGGAAATTCTCATTCAGCCCGCGTCGTTCAGCAGGCTGTGCCAAAGCGAGGGGCTTGAGGAATTTCTCGTGGACGGGCCCGGCTGAGGGCGTGAGCCGTCGTGTTGCGGCGCAAACTCAGCCCACATAAGATCCCGTGTCCGTTCGCGTACCAGAACCCAGCAGGGCAGAAATCACCCGATCTATCAACCAACCGGCGGCGACAGGCGCCCCGGATGAAGGCTTAGCGCCAGGAGTTCAGTAGATGGCTTGGAATCAACCCGGAGGCAACGGTAAGGATCCCTGGGGGAACCGGGGAAGCCAAGGCCCGCCCGACCTCGACGAGGTGTTGAAGAAGCTTCAGGCCAAGCTGGGGCGGATGTTCGGCGGCCGCCGCGGCGGCATACCGGGGGGCGGTGGGTTTCGCTTTGGCGCTGGGGGCGCCATCGGATTCGGCGCCATCCTCATCGCCGCGATCGCGCTCTGGGCGCTTTCCGGGATTTACATCATCGACCCGCCGGAACAAGGCGTCGTGCTGCGCTTCGGCAAACTCGTGCGCACGGTGGATCCGGGTCCGCACTGGAGGCCCCGGTTCATCGAAGACGTGATTAAGGTCAACGTACAGACCATCCGCAATCAGGACATCGGCTTCAGGCGACAAGCGGCGAGCGTCTCATCGGTGCCCCACGAGGCGCTGATGCTCACCGAGGACGAGAACATCGTCGACCTTCAGTTCAACGTCCAGTATCGGGTAAAGGATGCTTCCAATTTTGTGCTCGAAGTAGTGGATCCCGAAATCACGCTCAAGCAGGCAACCGAGAGCGCGGTGCGCGAAATCGTCGGCCGCAACACTATGGACTTCGTGCTTACGGAAGGTCGTGCCCAGGTGGCGGCGGAGGCCGAGACCATGATTCAGGAGATCCTGGACCGCTACCGCACCGGTCTCCAGCTTACCACCGTGAACATGCAGGACGCGCAGCCGCCGGATCCGGTGCAGGAAGCGTTTCTGGACGCTATCCGGGCGCGCGAGGACCAGGAGCGCATCATCAACGAGGCCAACGCCTACAAGGCCGACATCGTGCCCAAGGCCCGCGGTGAAGGCGCGGCCATCCTGCAGCGGGCAGAAGCCTATCGCCAGCGGATCATCGCAGAGGCCGAGGGTGAAACCGATCGCTTTCTGAAGGTGCTTGACGAGTACCGCAAGGCGCCGGCGGTGACCCGGGAACGGCTTTACATCGAGGCGATGGAGTCGGTTCTGGCCAAATCCAGCAAGGTGATGGTGGACGTTCGGGGGGGCAACAGCCTCATCTATCTGCCCATCGACAAGCTGCTCGGATCCCGACCCGGCAGTGCCGACGAGGACAGCGAAATCGGGGCGGGACGCGATCGCAGCGTCCCGCAAACGAGCCGGGATGACGCCGCACGTACGCGCAGCGGACTGCGCGAGAGGACTCGCTGATGAACAGGGCTTACATCATTGGAATTGTCGTCCTGGCCGTGATTGGCGCGCTGTCTGTGTTCATCGTCGACGAACGCGAGGTGGCGCTCAAGCTGCGTCTGGGCCGAATCGAGCAGGTGGGCTATGAGCCGGGGCTGCATTTCAAATGGCCGCTGGTGGAAAACGTGCTCAAGTTCGATGCGCGGATTCAGAATCTGGACGCGGATCCCCAGCTTTATCTGACCGTCGAGAAGAAGAACGTGATCGTCGACTCGTTCGTCAAATGGCTCGTTCAGGATGTGGAGCGGTTCTACACCTCCACCGGTGGCAGCGTTTTGCGCGCCAACGATCGGCTCCAAGCAGTGGTCGTCAAGCAGCTCAGGGACGCCTTCGGCTCGAGAACCATTCAGCAGGTAGTTTCCGGTGAGCGCGCCGAGATCATGGACCAGCTGGTGCTGGCATTGAAGCGCCAGGCGGATGAGCTGGGGGTGGCGATCATCGACGCGCGAATGAAACGGGTCGATCTGCCGGAGCGGGTGAGCCAGTCGGTGTTCGATCGCATGTCGGCCGAGCGAAAAGAGGTGGCGAAGCGATTCCGCTCCGAGGGTGAAGAGCGCGGCCGGCGGATCCGCGCCGATGCCGACAAGCAGCGCGAGGTCATTCTGGCTGAATCCGAGCGCGACGCGCAGAAAATCCGCGGTGACGGCGACGGCCGGGCAACGGAGGTGTTTGCCAATGCCTTCAGCAAGGATGCGGAATTCTACGCCCTCTACCGCAGCCTGAATTCGTACAAGAACACCTTTAATAATTCTTCGGATATTCTGCTGTTGGAGCCGAACTCGCAGTTTTTCCGGTACTTCAAGGACGCCCAGGGCAAGCGCTGACGGTCTGCCGGGCGGCGAAAAGGGGTGCTCTTGTCACCCCTTTTTTGTGGGGCGGTACATGTTGAGATGCCCTGACGAGCGCGGAGAAGCCCGAAAATGTCTTTTCAGAATCTACTTATGGCGGTCGCCCTGCTTCTGATAATTGAGGGCGTACTGCCTTTTTTGAATCCGGCGGGATTGCGCAGAGCGCTGCTTACGGTATCGCAGCTGAGCGACGGCGTGCTTCGCTTCGGGGGTCTCACGTCCATGCTGCTCGGCTGTCTGCTTCTTTACGCCGTCAGATAGCGCCAGATTCTGGGTCTAAGCGATGCCTGAACGATCGATCAGTGGACTTGGTTTCGGCGCGGAACGCTGGCTGCTGCCCGCCGGGATCGAAGAGATCCTGCCGGCGGAGGCGGAGCAAATAGAACGCCTTCGGCGTGAGCTTCTGGATCTTTTCTCGAGCTGGGGCTATCGCCTGGTGATCCCGCCGTTCA
>JBFHVA010000232.1:0-5860 GCA_041589735.1 Gammaproteobacteria bacterium | reverse complement strand
TTCATCGGCTGCGACAACCCGAGGGCCATGGCCGGCCTGGCCCGCAAAATTCCCCATTACGGCAAGTACGGCATTCTCGCTTTCACCGGCGACGAACCGCTCAACGTGCGTAAAGACGAGTGGCCGGTCCGCGATTCCCCCCTGAGCGTCGTCTTCGACCCGCAACGCGCCCAATACCCGCCCCCGCTGCCGCGACGCCGCCTCCTCTCCGACACCCCCCAAAATTAGTGCCAGGCACCTATTTAATAAATGGTGCCAGGCACCTATTTCTCAGTGCTTCACCTCGAGGATGGGGTGCAGCCCTGAGAAAACCGGCTCGAGCTCAACGCCCAGGGCATCGCCGAACTTGCTCACCGCGATATAGATGGTGATGGTGAACACCGCCTCGACGATCTGCGGCTCGGTGAAGTTGGCGTGCAGCCGTTTCCACAGATCTTCGGAAAGATTGTTGGCGTCGACACCGATCTGAACGGTGAGATCCATCAGCGCCTTCTCCGCTTCGCTAAAGTGTGGACTGGTCTTATAGCGGTCGCCTCCGATGTCGTTAATTTTTTCCTCGGAGATCCCGAGCCGCTTGCTCAGGGTCTCGTGCTGCACCACGCAGTACTGGCACTCGTTGCGGTGGGTTGCCTTCAGGATGAGCAACTCCTTGGTCACCCAGTCGATTTCTCCGTCCTTCAAGATGGCCATGATGAGATCGGTGAATACGGTACCGAGCTCCGGCGTATGGCCGAACACTTTGAAGATGTTGAGCAGCATCTCGAATCGCGCCTCGGCCTTGTCGTAAAAAGCCTGGGTCGCCGCGTTCGCTTGTTCGCGTTCTACATAGGAAACCGCCATGGGTGCCTCCGGGACTGTTGATGTGGTGGGATAGAGAAATGGGCTAACTGGCTGAGCGTGAGAGAAATTTTACCCGCGGCTCGAATTTTCGATTATTGCAACCAGGACCGTTATATTAGGTTGGATCTTTCAGCTCTGGCCCGAGTTGTTTATTGTTCATCGGCAGACACATTAATTCCACCGCCCAGCCACCCTGGCGCCCGAATTAAGGAAAAATCTCATGAGACGCACCACCGGCCGCAATTTTCTTTTCGTACCCGGACCCACCAACGTCCCCGACCGCGTTCAGCGCGCCATGCTGGTGGCCATGGAGGACCACCGGTCAACTAAATTTCCCGAGCTCTCCACCAGCGTATTGAACGATCTGAAAAAGGTCTTCAAGACAAACGAGGGCCAGGTCTTCATCTTTCCCTCCTCCGGCACCGGCGCCTGGGAGGCCGCGCTCACCAATACGCTGTCCCCCGGCGACAAAATCCTCGCTTCGCGCTTCGGCCAGTTCAGTCACCTTTGGGTCGATATGGCGCAGCGGCTCGATTTCGATGTCCAGGTCCTGGATGTGGAATGGGGCGAAGGCGTGCCGCTGGAGCAGACGGAAGAGATTCTCCGCGCCGACAAGAGTCACCAGATCAAGGGGATCCTCGCCTGCCACAACGAAACCGCCACCGGCGTGACCAGCGATATCGAGGGCCTGAGAAAAGTGATGGACGCGGCCAATCATCCGGCGCTTTTGTTCGTGGACGCGGTGAGCTCACTCGCCAGCATTGATTTCTGCATGGACGAGTGGCGCGTCGATCTCGCCGTCAGCGGATCGCAAAAAGGCCTCATGATGCCGGCCGGACTCGGTATTCTGGCGGTAAGCCAGAGGGCGTTGAATTCGATGAAGAGCGCAAAATCCCGGCGCTGCTACTTCGATCTGGCCGACATGATCAGCACCAACGAGATGGGTTATTTTCCCTACACGCCGGCGCTGCCCATGCTCTACGGCTTACGCGAGTCCCTCGACATCATATTCGAGGAGGGACTGGATGACATCTTCGCGCGCCATCACTATTTCGCCGAGGGTGTGCGTGCCGCTGCTATCAAAGGGTGGGAGTTAAAGCTCTGCGCCAAAGCGCCCAAATGGTATTCGGATACCGTCAGCGCCATCATGCTGCCCGAGGGGATCAATGGTGCCCACGTGATCGACGTGGCTTTTCGCCGCTACAACCTAGCCCTTGGAGCGGGCTTGTCCAAAGTCGCCGGCAGGCTGTTCCGCATCGGCCACTTAGGCGACTTGAACGAGCTGATGCTGATGGGCGCCATCGCCGGCGCGGAGATGGCGATGCTTGACGTCGGTGTAAAGGTAACTCCCGGCAGCGGCGTGGCCGCGGCGTCGAACTACTGGCGCAGCAACGATCCCATTCCAAAGAAAAAAGTCAGCAAGGAAGAGCAGTTCTACGAAGCCCACTCGACTGGTTCGGTGCAGGGCTAAAAATACGTTTGTTCTCAACTCCCCTGATGTGGAAAACGATTGGAGCTTTTTAACGGAATTTCACAATTCAGTAGCTAGTATTCCATTTAAATTTCTCTAACAATCCCCCGACCGTTCAAAAGACGGCAATGCCGAGTCGGACCAGATGACTTTATGTTTACGGGGGATTTCGATTTCTGAAATCCGTAAATCCCCGCGACTGCGGATGATGATGCGCGATCAGTCGGCGCGCTAAAAAGGCTCGCCGTTAATCGGGGTCGGTTCGCATCGACCGCAACCCCGTTACGTCGAATCAAGTCCGTGCAGAGCCAATTCGGCACCCTCCGATTCATCATTACGGGGAGAGTTTTAATATGCTCGAGGAATTCAAAAAATTTGCCATGCGCGGCAATGTCGTGGACATGGCGGTAGGAATCGTAATTGGCGCCGCCTTCGGCAAGATCGTTTCGTCTCTGGTCAAGGACGTGATCATGCCGCCAATCGGTCTGCTCATGGGCAATGTCAACTTCAGCGATCTTTTTATAAATCTCGGTGACACGAGCTATGAATCGCTGAAAGCTGCCCAAGAGGCCGGCGCGGCAACTATTAATTACGGAATCTTCATTAACACGGTGCTGGACTTCATCATCATCGCATTCGCGATATTCATGGTCATTAAAGCCATGAATCGAGCGAAAAAGAGGGAGGAGGCGCCGTCTCCAGCGCCGACGACAAAAGCTTGTCCGGAATGCTTGTCCGATATTCCTATTGCTGCAAAGCGCTGCGCGCACTGCACTTCGCCAGTATAGGGTCATAAAAAGATTCGGCGCCGGTTTCTGCACAAGAAATCGGCGCCGTTTATATTCTTCAAGGCTCTATGAGAGGACTTTATTCTAAACGCTCGACAATTGGTGCCGCGTTGGCGGTACGCGGCGAATAATTTGATTTCTTGCTCCCCTCACATTTTCTTATTTCAAATGAAGTATCACCGAGCCCTCAGACACCGAAGGCGGTTTGGCGCCCAGTTTTGAGGCATTCTTCTGGATCCATTCCTTGGCCACCTTCAGGCTTTCGTCCGTGCCTGACTTGTCCTTACAAATCGTCACCGAAATCCCGCCGTCTTTGGTTTGAATCAGCGCATAGCCGACGAAACCATTCACCGCCCGGATGATCTCTTCGACCTCCGATTTTCGATCTTTCAATAAGTTGAATAATTCGCCGGCTCCCGAGCCGGTATAATTTCTAACGACTGCATACATAGGGATTCCCTCCTTCTGCTCGAGGTTTACAAGTCGAGTGGATCGGTCTCAATACGGTATCCACTCACTTCCTTTGACTTGAAAACCACTTCCGGCACGGTCTTTTTAAGACCGGGCCAATGGTCACTCCGCTCCCGTTCCGTAGGTGTCAGCTCTCACAGCGGAAGCTGTGGACCGCTCAATTCCGCACTGACCCGTTTGAATCAGGTCTTTATATTCTGATTCATGTGAAAAACGTTATCGGGGTCGAAGCGTTTCTTTAGATCTGCCAGCCTGGCGTAATTGGCGCCGTAGGCGGCCGCTACGCGGTCGGCCTCGTCCGCGGTCATGAAATTCACGTAGGCGCCCGCCGAGGCATAGGGCGCAGAAGCCTTGAAAAACTTGCGCGCCCATCCAATGCAGGCTTCATCCTGCTCCGCTTCATCCCACCGGGAGTGCACGTTGAGCACGAATTTGGCGTCCCGAGCACCGTATGCCATGGCGTCTGGCGCCACGCGGTTGGCCGCACCCGAAATAAGACCGATGAAGATCTCGCACTGGGGTGACGGCAGATTCCGCGTATACTCGAGCATCGTGTCGAGCGCTTCGTCGCGCAGCTCGGTGAAGTTGTGCGACTTCCAGTAGTTTCTCGCCCCCGGTGTCAGTAGCGGATCGAAAGCCTGCTGCCAATTTACGTAGGGCTGCCGACCGATGTGTTCGCCATGCGCATCGCCAAAGCTCCGGATCGGCGCGATGAGTTTCTCGGCTTTGTCGAGGTCGCCGGCGTAAAAAATCGCCAAAACAATCACTTCCTTGCCATGCACCGCCTCCGGTAGAAAGGGGAGCGGCGGCGCCTGGCGCAGCACGACCCAGACGTTGAGCTCTTCAGGAATACTGGTGACGAACTCGCGGTACTGCTTGAGTACCTGCCCCGCTTGATCAAAGGGAAAAACGATTAGACCAGCCAGGATCTCGGGTCCCTCGGCATGAAGCGCGTACTCGTACCGCGTGACCACGCCGAAGTTGCCACCGCCGCCCCGAATAGCCCAGAACAAATCCGCACTGCCTTCAGCAGCCGCGCGTATCTTTTCCCCGTCCGCGGTGACTACGTCGGCCGAAACCAGATTGTCGACGGTCATGCCGTATTTGCGCGTCAGCCAGCCGAATCCGCCACCCAGCGTCAAGCCGGAGATCCCGGTGGTCGAGTTAATCCCCACCGGTGTCGCCAGCCTGTGCTTTTGAACAGCTGCATCGAAGTCAGCCAAAGTGGCGCCCGGATCCACGTTCGCGCGTTTTTTCCCCGCGTCGACGCGGACACGTTTCATGTTCGAGAAGTCGATCACCATGCCGCCATCGCAGACGGCGTTACCGGCAATGTTGTGCCCTCCGCCACGGACACTGATTTCGAGCCCGTTTTCACGGGCGGACCGAATCGCATGGGGCACGTCATCAACGCTGGCGCATTGCACGATTACAGCCGGCCGCCGATCGATCATCGCATTCCAGATTTCTCGAACCTCGTCAAATTCGGGATCCGCCGGTTGCACCAAGCGGCCCTTCAGACTTCTATTGAGTTCGTCGGCTGCTTTTTTAGACAAACCTTTCACTGATTTTTACCTCCCGGCGTCCCGGGTGGGCCCCAGGCTCGCCAATGTATCGAAGCAATCCACATCAGTAACCCAATTTGCGCGGTCTTTTCGAGCGCCATCTCTGGCCTGAATGTTTTTCACGATCCAAGCTCCCTAAAAGCAGATGAGCCGATCCCGTCCTCAGTTGTCGGAAACAACGCTCTAAATCATCCGCAACGCGGGCTCGAGTCTGATTTAGTGCGCCTGATCGGGCAGGCGCTCGAGTTCAAGAATGTTGGCCTCACTTCGACCGCCCCTTCCGTGGGCGGCCAACGCTCGTCCGTACGCGATTAGGCCACCTGCGCGCGGATGGCGCTGAGGTCGGGCGGCACTTCTTCGTCGATGGCGTTCTCGGCGAAGACCCCGGCGTAGCCTCCGAAGCCCAGCGATTCCAGCCACGTGCCCAAATTGTTCATGTTGGTCACCCCGGGAGCCCAGGCGAACCTGCCGGACCCCCAGACATGACGCTGGAACGCATGGTAACGCTGGCGCGAGGCGTCGGCTATCGGCGCAACGGTGGACTAGGAGAATTCACGAACCCGGATACTGAAGTCTGCCAGTAATCGACGCCCGTTCAGGCGGTTACCTCTTTTTCGGTGGCGTCGAACTGAAGCGCTGCCAGACGGGCGTAAAGCGGATTGCTTTCCCTGAGATCCTCGTGGGTGCCAGCGGCGATGATGCGGCCGTGGTCCATGACCATGATC
>JBFHVA010000231.1:0-5889 GCA_041589735.1 Gammaproteobacteria bacterium | reverse complement strand
TACCAGGAGATTACGGAGCACCTGGGTAGCGGCGACGTGGTGCTGAATTCGCTGGTCAGCCTTTATCAGGCGAGCGATGAGTTGAGCAGTAACGAGCTTACCTCTATCTCCCAAGAGCTATTGGCTGAATATCCCTTCGTTTCCCGGGTAGCCTTCCTCACATTGGTGCGCGCTGAAGACCGCTCATCCTTTGAGCAGTCGATGCGGCGTGAGGGCTACATCAACTTCCGCATCCGGTCGGGTAAATCCGGCAACGACTCACCTCACCTTGAACTGCCGCGTCCCCGTTACATGCCGGTGAGTTTTCTGGAGCCGTTGACGCCGGATACCGCGCGCTTCGTCGGCTGGGACCTGCTTACCGACACCAAGCTGCGAAGCACGCTGAGGCGAGCAGTTGAGACCGGTGAGCGCGCGACGACCGCCTCCAGGCTGTTCTTCGATGAGGCACCGGGGTACCTGCTGATCCGGGCCACCTATTTTGGCCATTTCCGGCCGGAAGACGTGAAGGCACGCTACGACCAGCTAAGCGGGGCCTTCGTTCTCGCTCTGAACGTGAACGGCATTCTGCAGAGCCTGCAGTCCCGGTATGCCGATATCGGGATCCTGTTGAAGTCCGTGGACCCGCAACAGGAAGACGCCGGCCTTCAGTTCGAATCCAATCGGTGGGCAGAGTTGTCTCGAACACAAGGCATGCTGCCAACGCTTTCCTCGACACTGCCCATGCGTGTTCACGACGGGGGTTTTACGCTCGAGATCCGGTCTCCGGCGAGCTGGCAAGATCTCCATCTCGTATTCAGCAGCGTGGTCATGGCGCTCGCGCTCGTTGTCTCGATCTTCTTCGTTCTTGCATTGCGCCATCAGCGGATCGCGCGAATCACTGAGTACCGATCAAGGGACCGAATACTTTACGAACGGGAGCGGGCGGAAGTGACTTTGGCCTCCATCAGCGACGGCGTGATCACCACCGACAATGCGGATCGTATCCAATACATGAACCCGGTAGCGGAGCAGCTCACGGGTTGGCTCGGCAGCGAGGTCCGAGGTCAGCATATCGACGAAGTCATAAATCTCCTGGATGAGAAAACTAAGCGGTCCGTAAGTGACGTCACACAAAGGAGCGGCGCGGCGCCCTTCGAAGAAGGTAGCAGCCTGCTACTTGTGCGCCAGGACGGACGCACGGTCTCCGTGCACCATCGCGTGTCGCCGCTGCGCGACCGCGACGGCACGGAGTGGGGAGCCGCCATCGTAATTCGTGACGTCAGCCGCGAGCGCGAGCTGGAGCAGGAACTCAGCTACCAGGCCAGCCACGACTCTCTCACCGGTCTGTTCAACCGGCGAATGTTCGAACAAAGGTTGCAAAGACTCCTCGACAGCGTGAACGGAGAGGGTGCGGAGCACGCGCTTTGCTACATGGACCTGGACCAGTTCAAAGTCATTAACGATACCTGCGGGCACCTGGCAGGAGACGAGCTTCTGCGACAGCTGGGCCGCATGCTCATGAAGCAGGTCAGAAAGCGAGACGTCATTGCAAGGCTTGGGGGCGACGAGTTCGGCGTGCTCATTGAGCACTGCACGCTGGGTGAAGCCAAAGGGGTCGCGGAAGCCTTACGGATTGCGGTCGAGGAGTTCCGCTTCGTTTTCGACGGCAAAAGCTTCAACCTCGGGGTCAGCATTGGTCTGGTGCCAATCGACACCGCCAGCACGGGCATCGCGGATGTGCTGAGCGCTGCCGACGGTGCATGCTACACCGCCAAGGAAAAGGGTCGGAATCGGATCCATATCTTCCGCCACGACGATACCGAGATCAAACGCCGCCATACCGAAATGAAGTGGGTGGTGGAGATTCAGCGGGCCATCGAAGAGAAAAGAATGACTTTGTGGTACCAGCCTATCGTACCAGTGGGCGATAGTGCCCTACACGGCCACTACGAGCTGCTGCTCAGAATGATTGACGAGCGCGGCAAAATGATACCGCCCGGTGCGTTTCTGCCCGCGGTAGAACGATACGATCTTTCCGATAAGGTGGATCGCTGGGTGGTAGAAACGGCCTTTCAGTGGCTGGTGAACCATCCGCGCGAACTACAAAGTCCCACCGTCTGCTCGATCAATCTCTCCGGGCATTCTCTTGAGGACGACGCTTTTCTGGAATTCGTTTCTCACTGCCTTAAGCGCTTTCGTATACCTCCTCGCAAGATCTGTTTCGAGGTCACGGAAACTGCGGCGGTGGCGAATCTCACCACTGCGACAAATTTCATTTCCACGCTTCGAGAGCAGGGGTGTCTTTTCGCGCTGGATGATTTTGGCACTGGATTGTCCTCTTTCGGCTATCTTAAGAGCCTGCCCGTGCACTTTCTAAAAATAGACGGAATGTTCGTCCGGGATATTGCTAACAACCCCATAGACAGGGCGATGGTGCGATCGGTCAACGAGATCGGCCATGTTATGGGCAAGAAGACCATCGCGGAGTTCGTCGAAAACGACGAGATACTCAATGTTCTGAGGAAGATCGGCGTGGATTATGCGCAGGGCTACGGAATCGGCCGCCCGCGGCCCATCGAAGACTTCAGCACCCGAAAGCGTAAGAGCGAAACGTCTCCGCTGCCCCGGGCAGCCAGCGGGTCAGATTGAAGACCAGGGCCGGTGTCGCCGCGTATTTTATCGGCGTGATTTAGCTTTACGGCGCCGAAACGGATGGCACGCGCGCGCAATCAACGAGCAGCGTGCGACCCAGGTCTCACAGCGTCATCCCCAAGTGAGCTCATACGGTTCCGCAATCCCCTCGACGCACGCAGTTACGGCCGTCCTCTTTGGCTTGGTATAGCGCTGCGTCCGCCGCGGTAAAAAGTGCGTCTCCAAGCCGCTCCAAGTTCGAATCACCGCGGTCCGGAATAATGCTCGCGACCCCTGCCGATACTGAAATTTTGACCTGCGTGTCTTCGCCTATTTCGATTGGAGTGCGCGATATAGCTTGGCGAATTCGTTCACCGAGCTTTGCCGCGACGTCGGTTGGCGTTCCAGGTAGCAGCAGCGCAAACTCTTCCCCGCCGAATCGCGCGCCGACGTCGTTGGCGCGGATCTGAGCAGCGACCCTTCGGGCAATTTCGCGCAATACGGTATCGCCTGCCAGATGACCATGCTCGTCGTTGATGCGCTTGAAATGATCCGCGTCCAGTATCAGGCATGCCAGGGGGCTCTGGCTGCGCTGCGCACTGGCAAGCTCTGCGCGCAGCCTGTCCTGGAGATAGCGCCGATTATGCAAACCGGTGAGCACATCGGTGATTCCACTGCGAACGAGTCGCGCGCGGTTGACCGCGTTCTCCATGCAGAAGGAGGCAATGGTCGCCAAGTGGTGAAGAAAATCCGTCGCGTGCTCCCGAGTGAAGCGATTTGGATCTGCGCTGCCGAAATTGAGACTTCCGACGAGCTTATGCTGCCGAAGCAACGGCATCAGCGCGACGCTGCTCAGCTTTGTTACGTGGGGGAAGAGCCCGCGGTGAGTGCCTCGCTTGTAGGGCCCAAGCTGTGGCTCACTGAGCGATTCGGATACCGGCATTAGGTCTTTCACCGCGTCCACGAACCGGAGCCCGAAAATGCCGTCTGGACTTATTCCGTCGCTCCACAAAAGATGCCGCACTTCGTGGCAGGGATCGCATATCGACAGACTGACGGCTTCGAGTCGATACGAGCGCTCGAGGCCATAGGTAAGCAAGCGCAGCAGCTCGCCCAGCGAGTCCGCTTCCAAAAGCTTCATCTCGCGCTCCTGCGAGCTTTTTAATATGGCCTCATTTTTGGCTGCTTCCTCAGTCAGCGCAGCCAGGCGCTGCTCAAGCTCCAGAGCCCTGGTCTCGAGATTCAGCTCGGCAACGAAATCACGCTGACCCATGATCTAAACGTAGCAGAAAGTTTTGTCACGCTAGCGGCAGGATAGAGGACAAAAGCGGGGAGGAATGGGGCGAACGATATCGCTACGGCAGTTTCGCCGTATAAGCGCGATCACTCTTTAGATAAAGTAGCGAAGAACGGCCGCAGTCAACGGCTCAAGGCAAGTGCCTGGTCAGGCGTGTTCCGGCTCTGCTGAGTTTTTTTGCCAGCGGTAGACTCGCATCGGCGGGATATTCAGAAGCTCCACGGAAACCTGGGCCGGGCCGAAGATAGGTCGGCTCAGGCTTTCCACGCGGTCGCGCAGCTGGTAGGCGACGAAGAGCCCCTCAGGTGCCAGGGCTTCGAATACGGAGCGAAGTATCTTTTCACCAAGATCTCGCTTGAGGGTGGAAAATGGTATCCCCGAAAGAACCACGTCGGGCGCGTCGAGGTCGTACTCCTCGATGGCCTTCTCCAGGTCCAGCGCGTTGCCGGCGTGGACAATAAGTCGAGGGTCATCGATCTTCCGCAGAATCGGCAGAAAATCCGGGTTGATTTCAATAGCCACCAGCTTGGCATCCGGGCGCATCGCCTTGAGCAGCTTGCGCGTGGTCCCCCCGGTGCCGGGTCCGAGCTCGACTACGGTGCGCGCCTCGGCAACCTGGGTGATCTCCACCAGTCGCTGTTCCAGAAACCTCGAGCTCGGAATGATAGAGCCGACCTGCTGGGGTTCCTTCAAAAACCCCTGCAGAAACGCAATGCGATCATCCTGGGACTTTGGCCGCTTATTGTTTTTTTCTTTCATGGTTTAGAAGTTATATGGAACGGATAGTCTATAGCTTTCCCTGCCGCGCCGGACCATCGGCGGTAGTAGCCGCTCCTTTCGCCCCCCGGGAACGGCTGGTAACGGAATATTTACCCCAAGTTGCGCGCTAAAAAAAGCCGAACGAAGGGGGTTTATCTCGCGAGATTGTCAATTTCCAATCCTCTCGCATTGGGCTCAGTGCCCAAAAACATCGGCGCAGAGGAAAACCCTGCTTTTAAATCAGACCGTTACGCCATTCGCCGGATTTCTCGGCATTATCGTAAGCCCGGTTTTGAGAATTTCAGGTGAAGGTCATGGCAGCCTACTCCGACAGTAGTAGAAGGCAGGGTCCTGGCGGTGAGTCCCTGAATACCGCATTGAGCACGATTCAGGCCGGCTGACCTCGATTAAGTCGTTTGAGCCTCAAAAAATCCCGCCGCGTCCTCGGCCCGTAGGTGAGATAATGGGGATTGGGGGTTTGGCGATAAGCCTGACGCTGCCTGAAGACCTCATCGCTGCGGGCGCGCATTAGGACCTCTTCTTTTTGAATGCCGTATGGCCGCGTGGCGTTGAGTCCGAAAATCTTGGCGCGCAGGCGGGGCGTCATCGCCGCGTATCCGTACTTCTCCTGAAATGATTCGGAAATCTGGAAGGTCCGAAACGCCTGGATCTGATCCTGGGGCGAGCCGTACCAGATGGAGTCGGTGCCCCAGAGCACGTTGTCCTCGCCCATGTATTTGACCAGCTTGCCGATGGCGTGGGCGGCGCTGTCCGGATCCCGCATGAGGAAGCGCCAGGTGCTGCCGAGCTCGGCGTAGACGTTGCCGTTCTTGGTGACGTCGTTATCTACTACTGACCTGATCAGCTCATCGATGCCTTCCCCTCGTCCCGGATTGTACGGACCCTCTGCCTGCCCCGGGATGAACCCTGAGTGATAGATGAGGAAATTGACGTCGGGATAGCGCTTCGCCACCACGCCAATGTCGCTGCACAGACTGTGCTCATAGGATTGCCGCCCGAAGGGGATCCCCTTGTGTATGCAGATGTTCTTTACCCCCAGCGCTCTCGCCCTTTCGATGATCCGAGCCCCGGTCTCGTCGTGCATGAAGAAGCCCTTGCCGTCCGGGCCCCACTGGGTATAGGTCTTCCAGGCGGATACGCCCCAGCGCTCGGCCAGCTCGTCCATGTCTTCCACATCGCCGGGCTGATTCGGGTTGACCCGG
>JBFHVA010000230.1:0-5938 GCA_041589735.1 Gammaproteobacteria bacterium | reverse complement strand
TCCTGCGGCGCCACGTAGTAGCTGTGGACGAAGTAAAAATATTCTCCGTCGTTGATTCCCTGCCATAGCGGATGCTTTTTGACAAAGCGGACATCGTTCCAGCCCATGTGCGGGACCTTGAGACGCCTACCGGTCGACTCGTCCCGCGCATCGTTGGAAAAACGTTTAACCGATCCGGGGAAGATCCCGAGCCCCGCGGTGCCGGCGTGTTCCTCGCTGGATTCCATCAGCGCCTGCTGGCCTAGACAGATCCCGAGGAACGGTTTACTCGCTACTGCTTCCCTGACCGCTTCGACGAGGCTGTGCTTTTCAAGCTCCAGCATACAGTCCCGTATGGCGCCCTGGCCGGGAAACACCACCCGGTCCGCGTCGCCAATGGCCTTGGCGTCACTGGTGACCGAAATCTCGGCGCGCTCTTCGGCGACGTGGACGAGCGCCTTGGCTACTGAGCGAAGATTACCCATGCGGTAGTCGATGACGACAACGCGTTCCATTAGAGGTGACAAGCAATTTGTGACATGTGATTGGTGGCGTGTGAGTCGGCAACTTGCTCGATGTCACGAAATGGCAGCTACCTGGCTGTTACAAGCCACCGGCTACTGGACTCTTTCGCTCGGCTCAGAGCTTGCCCTTGGTCGAGGGCAGTAAACCCTCGATTCTGGCATCCTTCG
Organism: Gammaproteobacteria bacterium; assembly: GCA_041589735.1. GTDB lineage: Bacteria > Pseudomonadota > Gammaproteobacteria > HK1 > HK1 > CAMYJH01. The sequence continues at coordinate 5,267 of JBFHVA010000230.1, read as the reverse complement.
CCACCGCCATGCGTAGTGCGCGTCCAAAAGCCTTGAATACCGTTTCCGCCACGTGGTGTGCGTTGACTCCGCGCAGGCTGTCGACGTGCAGCGTCGCAGCCGCGCTGTTCACAAATCCCTGAAAAAATTCGTGAATCAGATCCACGTCGAAGTCGCCGATCCGGGCCCTGGGATAAGTGACCCGATATTCGAGGCCCGGCCTCCCGGAGAAATCGATCACCACCCGGGAAAGCGCTTCGTCCAGCGGAACGTACGCGTGGCCATAGCGATTGACTCCTTTCTTGTCGCCCAAGGCTTTTGCGATCGCCTGTCCGAGAACGATACCGGTATCTTCAACCGTATGGTGAGCATCAATCTCCAGATCACCCGAGGCATGGACTTCGAGGTCGATAAGACCGTGCCGCGCGACCTGGTCCAACATGTGGTCGAAGAATGGCAGACCGGTGTCAAGCTTAGCCGTGCCCTTACCATCGAGATTGAGCGCAATTTCGATCCGGGTCTCCTTGGTGTCTCGCTTGATTTTGGCGCGCCGCGCGCTCATCGAATTCTCCACTTCGATTCTCGGTAAAAAGGCGCTACAGCATACCCTCTGTAGGGAAATATGCTAGCAGACACGCGCCTGACGCCATCAGCGGTCAGACGCAGTATCGGTGAAATCATGTGTCCAGTCCCGCGCCTCCGGCGCACCACTCGGCGTCTTCCCGCGATTCGAAAATATGCGGCGCGACCTCGCGACTGCTCAAAGCGTCGCCGAGCTTCATACGCATGAACGCGCTGGTGGTGTAGCGGGTCACGCGGGTGTAGTAGTTCTCCTCCATGTAGCGGACCATCTCCGCCCAGGCGTCCAGCATCGACTCGTCGATGCGGCAACCGTCATAGTTGACCACCACCCGGACGCGCTGGCCGATCTTTCGGCAGCGCCCCTCCACCGCGGTGCGCACCCTTTCTACGTCGTCTTCGGTCCGCACCTGAAGACCCTCGAAATTAAGGAACAGCACGTTGCGCTCGGAGTCGTAGCTGAGTCTTTGCTGAAACCCGATATCCAGCAGGGTCTGCTCGAGCTCCATTACGCCGGACTGGAAAATGCGCGCATCCATGGTTCCGGGCTTGTCGACGATCGGCTCAAAATCCATCTGAGCGAGCACGTCACGCTCGAGATCGACGCCGGGCGCAATTTCGACAAGCGCCATCCCTTCCGCAACGCGTCTGAAAACGCAGCGCTCGGTAACATAAAGCACCGCCTGCTTGAGCTTTGCGGCATGTTCGCCGCTGAAGGTCACCTGCTCGACCTGGCGGATGAATTTTTTGGAGCGCCCTTCGGACACGATGCGCAGGCGACCGTCTTCGATCGAGATCTGCAAACCGCCGGCGGTGAAGGTGCCGGCAAAAACCAGCCGTCTCGCATTCTGGCTGATGTTGATGAAGCCGCCGGCGCCCGCAAGCCTTGGTCCGAACCGGCTGACGTTGACGTTGCCCTCGGCATCGCATTGCGCCATCCCCAGGCAGGCGAGATCAAGCCCGCCGCCGTCGTAAAAATCGAACTGAGTGTTTTGATGAATAATGGCATCGGTATTGACGGCGGCGCCGAAGTCCAGACCACTGACAGGAACTCCGCCGACGACTCCCGGCTCGGCGGTCATGGTGACGTGACGTAGGATCTTCTCTTCGTTGGCGACGGAGGCGACGCCTTCAGGCATACCGATCCCTAAATTGATAACGCCGTTTAAGGGAATCTCGAAAGCGGCGCGGCGGGCGATGATCTTTCGATCGTCCAGCGGCAGCGGCGGGAGCGAGTCCAGCGGCACGCGCAGCTCGCCGGAATAGGCGGGGTTGTACTGGGTGGCATAGGTCTGCGCGTGCATTTCAGGCGATGCCACCACCACGCAGTCCACCAGCGCGCCGGGCACCTGGACCATGCGCGGGTTGAGGGAGCCGGATTCGGCTACCCGCTCCACCTGGGCAATCACAAGCCCGCCGGAATTCCTGGCCGCCATGGCCATGGCCAGGTTGTCCAGCGTCAGACACTCGCGTTCCATGCTCAGGTTGCCCTGCGGATCCGCGGTCGTTCCGCGCAAAAATGCGATGTTGATGGGCAAGGCGCGGTAGAAAAGGAATTCCTCTCCGTCGATTTCCATCACCCGCACGATTTCGTCGCGGGTAATTTCGTTGATACGCCCGCCGGAGAGTCTTGGATCGACGAAGGTGTGAAGTCCAACTCGACTCAAGGTTCCGGGCTTGCCGGCCGCGATATCGCGGTAGAGATGGGTGATGACACCCTGGGGCAGGTTGTAAGCTTCGATCAGATTCGACGTCGCTAGTTTGGCCACCTTCGGAATCAGTCCCCAGTGGCCGCCTATCACCCTCTTGAGCAGACCCTGGTGGCCGAGGCGATTGAGTCCCCGCTCCTTGCCGTCCCCCTGGCCGGCGGCGAATAACAGGGTGAGTCCCTCCGGCTTGCCGCTTTCAAGGTATCGCTGCTCCAGCGCCGCGAGCAGCGCCTCTGGAACACCGATACCGACGAATCCGCTGTTGCACAGTGTGTCGCCGTCGCGTATGAGCGCAACGGCCTCTTCGGCAGTGACGATTTTGCTTTGCATGGCGTTCTCCTCCCCGATCTCGATCGCGAATGTCGGGCGTGAGGGCCTTTACGAGCGGGCTGAAAATCTCCGGATCAAGAGACCGCTCTGCCATGGTGCCAGATTGTGGCCTGCGTTTGACCCTCCCGGGGGGAGCGGATAGAGTTTGAGCGCCCTCGCAGCGCCCGATACAACGACATAAGGTCGCGCTGCGCTTACGAATAATGGAGGGGCTTCATCCCGACTCCGTTCTCAATCAACTTTTCATTGCCGAAAAGGGAGTAGACCGTGAAAACGATCCGCAAGTCGCTGGTCATGGCCGCAGCCCTGACGCTTGGCGCGGCTGCCGCACTGCCTGCCCAGGCGGCCAAAGTGAAGCCCGTGCTTTTGAAAACACCCATCGCATTTGCAACCTCGCTTCCGGGACTCGGCACCACAATCAAGTGGGTGGGAGACCGCGTCGAAACTGCGAGCAACGGCAGCATCAGGATGAGGATTTACGAGCCGAACAAGCTCGTCGCTCCGTTCGAAATCCTGGACGCCGTTTCCAGCGGCAAGGTGAACTCCGGTTACACCACCGCCGGATACTGGGCGGGGAAGATCCCCGCATCGCCGTTGTTCTCCGCGATTCCGTTCGGGCCTGAGGCTGGCGAGTACCTTGCTTGGCTTTGGCATGGCAACGGAATGAAGCTTTATCAAGAGATGTATGACCAGGCGGGGTATAACGTCAAAGTCATTCTCTGCGGCATCATCGCTCCGGAAACATCGGGGTGGTTTGCAAACGAGATCAACAGCCAGGCCGATCTGCAGGGGCTTAAGATGCGCTTCTTCGGGCTCGGCGGCCAGGTGATGCAAAAAATCGGCGTCTCCACCAGCCTTTTGCCGGGCGGAGAAATATTTCCCGCGCTGGAGAAAAAGGCCATCGACGCCACGGAGTTTTCCATGCCCGCCATCGACCGAAAGCTCGGATTCTACAAGCTGGTGAAGTACAACTACTTCCCGGGCTGGCACCAGCAGGCAACCACCTTTGAGCTGCTGATCAACAAGAACGAGTACAACAAGATGCACGAATCACAGCAGATGTTCCTCGACATCATCTGCAAGGCGGCGACTGCAAACTCCTTCGCCGAGGGCGAAGCGATACAGTTTACGGTGATGAAAGAGAACGTGGAAAAGGACGGCGTGCAGATTCGCTACTGGTCCGACGAAATGCTCGAACTCTTCCAGCAGACCTGGAACGAGGTTGCCAAGGAGCAGGCGGCGAACGATAAGTTCTTCAAGAAGGTGTGGGACGATTTGTCAGAGTTTCGCGCCAATTACGACCTCTGGGAAGCCAACGCCTTCCTGCCGCGGGCGAGACGGCGCTAAGAGTTTCGCATAAACGATTGGGGGACGCGGCCTGATGGGCTGCCTCCCTCAGTTCGCGGCATCGCAGGCCGCATGCGGCATTTCTCTTCAATGCATTTCATCCTGGCTGCCGCGCAGTCGGTTCCATCTTTGAACGGACGGGAGTAATGAGCGACCACGAAATCACCGGCCATCTCTCGACCCACGACAAAGAAAACGAGCCTCGGATCTGGATCGCCGATCTAATAGACAACGTTGTCCTGTGGATCGGTAAGGTCGTCGCCTGGGCCAACGGCCTGCTCATTGGCGTAATCATCTTCAACGTGATTGCGCGCTATGGCTTCGGCCAGGGGCATCCGGCTATCGAAGAGCTGCAGTGGCACCTCTACGCCCTGGCGGTGATGATGGGAATTTCCTACGCCCAGGCCACCGATTCCCATGTGCGTGTGGACATCATCGCCATGCGTCTTTCCGACACCGCGATACGCTTCTGGGAGATCTTCGGCATCCTGTTTTTCGTCTTCCCCTTCATCTGGGTGGTCTTCTACCACAGCCTCGATTTTTTCGAGGAGTCTTGGCGTTTGGGCGAACGCTCGGATGCGCCCATCGGCTTGTGTTGCCGCTGGGCTATCAAATCCGTGATACCCATCGCCTTCGTACTGCTGTTTCTCGCCACTTTCGCGCGCCTGATGCGCGACGTGGCGGTGCTTCTCCGCCGATTGAAAATGACATAAGTCCATGGAGCTGACCTTAAACGACTGGATGGTCATCGCCATGTTCCTGACCTTCGCCGGCTTTTTGTTTACCGGATTCCCGGTGGCGTGGGTTCTGGGGGGAATCGGCGTGGCGTTTGCCGGCGTCGGTTACCTTTCCGACCAGTACTTCGACACCATCACCGGCCTCGATTTTCTCACCCTCGGGCTGGTGGTGAATCGTATCTACAAGATCATGGACAACTGGGTGCTGGTAGCGTTGCCCATGTTTATCTTCATGGGACTGATGCTGGACAAGTCCGGCATCGCCGAGCGCATGATGCACGCCATGCAGGAGCTTTTCGGCGAGGTGCGCGGCGGGCTCGCCGTCACGGTCACCGTTATCGGCATCATTCTGGCGGCTTCCACCGGCATTATCGGCGCCTCGGTGGTGCTGCTTGGTGTGCTTTCGCTGCCCGCGATGATGAATCAGGGTTACAGCCGATCGCTCGCCACGGGCACTATCTGCGGAGCGGGCTGCCTCGGTATTCTCATTCCGCCGAGCATCATGCTGGTGATCATGGCGGATCAGCTGGCCCTGTCTGTGGGCGATTTATTCATGGGGGCGGTGTTTCCGGGGCTCATCCTGGGC
>JBFHVA010000229.1:0-5940 GCA_041589735.1 Gammaproteobacteria bacterium | reverse complement strand
CCGGAAACCAGCGCGTCGGCAATGAGGTCCGCGCCTCTCATTAAATGCTTCGCCCCGCGGTGAGAGTAACTTGCACGGACCCTTGCACCCCATAGCTTCAGCTCGTTGCCGGGAAAGTCGGCTCGATGATGCTCTCCACTAAAGGAACAATTGTATTAACGATTTCCTCGCCGTTTGAGCTTTGTACCAGAGCGACGAGGATGTAATTTCGCCATTGGCGGCCTCGCACGAGTACCGAATCAGCGTGCCAGTCCCTCCAGGTGCCCGACTTGCGAAATAGACGCGCAGCCGGCGCGCGTAAGCGCAACGCGGCTACGAATTTATGGTTCAGCCCAGGATCCGAAAGATCCTGCAGCATCTGCTGCGAGCGTTCGGGGCTCACCAGTCGACCGGTGGCCAACAGGTAATAAAACCGCGCCACCTGGTTCGCGGTCGCTCCATGAGACAGATTGAACAGGGGATCGCCCCGCCTTGGGCCTTCTGCCGCATAGCGTTTTCCAACCCAGAGTCCGCCACCGCGACTTTCGTCGTAAAGTCCATATCGGGGATCCCGCAAAACCGCTTCAATCTTCTTCATGCCAACCTGGTCCATCACGCGGGTGGCGGCCTTGTTGCTCGAAGACCGAATCATGTCGGCAAGATCTTGATGGATATCCGGCGTTTCTTTCAAGCTACCGTCTTCGAAAGCCTGATAGGCGGCTAGAAGTATCGCGATTTTCGGTAAGCTTGCCGCATACATCATGACATTTCCGTTGACGCTGGCGAACCGGGGCGCATCGCCGTTCAGATCCACGAGCGCCACGGCAATGCGGCGCCGGTTGATCAGTCTCTGCCATCCAGGCTGTTTTCGCAGCGCTTTAGTAAGCTGCGCCGTAAGGTCCGCATCGCGATAGTTGGAAAGAGTTTTCCAATCATTCCGTCTTGAATCCGCAGTTGCTAGCTGCAGCTCTTCGGACGCGTGGACGCCGGGTAATGCCAGTGCTGTGAGTGTAAGTAGTAAATAAATCCGGACCTTCATTCTCCCCATATGGAATTACCTCGAAAAAGCAGGTGCCGCTTCCGCCTGTACTTGTCGCTGGGCCAAACGCATTCGCCGATGCTCCTGCCCGATATAAACGGACAGAAAAAGCCAGATCACAATCAAACCTATATTTATATAGACGAATTGCAACAAAGTCAGATTCAACATCCGGGTGCCGATCAGCACGGTGGCTGCGGCAAGCCCGTCCCCGAATCGGACGAAAAACGTGTCAACGGCCGGCTTGGCCTGGTAGAGCATTGCTTTAGTCGTGGGCAGCCACAGCATGTGGCGGGCCGTATTCTGGATCGAGTAGTTGCTGGAATTCTCGGCTATCTTCATCGCCTTGACGATACCAAGCACCGGTGCCACGGCCATGGAAATGTATGCCGCCAACGAAATCAATGGTGTGGTCATCACCAGCAGGCGAAAACCTCCCATCTCTACAAGCCGAGAGACAATGAATGCCTGAAGGAAAAGCCCAAGCAGGTTAATCCAGAAATAGAGATCGCTGTAGAAGGCCGTGGTGGCGTTCTTGAGCAGTCTTGAAAACTCCGGCGTGCCGGCCACGACCGCCCCGTTAGTCATGTCGGCTTCAAGCATTTTCTGCACCAGGCCGAACAGCAAGTTGTCGCCGCTGGCCACGACCCAGTTGAAAACCAGCATCATCATCGCCGTCGCCATGAGATAGCGGTGCTTTAATATCAGATTGAAAGCGCCTTCGTTGACGGGCGCGGCCGGCTCATGCCAGCGGCTTTGCGTAGCCTGAGACGGGTGGCCGTAGGCACCTCTTCGATCGGCGCGGGTCGCCAGCCATAGAGCGACGGCCAGTGGCAGTAAGCTCAGCAAGATGAGATCGAATGCCTCCAGCCATTCGAGCCGCACCATGCGTTCCCCAATCCAGGAGCCCACCACGGCACCGGAAGACGCGCCCACGGCGATTAAAGGAAATAATCGCCGCCCGCGTTCGAGCCCGTAGAGGTCGGAGGCGAATGCCCAGAACTGCGCCACCAGCCCGACGCTGAAAATTCCGACAAAAAGGTAGAAGGCGACTCCAGCGTAAGGCATCCGATCCGTAATAAATCCCGGCTGCAGCAGCCAGAAGATAAGCAGCATGAATATGAAAAAGTAACCGACGCGGGTAATCAGCTTGCGACGATTCATCAGTGCCGCGAGGCGCGCATAGATCGGGACGATCAGAAGCAAAAGCATGGTCTGGCCGAAAGCGGAGTAGGCTTTAATCTCCAGCTTGGTCAGGCCCTGGATCACGGAGACGGACAGCCAGCCTTCACGCACAGGCTTGATCAGATAATAGGCGGTGAGGATGAGAAAAATGCTGGCGAGCAGCATCAGGCTGGTGGCGCCTTCCTCCGGCTTGATGCGGGTGAAAGCGCGGAGCGCCCGTTCCAGCGGCGATAGCCCGGGACCATTTTCCGAACTGCTGGACTTCATTAATCTATTTGGCCTGTAATCGGCTGCGTAGCTTGATAATTATGCTCAACTGTTCAAATCGAACAATTCGATGCCCAAAGTGAACGCGAATTCGATCACATTGGTAGATATTCGGCAAGAGGATTCGGCGGAAACCGCCTCGCCTGGGAGGCGGATGTTGTTCTCCGGATTTTTGGTCATTTTGTTCCTTGTCGGCTTTCGGATCCACGCGGCCCCCCTGGATCCGCCTTCGCCGGAGGCGCTGCGGGAGGCCCGGGCGCTGGTGGCGGAGATGAAGAGCTCGGAAAGGGGGCCTTATTCGCGGCTTCGCTGGTTCTGCAATGACGGCACTGTCCAGCCACCGGTCGCCTTTGCCTGCCGCGACCGCGGCGGCGGTCGACAGCACGCCGAATACTCTTCCGCCTGGCAGCGTCTCGCCAACCTGGGCTGGTCGGTGGGCACGATTTTTGCGGCTCTCGAGTGGAGCGAGTTATGGCAAGGTGAAGAACGGCGCCTGCGTCTGCGGGAGCTGCCGTTGGAGCGCTACCTTGTCGACGTGGACGATGGCTGGGTGCTGCGCCGCGCACAGTTCTACCGCGGTCGCGTCCAGATTGAGGACGAAGAACGCTCGGGCCGTGACCTTCTGCTTCGACTTCTTGAGCAAGTCGAGTGGGTTGATAACCATTTTCTTGCGACCCGTGAGATCACGAGAGTAATTCCCCACGGCACGGGTGAAGACCTCACCCGGATAATCCGACACGCTGCGCAAGGCATTGCTGAGAAGGATAAGAGTTTCGAGCGACTTCGCGTGGAGACGCACTCGTCGCCATCCGCAGCTACCGCCAAACGTGTCCGAATCTGGGCCTCGACACAAGTACGAGACCCGGAGCTGGCAAGGGAAGCCAACGCGCTTGCGAGTGAGCTCGATCGGTTATATGGGAGCGCGGGCCGCGCAGAACGCATGGCCGCTGCGGGAAGAAAGCTGGCGCGGTTTCGGATTGCCGAGCCGGTGGTGGCGCGTCTCAAGGCGGTCAGCGGCGAGAGCGAGCTTGAAAAGCTTAAACGCCTGAGCTTGGCCATGCACGAGATGCGCGGTCTGATCACCAATCGTGCCAGCAGCCCTGCGTTACGTCTGGAATTGTTCGACCTGCTGATCGAACTCGAGGCGGAAGTTAGGATTCTGAGCAGCGAGGTTGCATCGGGTGACGAGCTTTCCCGATCGGCCCTGTTTTCGATCGCATCGGCACTGACCAATGCGGCTTACGGGGTCGGCATGTTGTCGTCTGGAGAGCACGCGACCATCACGGATTCTGTATCGCTCCCTTCGGGTGGACATTCGCTGGCTCTTGAGGAGTATGTCCGCCGCACTCGTACGCTCAATCTGGTAAGCAGTTGGGTGGTTGGATCCGTACGCTATGCGTTCGCAGAAGCGCTGGCCCGCTACGCGGCACTCGAGCCGCGTGCGGCGCACTTCGTTGACGATCTGCTGCGAAGTTCAGTCATGTTGCCGCTGTCGGAGATCAGCGGCCGGCTTCTGGCTGACGCCCAGCGTCTTGCCGGCGTCCGGCAGCAGTTTTTCGGCAAGCCAGTTACCGACCTGCTGGCGTTGAATCCGGGCACAGCGCGCGGACCCTTGCGTGTAATTACGGAAAGCGAAATGTCGACTCACCCACTTCCGGTGAAACGTGGGGAGATCGTTGTACTTCCGGAGGCGGTTGCCGAGCTGCCTCCGGTATCGGGAATTCTGACCGTGGGCGAAAGCAATCCGCTGTCTCACGTTCAACTTCTGGCGAGAAATTTCGGTATTCCAAATCTCTCCATTACGCCGGCGCTGTACCGCGATCTTAACGAACGCGCAGGCAAGAATGTAATGGTGGCCGCCGGCAGCGACGGGTCGGTTTTTATCGGCTCGGAAGAAGAAGCCGGGTTGTCCCAGAGCAACACTTTGTCTGCAGCGGAAGAAAAGCTCGACGTGCCTCAGCCAGATCTTTCCTTTCGCCAACCAATCCCTTTAACGGACCTTAATCGATCGCTCTCCGGACGACTCGTCGGACCTAAGGCAGCTAACCTCGGTGAACTCAACCTGCTCTTTCCAGGTCGCGTCGCTGCCGCTGTCGCTTTGCCTTTCGGGGCCTTTAATGATCAGACCAGCGGAAAGGATGACGCGCCCCGAGAGCGCCTCGACCGCGCCTACGACGATTTCCGCAGTGGGCGAATCAGCGCCGATGCGCTTTCGTCAGAGCTCGAATCCATCCGTCAGGCTATTGCCGCGCTCGAGGTGCGGGAGCCGCTCAAGTCCACTTTGCTCCGGATGATGACTGAGCAGTTCGGTCCGCCGGGGACGTACGGTGTTTTCATTCGCTCGGACACCAATGTCGAGGACCTGCCGGGTTTCACCGGCGCGGGACTCTCGTTGACGCTGCCCCACGTAGTGGGGATAGAGGCTCAGCTTGAAGGAATCCCGAAAGTCTGGGCGTCGGTGTTGAGCCCCCGCGCCATTGCCTGGCGTTCCAACCTGCTCAAGCGCCCTGAAACAATCTACGCGTCGGTGCTGCTCATGAAGAGCGTACCGGCGGACAAGTCCGGAGTGCTGGTGACGACGGATGTGGCTAATCGGACCGCAGGATTGACGGTTTCCACCGCATGGGGCGTCGGCGGAGCCGTAGCGGGTGAGACTACCGAAACGCTGATATTACGTCCTGATGGCAGCGAGCAGCTCATCTCTGAAGCCAAGGCGCCTTATCGCCGTTATTTAAATCCCGACGGGGGAGTTAATTGGCGGCCGGCGCGAGACGGAGCGGTGCTGACCGCTGAGGAAAAAAAACAGCTGCGTGCTCTGGCGGAAGAGGTTGCCCGCAAGGCGGCGCCGGCGGTCGATCCCCAGGGACAGACCCTTCCCTGGGACGTCGAGTTCGGCTTCATCGATGGTGAGCTCACTCTGTTTCAGATCCGGCCGCTCATCGAGCGCGGCCAGGCGCGGGCCGACAGGATACTTTCAATGTTGTTGCCGCTGACCATCGATCGCGGGACGAGCGTCAACCTCGCGGCTGCCCCTTCGCAGATCTCAAAGGCAGGCGTCGGTGAACACTAGTTTCATCCACGGGAAAGTCCGATTGGTCGTATTTTTTTTCGGACTTTGTTTGCTTTGCCCGCTAACCGGCGCCTATCCCCTAGATGGCGCCGACCAAAGCGGGATTCGCCGCCTGCAGGGTTATATCAATGCGCAGCAGCGCGCGTCGGGTCCAAAGTTGCCTCCGGGCGCGCTGCTCAACAGCGACGAGATTCAGCTGACTCTGCTCTCCCACGCTCATAGCGCTGATTTCGATGCAGTGCCCTCCGATCCGAAACTAAACGCCGCGCTCGAATCCATTTTCAGGAATCGTGATCCCTCTTATGGGGTAGTGGTCGTGGACATATCCGATCCGGACAGAATTACATGGGCCGGCATTCGTCCGGATACGAAGCAGAACCCCGGTAGCGTTGGAAAAATT
>JBFHVA010000228.1:0-5970 GCA_041589735.1 Gammaproteobacteria bacterium | reverse complement strand
GAAAATCCTCGCCGGGCTTGGTTTTCGACCAGTCCGGGGGGGTCGCCAGATCTCTGGATTGATAGTTTCGTCACGTTATTTGACCCGGTTCTCATATAGCCTACTCCGGATATCACGATCTGCGCGTAAGGAGACTCGCAAATGGGCATGCCGATGGCCAAAACCAGCTCCACAGCTCCGCTGACCGTGTCAGTGGACAACCTGACGGTGCGGTTTTCGACTATCGATGATCTCAAGTTCGCCCTGGACGGCAAGACCCATCTGCCGGTCTTCAAGTACGACGAGCTGCGCGCGCTTTCTCTGGAAGCGCTTCGAAAGCAGGCGGTCGACATTCGCAAGGTGGAAGGCCGCCTTCTGCAGATTCTGGAGTTCTCGTTCTCTGAGCCTCTGGCGGTGGATTATCAGCTGCGCGAAATGGACGTGCGCGTTTTCTCCGAGGATCACTCGTGGCGCGCGCTGATTGAGGCGATGAACGAACAGGGGTCAGAATTCGCCGAGTTCAAGCGCGTCGCGCTGGTGAAATATCTGCAATACCTGGCCAATCGCCAGGACCTCATCAAGCGCGTCTACTGGAACAAGTCGCGTAAGTCGCAGGCGGGAATCAGCGAAGACTCCGACGAGGCTATTCAGGGTCTAATCGACACCTCCATATTCGACGGCGGCAGTGACCTGTCCGACCAGCTCAAAAGCGACACGGCCTTCGAGCGGCTCCCCAGAGGCGAGCCGGTAGACGTGCGGCTGCTGCCGGGCCAGGAGATGACCATCCGGCTGTCTGTGCACCCGTTTCGGCTGGTGCGCGCCGACGGGGCCTACCTCATCGACGAGCAGGGCCGGGAATACGCGCTCAAGCCGCGTCGTTCAACGGTTGGTCGGTCCAACGATAACGACGTGGTCCTAGAGGCCACTTTCCGCGCCATTTCCCGCAAACATCTAATCCTCGAATTTCCCAGCAAGGACCGCGTCATCCTCACCGATCGCTCCTCCCACGGGACCTTCGTACCCCTAAAGTATCTCGCCGAAGGCTGAATCAAGCTTTTGCCCTGTGTCGGCGGCTGATACTGGCCGCTTGCGCATCGCTTTTTTCCGTGGCGAAGTCTCTCTGAATGGTTGTCAGCTCTAAGGATTCGCGCGCCGAATTTTCGCGCATCTGAAGCGATTACGAAACGCGTTTTGCTCACGCTGCCGTGATCGTCAGCTGATGCGGGCTCGGCATAAAAACGGAGGCTTCAATTTCCACGCGGTAAGTGTCCTTCGCGCATCGAATGGGGTAACTTCGCTGGGCGGCGGCCCGCACGCGTCGAACCGCACCATGTCAAATTCGCGGGTCGTCTTGCAGACTTTTCGCTATTCGCTTGCTTTGCAGTGCACAGGAGAGATCCGATGGATGATCTTTGGAAAATTTTTTTGAGAGGCCTCGCAACCGTCGTTCCGGTGGCGGTAACGATCTCGATTTTGTACTGGATTGGAATTTCCCTCGAAACCGTGCTTGGAGGAGTGCTGAAGTTATTTGTTCCGGACAAGTACTATCTCCCGGGTACCGGCCTCGTCATTGCGCTGCTGGCAACCTTCGTCGTTGGTGCTACGGCGCACCGGTGGTTGATAGCGAAGCTGATCCAGCTAGGAGAGGGAATTATCAGTCGCATTCCGCTGGCGAAGACCATTTACGGCGGGGTTCGCGACTTGATGAAATTTATCTCCGCGACCGCCGATCGAAAGAATCTCGACCAGGTCGTGATGATCGATGTTGCCGGAGACATGCGCATGGTCGGATTCGTCACCGGGAAGGGGATTGAAATCGCGCAAAGCGACGAGAAAAAGAATGAGATTGCGACCGTTTATATTCCGTTTAGCTACCAGATCGGTGGCCATACCGTGTGCGTGCCGCGGTCCAAGCTTAAAGCGCTGGACGTTCCGGTGGAGAGCGCGATGCGATGGGTTCTCACGGCTGGTGTTTCCACGGACGACGATTGAGCCCGCGCTTAATCGTGACTCGAGTGGACCAGCTTCATTAAGTTAAGGTCTAAGCTCTTTCGTCCAGTTAATGTTCCTAAGCCAGGCCGTACGAAGCCTTCACCTCGCGATTCGGTTCAGACCGGTAGCGAAGTATCTCGGGCAGCTCCTTATCGGAGTCGCGATATTTACGGTCGTTCCACTGCTGATTACGATTCATTCGGGTGAATATCAAGTCGCTATTCGCTACGCGTTGATGATCTTGATTTTCGCCGGTTGCGGAATTCCTTTTGCAAGGCTGAGATGCGCCAAGGACTTACAAACGAATGAGGCGCTCACCATTACGGCGCTCATTTTTGTGATCTCGTCGCTGGGTTTGACATTTCCCGTTACGGCTTACGGAATAGACCTTACAGACGCGCTTTTTGAGGCGGTTTCGGCGGTGACGACCACCGGGCTGACCACTCTGTCTGGAATGGAAACTCGGCCGGCTTCATTCCTGTTTGCGCGGGCCTGGACGCAGTGGGTCGGTGGCCTGGGCATCGTGGTGCTGGCGGTGGCGATGATGATGGAATCCGGGCCGGCGGCGAAGAAGCTTGGTTTCTCTGAGCGCGAGGTGGCCGATATCGCCGGCGGCACCCGGGCCCACGCGAAGCGGGTGATCGTTGTATACGTGCTGTTGACCACGCTGGGATTGATTGCCCTGCTGCTTGCCGGTGTCGGATTGTTCGACGCATTGACCCACGTGTTCACTGCGGTCGCTACGGGCGGATTTTCCGCATACGATTCGAGCCTGACGGCCTTGCCCTCGGCGTTATCGCGCGCAGTGGTCATGGCGATATGCCTGCTCGGAGCCGTTTCTTTCTCAATCTACTACCGCGGCTATCACGATAGCGTCATTGTTGCGCTCAAGGCGGTGGAACTACGCGCTCTGATCGCGGCTTGTCTCGTTACTACCGGCTTGGTAATGCTCCTGGAGAGCGCCGCGGCGGAGGGTGCCGCGGCTTCATTGGGCGACGCGATGTTGATTTCGATCTCGGCCCAGACCACGGCGGGCTTCTCGGATGTCCCCGTCTCCCGAATGAGTGATGGAACCAAGCTCGTGCTCATCGCCTCGATGTTCACCGGCGGTGACGTTGGCTCGACCGCTGGCGGCATCAAGATTTTCAGGTTTTTGTTGCTTCTTCGCCTGCTTCAGCTGATTTTGATACGAGCGTCCACGCCGCGGGGAAGCCACGTCGATGTGCGCGTCGGCGGAAACCGCGTTACCCCACGGGAGCTGGAGGTCGCGCTGGCAGTCGTGTTCGCTTACGTTGGGGTGGTTCTTTTTTCCTGGTTGCCATTTCTTGCTTACGGATATGATCCGCTGGACGCGCTGTTCGAAGTCGTCTCTGCTGTGAGCACCACGGGTTTAAGCTCGGGGATCAGCGGTTCAGGACTGGAGAGTGGGCTCAAGCTCGTACTCTGCTTTGACATGTGGATCGGCCGGGTAGAGGTGATTGCGTTCGTCATTGCGCTGTATCCGCCAACGTGGATTGGTAGACGCCGGAGGGCAATATGAGGGCGGTATTCATCGGTGCCAGCAACCTGACCGTCACGACGGTTAAGCGGCTGCTGAAAGAGGGCCACGAGGTGGTCATCATTGATATAGACAAAGAAAGAATCGAGGAGCTGTCCGAGGAGCTGGATTGCGGCTTGATCCACGGGGACGGCAGTCGCCCGTCTCAGCTGGAAGAGGTGGACCCTGACGATACTGATTTTCTCTTCTGCTTAAGTGACGACGATCAGGCAAACATCATCGCCTCGCTGGTGGGGCGGGATCTGGAGTTCGGCAGAGTGGTGACGAGAATTGAAAACGCCGAATTCGAACCCATCTGCGTACATCTGGGTCTCGAGTCGCTGATCATTCCCGACGAAGAAATCGCAGGCTCGCTGTTGGACATGGTGGAGGGCCGTGAGCCTGCGGCTTTGTCCACGGTGCTCAAGGGCGGGGTCCGGTTTTTCACCTTCATCGCCGGCGCCAAGCACGAGGGAATGGTGAAAGATCTCGAGCTGCCCGCTGGCACCCGGGTCATTGCCGTTACCCGCGGTGATGACTCCCAGGTGGCAACCGACGAAACCAAGATCCGCAAGGACGACGAGGTGTTCTTGATCACCGCGGAAGAAAGTCTGGATGAGCTCGAGGAAATCTTCCTAGAAGACGATGGCTGATTGAAATTCAGTCAGACCGTCCAACCTCGCTGCCATCGTCGTCCAGCTCGATCAGCCACCGCTCACAGCTCTTTGACCAGTCCTTGAGCATCGCGCGAACCGGGTTGTCCAGATAAAGACTGTATCCCCGGCACATCTTTTCCAGCCGCTTTCTATCGTGGGCAAGGTGCTCCACCTGTAGCCACTGTTTCCATGGCTTGTTGATGCTCCACTCGCGAACGTCGATTTCACAGTTGGGCAGGCGGTAATGCAGGGTAGGGCGGGGCTTGATGCGTTTATCGTCCACCACCGCGCGGACCCGCTTTTCGTCGATATGAGCGAACAGCGGCAGCATGTCCAGCGCGCGGTTGCGAGCCGGGTTGGTCTTCAGATAATCATCTATCAGCGTCTCGATATCTGGTGAGTAATCGCGGTCGATGATGGTGCGCACGTAGTCGGTGGAATAGGGCTGGATATAGACGGTAAATCGACGGCTCCAGTCGATTTCCCCCACGCGTACCAGCCAAGGATAAAGACACGCGTACGCCCGCATATAGGCGAGCACCGTTTCGGCATCGAGGTCGGGCATCTCGGGATTGAGGTGGAGCCCGAAGGCATAGAAAGCGGACTGCCGGGTCCCGAGCGCGCCCTCTTTGCGAAGCCTGTCGATAAGCGCTTCAAGCTCGTTCAACCGGTCCATGGGCAGCGGCGGAGTCACGATCTCGAACGGGACCAGCTGCTCAGCGACGGTCGCAAGCAGTCGCTCCGGAAGCTGCTCGGTTTCTTCGTCCTCGGCTTCATCCGCCGAGTCACGGCCGATCTGCTTCAGCAGGCCGAAATCCAGCTCGATCTGAAAGTCGCCGAACTCCGTATCTCTAATCTTGGATTCATACGCGCTGATAGGATCGACGCGGCCGCCGAACTCCTTTTTCACCAGCTTTGCGCTGGACTCGATATCGAGTCCCGAATACTCGAGCTCCACGCCGATACGGCGCGTTTTTCCGTCAGCGCGCTTGAGAAGCGAAGACGATGATTTTTCGCCCCTGACGCTCATGGGTGTCTTACCTTATACAATTGAAAATCCATTGGCGGGTCACGAAAGCGCCGCCATTGTGCCGTCCCATACCGCTTTAGCGCAAAGATTTCCGCGCACCGGTCCATGCATCTGCATTCACCGAGGCATCTATTCCTGGCGATGCGAGTGATTGGGTAATTTTCTGCGACAGCTCAGCGGACCGGACGGGTCAATAATGTTCACCCGAAGATCTGACTCAACCGAAATAGGCCTGGTGCACTTCCGGCGACTTGGTCAGCTCGTCAGGGGAGCCCGAGGCCACGACTCTTCCCTTGGACAGTACATAGCCGTAATCGGCGATCGCGAGTGTTTGATGCACGTTTTGCTCGACCAGAAAAACCGTGATCCCCTGCTCGTTGATGCGCTGAATAATATTGAAATTTTCTTTCACCAGGGCGGGCGAAAGGCCAAGTGAAGGCTCGTCCAGCAAAAGCAATCGCGGCGCGCTCATCAGGCCGCGGCCGATTGAGATCATCGCCTGCTCGCCACCCGACATGGTTCCGGCGAGCTGCTTTTTGCGTTGTTCCAGCACCGGGAATGCTTCATAGACTTGCTTTATCCGCTTGATGAGAACCTCGTTCGAGCGCTCCTGGTAACCGCCCAGGCGCAGGTTCTCCTCCACGGTAAGTTTTGGAAAAACCTTTCGGCCTTCCGGTATGCAGGCCACACCCGCAGCAACGATGCTGTGGGTCGCCAGACCCGTCAGCTCGATGTCGCCGAACAGGATCTGGCCGCGGCTCGGGCGCGTTAGTCCG
>JBFHVA010000227.1:0-5981 GCA_041589735.1 Gammaproteobacteria bacterium | reverse complement strand
GGGGAACGCCAGGCTCTTCGAGGTTTCGGTCCGCTTTTCGCTCAACCGCGGGCTAAGGCGCAGGACCGCGCGTAGGTCCGTTCTTGACCCGGAGCGGACGGCATTCGCCATGGCATGTCACCGGCCGAAATGTATCCTTCGGCAGATAAGGGTTCGCCACCGGTTGCCGGATCGCTCACTGTGCCGGTATCATCGACCCGGAGGTCGATTGTGCCATACCTTTAATTCGGATATCGCCCGAACGTCACGCCGCGTCTTCTTTGGGCCGGCCGCGCCGCCTCCCGCGGTTTCGCGGCGCTGGGCCTGGCGCCACACCGCGGACAGGCGAAATCCTTCTTCCTCAAATCATAATACCTGGTCGCGCATTCCGCACAGACGTGCTTAGACCCATGTTCTGATTCTGTCATATCTCCGGTTTCCTCAAGTGACCAATGCGACCCGGCTGCTTGGAGCTAACGTCTGGGGCCGGACAAACCGGGTCTCTGCCGCGCACCCGTGCACCAAGCGGCCGAGCGTTTGCAGCGAGAGCAGATTCGCTCGCCGGCCCATTCGCTGGGAAAGGGGGCTCGGGACCTGAGACAGCTGCGGACCTTGGGGGTATTCAAGGGCGACTGGTCGCCGGGTCCAGCTTGCTGCCGGGAAATGGTCATGAAGGCTCCTTGGCGCGGTCGCACAGTCGGTTGAGATCGTCGAGCGCATGCGCGATGAGCTCCTTGCGGCGCGGATCCTGAGCCTCCGCCGTGGCAGCGAAGAGCTGTATAAGATACTGCGCTTTGGGCGCGGCCTCCGGCCAGGTCTCCGCCGGCGCGGCCAGGAGAAGTCTCTCGAGCTCTTCGTGGCGACGCCGCAGCGCTGCCTGATCTGCCTGAAACTGATGTAGGCGCTGACGCCGAACATCTGTTGCTCTCTGAGCGGCCATGCCGCGGTGCTCATCGAGGTCGACCGGGTCGTCCGTCACGGGCTCATAACTTGTCTTCTGATAGCCGGTCAAAATAAGACCGCGTCACGGGAATCGCGCCGCCGTTCTTGCCCGTGTGACCCAGGAAAAGGCATTTCTGATCTTCCCTAGGGGTGTGGGCCGACGCCTTCGCGGTGCCCGTTCGGCCGCCCACAACAGGTCGACTGTGAAGCGCTCGATCTCGCTCCGCCTAAGCCACGACGCATGGGGAACAGCATTGTTGAAAGCCCTCAGACTTGCAACGGTGCTGCTGCGCAGATCTTTCAATGCTTGCCGGACCTCTGGGTGTTCGGACTGTTCCATGAAGTTTACTTGGTTGCTTCCTTGAGTCCGATAAATATCGTGGTCATCTCGGGCGTATTTCCGACTGGCTCGCGGGAACCTGATTGTCGTTCGCCAGCCTTGGTTCGGAAAGCTCAGCGTCATGCTCTTGGATCTGTCCGATATTGTATTGATCGTCGCCGGAAGGTTGGGCCGGAACCACTTCGCCATCCGGGGCCATACCCTTCAGGAATTTGAAGAGATCGCTGTCCGTGGAAAGGACCAGGGTGGTGTTTTCGGCGATGATGGACTTGTAGGCCTGCATCGTCCGTGTGAACTCGTAGAATTCCGTCGCTACCGGGCTCTGGTTGTAGGCTCTTGCGTAAATTTCGGTGGCCTTCGCATCCGCAAGGCCCCGGATCTCCTCGACCTCCCGGTAGGCCTCGGACTGGATCTTGTTCAGGTCACGCACACGATTGCCGCGGATTCTGGCCGCCTCGCCATTGCCTTCCGACAGGAAGCGTTCCGCGATCTGCCGCCGTTCACTGATCATCCGATCGTAGATCTTCGGGCGTACGCTCTCATTGTAGTTGATCCGCTTGAACCGGATATCGAGCAGTTCGATGCCGAACACGCGCACCTTCTCGGCAGCGGCGGCGAAGATCTCCTGCTCGACCAGCTTGCGGCCCTTCTGGATCGGCACCAGTGATCCGATATCCTGCTCCCGTTCCGCATCGGTCAGGAGGGCGTCGCGCAACGGCACGCGATCCTTGGTGGTGCGGATGATCTCGATCAGCTCATGCTTGGCGACGGCATTGCGGGTCTCGCTGCCGAGGATGTCATCCAGGCGGGACTGCGCGCTGCGTTCATCGCGCAGCCGCAGAAAGTACTGGAGGGGCTCCGTAATCCGCCAGCGCGCGAAGAGGTCGACCGAGATGTAAAGCTTGTCCTTGGTCGGCATATCGGATGGACTGCCGTCCCACTCGAGAACCCGCTTGTCGATCGCGTTGACGTCCTGGACGAAGGGCAGTTTGACCTTGAGACCGGCGGTCGTCACGGGAGCGCCGACCGGCTTGCCGAACTGGGTGATGATCACTTGCTCGACTTCGCCCACCGTGTAGATCGAGCTCATCGAGACATAGATCCCGATGCCCAGTACCGCCACGATCCCTATCAGCATGATCCTGTTCATGGCCGGTCTCCCTTCTGGGCGTCGAGATTCAACAGCGGCAGGATGCCGCGCGTCTGCTCATCGACAATGATCTTGGAGCGTATGCCCGGCATGACGTCCTGCAGGGTCTCGATATAGATGCGGCGGCGCGTGACCTCGGGGGCCTTGCTGTATTCCGCCAGCAAGGCGTTGAACCGGGCGGCATCGCCTTCCGCTTCATTGATCCTCTTGAGCCGGTAGCCGTCCGCCTCGCGGATCCGCTGATCCTTCTCGCCCTCGGCCAGGGGGATCACCTTGTTGTAATCGCGCCGCGCTTCGTTGATCAGCTTTTCCTTCTCCTGCTGGGCCTGGTTCACCTCGTTGAACGATTCCTGCACCGGCCGGGGCGGGTTGATGTTCTTCAACTGGACCTGGTCGATGCTGATCCCCATCGCATACTTGGTGGAGAGCGCCTGCATCTTGGTCAGCGCCTCCGATTCGATCTCCTGTCGGCCAATGGTAATCACCTCGTCCACGGTGCGGTCGCCGACGACCTCGCGCATGACGGACTCCGAAACATAGCGGAGGGTTTCGCTCGGCTCCCGGACTTCGAAAAGGAAATTCCTGGGATTCGATATGCGGTACTGAACCACCCATTCGACCAGGGCGGCGTTCAGATCACCGGTCACCATCTGCGTTTCCCGCGTTGCTTCGCGAGGGCGAGGACTCTGGTAGGGATCGCCAGCGCCCGGGGTCGTGAACCCAAATTCCTGCTTCAACTGCCGTTTGACGGGAACGATTGTCGCCGCATCGATGCCCAGCGGCAGCTTGAAGTGCAGCCCCGGCGGAACCTCCTTGAGATACTTGCCGAAGCGTTGCACCACAGCGACCGAGTCGCTCGGCACCGTGTAGTAGGCCGACCATGCGGCCAGCCCAAGCAGCGCGAGGACGGCAAGGATGATCAGGCCTCGAGGCCCGCCGCCCGGCATCATTCGCTTGAGCCGGTCCTGTCCCTGACGGACCAGAGCCTCAAGATCGGGAACCGGTTTGGATCCGCCACCCCAGGGACCGCCTTGGCCGCCGTTACCGTTCTGCGATGACATTGGGATGCCCCTTCTTGTAAAGGTTTGAGCCCACGCTCAGTTTCTCCGCATTGCGCTGACCGGCCTAACGCTCACGACGCTGCTGCTTTGTCTCGCCGCGGGGCAATTGATTGCCTCGGATGAAGAACCATCCCTTCGTCTTCGGCTCGATCCATGGCTTGACGGTCGGTTTCTTCCTGGCGTGGTTTGGTTGCAGCTGTAAGCGCCTTTTGACGGGTATCGGTTTCAGCCGGCATCTCTCCAAGCGCCCGGTCGCGCTCCAGAGCCGCGTCCAGTTCATTCGGATCGATTGTCAAGAACCGCTCGACGCCGGGACGGCCGGGGTCTGCGTGCAGGTGGATCACGGTCAATATCCGCCGGTAGGCGGAATACGAGATACCTTCCAGAAGCTCCTCATCCGCTTCCACGCAGTAGGCGCCAGCGGGCAGCACCTCATCGAACCCGCTGAGGAAGAAGGGCCTCCTGAAGGTCACTGTCTTTTTGCTCGTGCGTGTTGTCATCGTATGCCTCCTGGTTGGCGGCCCTGCCGTCGATTGCGGGACCAACACAGAAGAATGGAGTCCCGTGCGTTCCAGCTGCTACGATTTGGGCGCTGGCGCGATTTCCGCCGGCGTCTTGTCAGGCTCTGCGACCGGGCCATCCTTTGCCGGTACGTCCCTGGATTTGTCGTCGGAGCTGCCTTCTTCAGGCGCGTCCAGCGCTGAAGAAAATTTCTTGAAGGACATGTGGAATTCCTTTCAGGGCGGCGACAAGGATTTGCTGCTTAATGGTATATGGTGCCGATATAAATAAATTTCAATGATGCACGCAGTATATTTTCTAAAAATATTTACTGATAAAAAAAATAAAACGGCCCCCTTTGTTTTATTTCTGACCATATTAAAAATATAGAATGGATATTTTGAATTTTGACTGGGAATTTCCGCGGAAAGATCTTCAGCGCAAGCTCGCGAGCGCGAGCGAAACCACCATGAGGTGGTTCAGGGTGCCAGCCAAATGGATCTAATTTGTACGAGTGGTGGCGCCGTGCGATCGCAATGCTTCGGAAGCGCCGCCCTGCAACGGATTCTGGCGGGGCGGACAGGGGCGAAACTTCACTGTGTCGCCGCTCGCGAACTCGGCCCGAATTGGCCGACTCGGCGGAAGCCACGACTCATTCACGCCGGGTTGATGTTGGCCTGAATGCCTTCATTAATGATCAGTGTGGGCGTCGCCGTGCGGTCACGGTTCAGTGAGTGCCACCTGCACCCTCACATCCATCTCTTCAAATGCATCCCGGTCGCCAGCGAAACTGCCGGACACGGGCATCGTCTGTCGAATGTCGCGCGCGACGGCGACCGGGATGAGATTGAACCCGCCGACACTTCGATTGGTCGGATCAAACGTGATCCAGCCGGCGCCGGGTAAATACACTTCCGCCCAGGCGTGGGTCGATCCCGCCCCTCCCGAGCCGACGGCGTTCTGATCCGGGTCGTAAAGGTATCCCGATACAATGCGCGCGCCAAAGCCGAGACTGCGCACCGCATCCACGAAGAGGACCGCGAAATCGCGACATGACCCCTGGTTCAGGTTGAGCGTTTGCGCTGGCGACTGAGTGCCCTCGCCTTCGCGAACCTCATAGGAAACCCGCGCGGCGACGCCGGCGGAGATATCCTTGAGGAGGGCAAGGGTTCCTGTCGCATTTCCAGCGACGAACTCCTGCGCCCACTCGCGAAGCCGCCCTGAAGAGTCGAGATAACACTGAAGGCGCAATGCACCGAGATCGGTCATATCGTCGTCGGTCAGCAGGAACGGATAGTACGCAGCAGAGGCAGCGATATCGAAGACCGGCCACTGGTCGACGTCAAGCGTGAGATCCGCATGGCTCTCGATGACGAGCGTGTCCGACTTCTCGTTAAACGTCGCCGTGGCGACGGAATTTCCGAATACGTCATGCGCCCATGTGACGGTCGCGGCTGGTGTTGCCACCAATTCATGCGCGAGCAAACGCAGATTGCGGCTCTCGCGTGGACGAAGCATCAATCGGTGCGGGCCGAATTCCATCGGTTCCCGGTACTGGTAGGTGGTCTGGTGGTGTATCGAGAGCGTTATCATTATGTGTCTCCATGTGGAGTCTACCATGAAACCGCTCATGAATCCGCGTGAGCCCGTACATCGCCATAGGCGGCGGTGTGAGTTGAATGCGAACCGGTCGATTCGCTGCCTTCGACACTGGTCTTACGCAGGCACCTGAATCCAACTCCGCCAACGCGCCCGAGAGGAGTTGCTTGGAATCAGATCGGTTGTTGGGATGTCTGCTCCTGGCTAATCCCGGACTCAATCACCACGCCCGAATAATGACCGTTTCCGGCCGGTAAGCGGTAATGCGGGTCCGCTGCCTGCTTCGGGTCAGCCCGATTTCAGGCTGAAACAATGGCCTGCTGACGCGGCCCTTCCGCCGCTCTATAGTTCCCGCCATGCTGGGCATTCCGACGAGACCGGAGGCTGGCGGCTGGCGCCGGCCCGAGAT
>JBFHVA010000226.1:0-5994 GCA_041589735.1 Gammaproteobacteria bacterium | reverse complement strand
CGAGCCCGGACCGATGTTCGGACCCTCCGACGCCCAGCTCGACGTCCTGATCGACGAGCAGGTTCCGGTGGTCAGCTTCCATTTCGGTATCGACGCGGCGGACGTGGCGCGGGTCCACGAAGCCGGGGCCAAAGTGATCTGCTCAGCCACCACCGCGGCGGAAGCCAAAGCGCTTGAGGACATGGGTGTCGACGCGGTGATCGCCCAGGGTGCCGAGGCAGGCGGGCACCGCGGCACCTTCACCGTGGACTACCGTCAGGCCCTTATCGGGACGCTGGCTCTGGTGCCCCAGGTGGCGGATGCGATTTCTGTGCCGGTGATCGCGGCGGGCGGGATTATGGATGCCCGGGGCATCGTGGCGTGTCTGGCGCTCGGAGCCTGCGGAGTGCAAATGGGCACCGCTTTTCTCGGCTGTCCCGAAGCGCCTATCGCGGACGCGTGGCGTGACTCATTGCGGAGCGCCGCGGCGGAAGGCACATACGTCACCGAGGCCATGTCCGGCAAGGCGGCGCGCGCGATCCGCAACCGCTATATCGAGGAGGCCGAAGCAATGGATGAGCCGTTTCTGCCGTATCCGGCGCAGTATTCGGTTTCTAGAGACCTGCGCGCGGCGGCGACCGAGCACGATAATCCCAGCTTCATGGCCATGTGGGCGGGGCAGGGGGTTGGGCTCATTCGAAACCGTCCGGCGGCGGAGTTCGTCAACGATCTGGTCAACGAGTCGCGGCAGCTTCTAGATCAGTTGGCAGGGCGCAGCTGACTCTATGCTTAGGGAGTTTTTCGCCGCCCGATCCGCGAGCCAAGCGCGGCCCCGGCCACCCAGGGCACCAGTAAGACAAGACAGATCTGCGCCACATACGCCAGGTTGAAGCTATGGAGGATTTCTTGGCCGGTGAAGCCCGAGTAGTACGAAACGACGAACAGAACGACCACCGGGATTGGGCATAAAGAGACCAGGAACTCGCGCCGAAACCATGGAATAAAGTGGGCCCATACCATCGCCGCCACGAATACCAAGACCACAATCATCGCCAGCGTGACCAACACGCCCCCGACTCCGAGTGCCTCGAGGCGTGCCGCAACGGCTACGCATGCCGAAAGCACCAGGGTCACGGGAATGCTTTTTAAAAGGCCTCTGAGAACTAAGGTCATGCTCGCCGAGTCGGAAATCTAATAGCTGTCTTTTACAACTCAGTCCATAGGATAGTTGGCCTTGTTCAAATCAAACGTTTGCTTCCATTCATGTTCGGCGATCCAGGTCTCGCCAAGCTCATCGTCAAAATACATCCAGCCGCCGCATTGTTTGGATAAGTCTATGAGACGCTGGATCTCCTCTTGGTCAATGGAAAGCCGGCCGTAAGATTCCGGTCCCGACGTAACTGCGTGCCAGAGCGCGTATTCCAGCCCATGCATCCGGCCTGCGGAGTAGGCTTCTTCGGACAATTCGCTCATATAGCTCATGAGCGAAGCGGCTGACTCTTTCATCGATTAAGCTGAGTTCGGGTTGATTCGCCAATCAGGATCCGCGCAACAAAGGTCGCTTGTTTCCGTGCCACGACTACGTGGGTTCAGGTAAACCGTCAAAAAAATCCACAACGCCTGTCTCCAGGGAGTACTCGGCACCGACGATGAGCAGCCCATCGTTCTGAATCAATTGCTCGAGGATCCTGGATCCGTGCCGCAGATGATCCGCAGAAGCGCATATGTTGGCGCGAACGGCCTGTTCGAGCAGCGCGTCGGGGTCCTGATGGGGTTCCATATCGAGCAGTTTCTCCACCGATGGCTTTATGAAATCAACAATGGAACGGAGATTCGGCGAGCGGTTCTCAGTGGCACGCTCGAGCTGTTCCAGGGTCGCCAGTACGGCGCCGCACAGGGAATGACCCAGGACCACAACCAGGCGCGTGCCGAAACGTTCGGCGGCGAACTCGACGCTGCCAACCTGTGATGGTGCCACCACATTGCCGGCCACGCGGATTACGAACAGGTCACCCAATCCCTGGTCGAACACGATCTCCGCCGGCACCCGGGAGTCGGAGCATCCGAGAATAATTGCAATGGGTTCCTGACCCGCCACCAGCTCGGTGCGGCGCGTATGACTAGCGAGTGCGTCGAGGTCGCGAACATTGGAGACGAAGCGGCGATTCCCTTCCTGCAGTCGTTCGAGCGCTTCCAGTGCGGAAATCATCGTCGGGTCATCCTTACTCTTTCCCTTGAACGGTGGCCTTCAATTTTCTGGCTGACTGATTAATTTCGTCATCAGATAGCGGTCGTGATCCTCGAATCCGGTTCGCCGGTAGAGCTCGAACGCGGTCTCCCGGTGACGCTCGACTTCGAGATGAAGTGCCTTAACGCTGCGTTCACGGCAATAGGCTTCGGCGATCCCGAGCGCTTCGCTCCCAAGCCCCAGCCCCCGAGCTTCTTGCAAAATGAACAGCTCGTCGATGAAGGCATCCCGGCCTCGATACTCCAGACTGTAACCGAGCGTGACTGCGAGATAGCCGATGACGCGGTTCTGATCCAGTATCGCCCAAAGACGACCCAGATTGTCATCAGCTACGAGGTCCGTGACGGCTCTCCGGGCGTCGGCGTCGACGAACGGGTAGCCTTCTTCCGCGTAATACCGACGCATCATTTCTATGATGGCGTCGGTGTCCTGCTCGACGGCTGCTCGGAATCGATCCATGGTGGCTGGTGACGTCAACTGGCCGGGGCAGTTTACTTATTGCCCAGCGTTTCTTAAACACGGGTTCGAGATTGGACTGAAAGAGGGCGGTGATGCGCTTTCGTAGCCTGGTAGGCTAAGAGTCTAACTGAACCACCCGGGATGAACGCTGACTACCAGGGAAAAAGCCCCGAGTAAGCACGAGGCGACCCAAACCAGGGTGGCAGGAAGTAGGAAAAAGAGCCCATAAGCTCGAAATCTTCGACGCCTGGCGAATATCATGAGCACAACAATCAGTAGCGCTGCAAAGGGCAGCCCGGACCAAACAAGGATGTCGCTCCACGGGGTTCGGAATCGCTCCTCGGTGAAAAAGTTGCCCAGACTCATCAGGATCAGAGGAAGCGGACAAAGGAACGATAAAATTTTGACTATTATGCGTTTTTTAACCACGTTAAGTATTGCTCCCGATCCCGCATGCGGATCACTTCCAACTCTCTATGTTGCTCCGGCGAAAGATTCGGCCTTGCAAGATGACGTGATTTCATTTCCCGCGTAAACTCCGCCAAGGCGATGACGTCTCGATAATCCTGCTTCGCCATTTCGACGTAATCTTGAAGCGCGTCACGCGAACCGTCCGCGAGTTTCAACACCGCGAGCTGCACCCGGGCGCGGCTCTCTTCCGTTAACGATGATTCACCGTATCGGTCCAGGACCGCCGTCACGCTGTCCACGTCGTCCGGCCAATATTCGCGAATCTTCTTCTTAACGATGGCACGCTGGGCGGTCATGATTCAGGCACCTCAATAATAGTAGTCGGCCAGAACGCGGGCTCGTCTCCTATTGAACCAAGCGTGGTTTCAAAGTGCTCTATAAATCAAAAGCTTATCTACGTAGAATGTGGTTCCGTGCGATCCCAAAATTGTGAAAAATTCCCGTTTTCATCAGCCCTGAAAGCCGTGCGACGGGTCAGGCAACGAGGCCGGTGAAGTTGTGGTGAAACGAGTCAAAGCGGGCGTGCTCGAAGTCGCCTACGAAGAGGCTGGTGACGGCAACGACCTGGTCGTATTTCTACTCCACGGATTTCCCTATGACGTCCACGCCTACGATGAGGTGGCGCCGCTGCTGGTGTCGGCCGGTTGCAGGGTCATCACGCCTTATCTGCGGGGTTACGGCCCGACGCGATTTTTGTCGCCCGAAACCCTGCGCTCGGGGCAGCAGGCGGTGCTGGCCCATGATCTACTGGCGCTGATGGATGCGCTCCAGATACCGGACGCGATACTCGCAGGCTATGACTGGGGCGGGCGCGCCGGATGCATCGTCGCCGCGCTCTGGCCTGAACGGGCGCGGGGCCTGGTGACGGTCAACGGCTACAACGTCCACGACGTGCCTGGATCGAGAGATCCTTCCCGGCCGGAGAACGAGTACCGTCACTGGTACCAGTACTATTTCCATGGCGAGCGGGGACGGCGGGGCCTGGAGCAGAATCGCTACGAATTGTGCAAGCTGCTGTGGAAACTCTGGTCGCCTAACTGGAAGTTCGACGAAGAAACCTACAGGCGTACGGCAGCATCATTTGACAACCCGGATTTCGTCGACGTGGTCATTCACTCCTACCGGGTGCGTTACGCTCTGGTGTCGGGAGATCCGGCGGCGGAAGAAACCGAGCAGCGCCTCGCGACACAGCCGGAGATTGGCGTTCCGACGGTTGCCATCGACGGTGACGCGGACGGCGTCATGCCGTTAGGCGGCTGCGAAGATCACGCCGAATATTTCACCGGTCCCTACGAGCGCATCGTGCTTCCGCGTATCGGTCATAACCCGCCTCAGGAAGCTCCGAAAGCGTTCGCCGACGCGGTCCTTTCCTTGGTTTGAAAACCAGGCTTGGAGTTTATCTTCATTGAAGACCAACCGGCCCGTTGTAACGTCTCCTCCCGAACCGGATAGGCAAAGGGAAATCGACGCGATCATTTATGCCGAGATCCGCAAGCGCGATCGGCGGAATGCGCGCTTCTGGTTTTCCGCCTTGATCATAGGCATCGTGGCCTCAATCGCGGTAGCGCGAATAGACAGTCAGCCGCTGATCAAGGCGCTGCTTGCGCTGGTTGGATTTGTCGGCATATTCGGATTCCTTGTTTTTCTTTCCACCAGGAAGTCGTTGCGAGGCTCGATCAGCGATCTCGTTGACTGGCCGTAAGCAGGTCTATGACTTACGGATTCTCCGGCTGGCCCGCGCTTTAAAGAGGTTGCCCATGACTGATACGAGAATCTACTTGGGTCATTGTTTCTGTAACGCCGTCGAATTCGAGATCCGGGGAGAACCGTTTGCCATGGGCTTCTGTCACTGCGAGTCGTGCCGGCAGTGGTCGGGGACCCCGGTCACGGCGTTCTCGCTGTGGAAACTCGGCTCGGTCATGTTCACCAAGGGAGAAGATCAGGTGGGCGCGTACAGTAAAACACCGAAGGCCACGCGAAAGTGGTGCAGAAAGTGTGGTGGTCACATGCTCACGGAAAGCCCGGAAAAGGGATTCACCGATGTCTTTCCCGCGCTGGTTTCGGACCTCGAGTTCAAGCCCGCCATGCACGTTCACTACCAGGAGTCGGTATTGCGCATCAAGGACGGGTTGCCAAAGTGGAAAGACGTGCCGGACAAGGCCGGTGGTTCCGGGGAACTGCTGGCCGAATAAACGGACATACTCGATTGTTGGAGAAATGTTTAATTTCGGCCACAGACAGCGGGTATGCCGGCTGATGCTTAGAGCCCTTCTAGTTTTCTCGGTGATGTTTCTGGCGCCGGGCCGCTGGGCAACTGCCGAGCTCGCCTTTCCCGAAGATTATGGTCCCCACCCGGACCATCGCATCGAATCCTGGTATTTCAGCGGCCGCTTGTCCGGGGAGGAGGATCAGCAATTCGGATTTCATCTTGGTTTTTTTCGCCTTGCCGTTAAGCCCGATGCACCGAGGCAGCCGCAAATTGTGAACTCCGCCTGGGCGATACAGGAGATCTACCGCGCCGAGTTCGGGATCGCGGATCTGAGAACCGGCAACTTCGAAAGCTACGAGCACTTGAGCCGGACTTCGCTGGGGTTGGCCGGGGCGCAGGCCAGTCCTTTCCGGGTATGGGTGTATGACTGGTTCGCGGAGACTTACCAAAGTCCGGGCTCGCAGCCGGCGTTGCGGCTGCGCGCGGCCTGGGGTGGGGAGGCAAGCCTCGAGCTCGAGCTGAAGTCCGCCAAACCGGCCGTCGTTCCGGGCGCACAGCCTCTCATAGGCACCGGAACGTCGCGCAACGCCATGCGCTGGTATTCCCTCACCCGTATGGTCGCCGCTGG
>JBFHVA010000225.1:0-6045 GCA_041589735.1 Gammaproteobacteria bacterium | reverse complement strand
TCTGAGACAGGTTCATGGCAACCTACACAATCGGTGACGTGCAGGGCTGCTATGACGAGCTTTGCGCCCTGCTCGATCTGATCCGCTTCGATCCCGCAGACGACCGGCTGTGTTTTGCCGGCGATCTCGTCAACCGCGGTCCAAAATCACTCGAGGTGCTGCGCCTGGTTGTCGGGCTTGGCGATCGCGCGCTCAACGTGCTTGGCAACCACGATCTGCATTTGATCGCGGCCGCCGAACACGTAAGGGTGCGCAAGGGCGACACCCTGGATGAAATACTCGAAGCGGAAGACAAGGACCGGCTGCTCGCGTGGCTGTGCGCCTGCCCGGTGTTCTACCGTGATCCCGAGCTGGATTTTTACCTGGTGCACGCCGGGCTGGTGCCCCAGTGGGGCGCGGATGACGCGCTGCGTCTCGCCGGCGAGCTGGAAGACTGCCTGCGCGGACCGGGCCTGGACGACTATCTCGCCAAAATGTACGGCAACCAGCCGGATCGATGGCGCGACGATCTCAAAGGCCAGGATCGACTGCGCATTCTTACCAACGTATTCACACGGCTGCGCTTCTGTCGTAGCGACGGCTCCCTAGAGCTGGAAGAGAAAGGCGTGCCGGGCGAGCAGCCGACGGGGCTTTATCCCTGGTATGCCCATCCAGATCGGCGAAGCCGCGGCGCGCGCATCGTCTTCGGCCACTGGGCGGCGCTCGAAATGAGTGATGCTGAGGAAAAGAAACACGATGTCTATCACATCGACCAGGGCTGCGTCTGGGGCGGCGCCCTCACCGCGCTGCGCATGGACGATATGCGTCGCTTCAGCGTGCCGAGTAAGCAGCCAAAGCGCGATTAGATTGTAACCAGGTCACGGATGAGTAGCGGGCAATGCCCGGCGTAGATGAAAAAAAAGATTTCCTTTTTTCCGGTTTCTCTACTCGATCCCCGCTTTCGCGGGGATCGAAAGTGCTGGGTTTCGACAGGTTCGGAATAAATCCCTAGTTGAGTTCTCCGGACGCACCGGGCTGAACTCGTCATCCCCGCGAAAGCGGGGATCCAGTAGATGAAACTTCGTTATTTCGATAGCTGCCCACGTTGCGCATCCCGGCGGACATCATGCCGGTCTCACTTGATGCTCAAGCGCGATCTTTATTTCACTCTCTCCAGCGTTACGAAGCTGTAGCCGAAGGCGGCATCGACGCCTGGTTCGATGTCCTCGCGTCCGGCTTCTTTCCACTCCTTGCTGTCGATCTCGGGAAAGTACGCGTCGCCGTCGAAGTTTTCGTGGATCAAGGTGAGGTGGATGCGGTCGGCGCGGGACAGCGTCTGAGCGTAGATGTCGGCCCCACCGATGATCATGATCTCGTCGTCGTTGGCCAACCCGAGAGCCTCGTCAATGCTTCCGGCCACGGTCACGCCGTCGGGACGGAACTCCGGGTTACGGGTGATAACAATGTTTTTGCGCCCGTCCAGGGGCCGGCCGATGGATTCATAAGTCTTCCGCCCCATGATGATGGGATGCCCCATCGTGATGCAACGGAAGCGTTTCAGATCCGAGGATAGACGCCAGGGCAATGCGTTGTTCTTGCCGATGACGCAGTTTCGCGCCATGGCAACGACAAGGGAAAGGGTCACGGGTTGTAGTGGCGTGACGCGTGCCGGAGGGTTTGGCCGTTAAGCTTTCGTTTGATCATGGATTTAGTGACAGGTGACAAGTGATACGTGACAAGCAAGAAGGAATGGCGGTTCTGTTTATCGCAGTGATCTCTTACATGTCATATCTTATGTGTTGCTTGGTAAAGAACTATCGTCCGGGATTACTCAAACCGCGATGGGTGCCGTTATCTTCGGATGATGCTGGTACTCAATCAGCTGAAAATCTTCGTAGCTGAATTCGAAGATAGAGCGGACGTTGGGATTGAGGCGCATCTGCGGCGGCGGATAGGGCTTGCGCTCAAGCTGGGTCTCCACCTGCTCCAGATGATTGAGATAAAGGTGCGCGTCGCCGAACGTGTGCACAAATTCACCGGGCTTTAGATCCGTCACCTGCGCCACCATCAGCGTGAGCAGCGAATAAGACGCGATGTTGAACGGCACGCCCAGGAACACGTCGGCGCTGCGCTGGTAAAGCTGGCACGAGAGCCGCCCGTCAGCGACGTAGAACTGGAAGAAGGCGTGACAGGGCGGCAGCGCCATGCGATCCAGATCCCCCACGTTCCAGGCGGAAACGATGTGCCGGCGGGAGCTCG
The DNA here is from genome assembly GCA_041589735.1 of Gammaproteobacteria bacterium. GTDB lineage: Bacteria > Pseudomonadota > Gammaproteobacteria > HK1 > HK1 > CAMYJH01. The sequence goes on along the minus strand of JBFHVA010000225.1, from coordinate 3,807 downwards.
GATTGCGTTTGATCTGCTCGATGACCCGGCTGATTTGATCGATGTGACGGCCGTCGCGGGCCGGCCATGATCGCCACTGGTAGCCGTACACCGGTCCCAGCTCGCCGTACTCGTCGGCCCACTCGTCCCAGATGCGCACGCCGTGCTCTTTGAGATAACCAATGTTGGTTTCGCCTTTCAGGAACCACAGCAGCTCATGGATGATGGATTTGAAATGCAGAGACTTGGTGGTCACCGCCGGGAAGCCTGCGCTCAGGTCAAAGCGCATCTGATAACCGAAGACGCTGAGCGTCCCGGTGCCGGTACGGTCATCCTTACGCGCGCCGTGGTCGCGCACGTGCCGCATGAGATCAAGATATTGTTTCATCGCCTGCGCTTCTTTCCCGAACGTTTCTGTTTCCGATTCCCGTTGTTTTCCACGGGGGGAGCTGCCGACGCCGCCGCGGGCGGGCGCGCGTACGCGTACCAGAGCATGAACGCCCCCGCGATAATCATCGGCGAAGACAACACCTGCCCCATGGTAACCCAACCAAAGGCGAGATAGCCGTACTGGGCGTCCGGCACCCGGACAAACTCCACCGCGAACCGAAACACGCCGTAAAGCAGAAGGAACAGCGCCGACGTCGCCATCACGGGCCGCGGACGCCTGGAAAAAAGCCACAGCACGACGAACAGCACCACGCCTTCCAGCATCACCTCGTAAAGCTGCGACGGATGGCGCGGCACGCCGCCGGCGCGTGCGTCCGGAAACACCATGCCCCAGGGGAGATCGGTTTCCTTTCCCCAAATCTCGCCGTTGATGAAGTTGCCCACGCGTCCGGCGCCGAGACCAAGCGGCGTCAGCGGCGCAAGGAAGTCGGCAACATTGAAGAAGGTGGTGTCGCGCCGCCGGGCGAAGAGCCACATGGCGACCATCACGCCGATGAGGCCGCCGTGGAAAGACATGCCACCCTGCCAGACCATGAACAGGGACATGGGACTGGCGAGAAAACCGCTGAAGTTGTAGAAAAAGACGTAGCCCAGCCGCCCGCCCAGCAGGACGCCTAAGACGATGTAAAACACCAGATCGTCCACCTGCTCCTCGCGCCACCCGCGCCACACATCCCGCGTCCGGCGCCGGCCCAGCCACCAGCCGCCGCCGAAGCCGATCAGATACATGATCCCGTACCAGTAAATACTGATCGGCCCGATCCGGAACGCGATCGGGTCGATTTCGGGATAGGGGAGCATTTACAGGGGTAGAAAAGCCGTTGACGGATTCGGGTTCAGTGGCTCAATTCGAGTGTCGTATCTGGTCTCTCGTATATCGAAAAAACCATTCTCGTCACACGTCACCGCTCACAACCCATCCGCCACCCTGGCCACGGTAAACTTTAGGTAGTCGGTCTCGTCCAGCGCCGGATGCACCGGATGGTCGGGCGCCTGGTGTCCGCGCTCGATAATCTGCACCCGCTTGTTCGCGCCGCGGGCGGCGGCGCGCAGCGCGCCGGTGAACTGATGGGCGTCCACGTGCCACGAGCATGAGGCGGTGAACAGGATCCCGTCGTCTTCCAGAAGCTGCAGCGCCAGCCGGTTGAGACGGGCGTAAGCTTCCAGCGCGGCGCGCAGATCTTTCTTCCTGCGGGCAAAGGCCGGGGGGTCCAGTACGATCAGGTCGTAGCGCTGCTTCTCCGAGCGCAGCCGCCGCAAGGCGTAGAAAGCATCCGCCTGGTCTACGGTCATGCGGTCGCCGCAGCGATTGAGCGCGGCGTTGCGAAGCGCAAGGATGAGCGCCGCTTCGGAGCTGTCGATGCAGTGCACGCTGGTGGCACCCTCCACCGCCGCCTGGATTCCGAACCCGCCCGTATAACTGAAAACGTCCAGCACCCGCGCGCCTTTTACGTATCGCTTCAGCCGAGCCCGGTTTTCCCGGTGATCGTAGTACCAGCCGGTCTTTTGACCGTTGATGGGGTCGATTTCGAACACGACGCCGTTTTCCTCGATGGTAACCCGGTCCGGCAGCTCGCCGATGACCGTTTCCACATACTCCTCGAGCCCCTCCATGGCGCGGGCCGGCACGTCGTTGCGCAACACCAGCGCCAGCGGGTGCAGGCATTCATCCAGCGCGGCGACGATGTCCACCCGCAAGGATTCCATGCCGGCGGTATTGATCTGGGCCACCACCACTTCGCCGTGGCGGTCCACCACCAGTCCCGGCAGATCATCGCTTTCGCCGAAAACGAGTCGGTAATAGGGCACGTCGAAAACGCGTTCGCGCAACGCAAGCGCCCGGCGAATGCGGACGATGATCTGGTCGCGGGTGAGCGGCTGGTCGGGCTCGCGGTTGACGACCCGCGCGCTGATCAGAGTTTTAGGGTTGACGTAGGCGGTGGCCAGCGCCTTGCCGCCATGGTCTCTCACCGTCACCCAGTCACCGGGCGCAAACTCCGTGATCGGCGACTTGTCGACATCCACCTCGTTGCTGAATATCCAGGGGTGACCGCCTTTGACGCGCCGCTCCTCGTTGGGCCGAAGTATGAGATCAGGCAACTTCATCGATACGGTCCGCCCGGCGTAGCGCAGCAATCTCGCGCGCGCCGCGCCCGCGCGGCCGCTTCGGCGCCGGATTCAGGCGCCCTGTTATCATGACTGCAATCCTCAAACATAAGAGAAGTTCATGCCCCCGGAAGGATCCAACGCTCTGGCCAAAGAAACCAGCCCCTATCTGCTTCAGCACGCGGACAACCCCGTTCACTGGTACCCCTGGTCCGAGTCCGCGCTTAAAAAAGCCCGCGACGAAAACAAGCCGATTCTTCTTTCAGTGGGCTATTCGGCCTGCCACTGGTGCCATGTCATGGCTCATGAGTCCTTCGAGGACCCCGAGACCGCCCAGATCATGAACGAGCACTTCGTGAACATCAAAGTGGATCGCGAAGAGCGCCCGGACCTGGACAAAATTTACCAGACTGCGCACCAGCTTTTGACCCAGCGTCCCGGCGGCTGGCCGCTGACCATGTTCCTGACCCCCGACGACCATACCCCCTTCTTCGGCGGGACCTATTTCCCCAAGGACCGCCGCTACGGCATGCAGTCCTTCCAGGAGATCCTACGCTGGGTGGCCCAGGTCTACCGGGAGCGTCAATCCGACATCGCCAAGCAAAACGTCTCCCTGGTCGAGGCGATGAGGAGCACCGAGCCCGAGCCCGGCGGCGCCGACATCAACCGCGAACCTCTGGGCGATGCCATCAAGTCGTTGAAAGCTGCCTACGACCAGCGATTCGGCGGCTTCGGCGGGGCGCCCAAGTTTCCCCATCCCACCAACATCGAGCGCTTGCTGCGTCACTTCGCCGCCACCGCCGCAGCCGGTGAAGGCGACGCCGAATCCATCCAGATGGCCGGCAACACCCTGCTGATGATGGCCCACGGCGGCATCTACGACCATCTCGGCGGCGGCTTCTGCCGCTATTCGGTGGACCAGTTCTGGATGATCCCGCATTTCGAGAAAATGCTCTACGACAACGGCCCGTTGCTGACGCTGTATTCGGACGCCTTTCAGCTTTCCGGGGAGCCGCTGTTCGAGGAGGTGGCGCGCGAGACCGCCGCCTGGGTGATGCGGGAGATGCAGTCGCCCGAGGGCGGCTACTACGCCACCCTGGACGCCGACTCCGAGGGTGAAGAGGGCAAGTTCTACGTCTGGACGCCCGGCGAGGTGACGGCGCTGGTCAACGACGACGAGTACAAGGTCTTCGCCGCCCGCTACGGGCTGGACGGGGATCCCAACTTCGAGGGCGAAGCCTGGCACCTGCACACCTTCAAGGACTGGCCTGA
>JBFHVA010000224.1:0-6085 GCA_041589735.1 Gammaproteobacteria bacterium | reverse complement strand
CCACGATCCAGATAATGATGGCAGGACGAATTTTCATATTTGAGAGTGATCGCCGGCCAGAGATCGACCGGTCTGAACGACGCGCAAATTTTTATTTCGGTTTATCACGACGACTTTTCCGCGCTCAATCCTGGGTAATCAATTCGGCCGCCTTCAGGTCTGCTTGAATCGATTGCGTAACGGGACCCAGCGGAATTTCGCGGCCGTCGATGGTTCTTACCGGCCATATACCAATCAGGCTGTTGCAGACGAAACACTCATCGGCCTTCAGCAGTGTCTCCGGCCCCACCCGGGTTTGCCCGACGGGGGTATCCAAATGGCTTCTGGCCCAGTCGAGAATCTCGGCCCGGATGATACCGTGAACCCCGCAGCGGGAAAGATCGGGCGTCATCAGTCGCCCACCTTCCACGTAGAACAGGTTGCTCATGGTGCCCTCCACCACGGCGCCATCGGTGTCGAGCATCAGACCCTCGGATACTTTGGGGTCGTCGATCTCGTTTACCGCCAGCACCTGCTCAAGGCGATTGAGGTGCTTCAGCCCTGCAAGTCTCAAGTTTATAGAGAGCCGCGTGCGGCACACGCGCAGGGCTACGCCTTCAGCTCGGTTGCCGACGGGGAACGGCGGCCATGGATGAGAGGACACGATCCGGGTGGGCGTGGGGTTCGCCGCGGCGCGGTAACCGCGCGCGGATGTGCCCCGCGTGACAATAATTTTTACCACTCCGCGGGCAACGCCCTTGGTAACAGTGGTCAAATCGTTTCCAAGCGCCCCTTCGTCCGGCACCGGAATTTCGAGGGAATGGCAGCCCGACGCAAGCCGTGCCAAATGGCGATTCTGGCAAAGCACCTGTCCCCGATCCACGGCCAGCGTTTCGAACAGACCGTCGCCATACTGGAGTCCGCGATCCGACACGCCCACGCTGGATCCAGGTTTCCCGTTAACCAGTATCACGCTAGCGCACCCAGCGCTCGTAGCGGGCCGCGGGCCTTTTCCCGAGTTTCGTTGAGCTCGCGCTCCGGCACAGAATCGGCGACGATTCCCGCACCCGCTTTCAGCTCCACCTCTCGGCCGTGAACGGCGATGGTGCGGATGAGTATGTTGAAGTCGGCGTCGCCGTTGCGATTGAGATATCCGAGGGCCCCGGTGTATGGGCCTCGCCGCACCCGTTCGAGCTCTCGGATGATTTCCATGCAGCGAACTTTTGGGCATCCGGTGATGGTGCCGCCGGGGAATACTGCTCGGATGACGTCGGCGGGTGAGGTATCCGAACGCAGCCGGCCGCGCACGTTTGAAACGATATGGTGCACGTGAGTATAGCTTTCCACCACCATGAGCTCGTTGACCTCGACGCTGCCCGTTTCGCATACGCGACCTAAGTCGTTACGCTCGAGGTCGATGAGCATGATGTGCTCGGCGCGCTCCTTGGGGTGAGCGAGCAGCGCTTGCGAAAGCGACCGGTCTTCGGCTTCGTCCGTGTTTCTCGGATGAGTGCCTGCTATCGGCCGCGTCTCTACGAGCCCCCCGCGGACCGAATACAGTCGCTCAGGCGATGAGCTCAATATGGCGAACTCGCCGAATCGAGCAAGCCCCGCGAAGGGGGCGGGGTTGGCTGTGCGCAGCCGGTCGTACAGTCCGGGCGCATCGGCGCCCGCGGCCAGTCCGCCGCGCCAGGTGCGCGACAGATTTACCTGAAATACGTCGCCCTCGCGTATGTAACTCTTGATGCGGGCGACTCCCTGCAGGAATTCCTCCGCCGGCGCTTCCGCCATGTCGAGGACCATCGCCCTCGTTTTTCCGTCAGGATTCTCCGGCGTCGACCCGCCCATGGCATCGAGATCGTCCAACATGGCCTCGAGCCGATCAGAAAACGCGCCCTCCGCGACCGCGAATGCACGCTGGTATTCGTGATCACGCACAATCGCGACGGGCACTCGTACGGCGACGGCCACCGGCCAGGGTCTTTCGATGTCCCCGACGCCCACTACGGGTTCGACCTCAGCGACGAGCTCGTAGCCCAGGTAAACAAACCAGCCACCCAAGAACGGCAACGGATCCGAGCTCCGCGAAATGCCGCCTTCACCTCTGAACCAATCGTCCAGGGCGTCGAGAAATCCTTTGTCCTCCACCCTCGACCCGTCAAGGCTCAGCACGCACTCGGCGTCTAGGGTGAGCGTCGACTGCGGAAAAGCGAACAGAATGTCGAATCGAGAGCGTGGGGTGCCCTTAGCCGCGCTTTCCAGCAGAAACGGGTAACGCTCGGGATTCTTTGCGTGGAGACTGAGCGGATCGAAGCCGTAATCAATCTCGATTCGCCTCACGGCTTTGCTCCGTCGGAAGTCGATCATGCTCGCCTCGCCAAGCCGATGATCTCGATGGACCGCCCGGCGTGCTCCGACAACTCGAATGCCGCGGGATCAGCTCAAACGCTTGAAGATGAGTGTGCCGTTGGTGCCGCCGAAGCCAAATGAGTTCGACATCACTGCATTGATGCGCATCTGCCGCGCCTCATTCGGAACGTAGTCCAGATTGCAGCCGTCACCGGGGTGATCCAGATTGATGGTAGGCGGAGCAACCTGGTCGCGAATAGCGAGAACGCAGAACACCGCCTCGACGCCTCCGGCCGCGCCAAGAAGATGCCCGATCATGGATTTGGTGGAGCTTACCGCGAGCTTGGGCGCGTGGTCGCCGAAGGCATGCTCCACCGCGCGGGATTCGACAATGTCCCCCGATGGCGTTGATGTTCCATGTGCATTGACGTAGTCGATTTCCTCCGGCCGCATGCCCGCATCCTTGAGCGCCAGCAACATGCAGCGGCGCGCTCCGTCACCGTTTTCAGCAGGCAGCGTAATGTGATGGGCATCGCTGCTCATGCCGAAGCCGACGCACTCGGCGTAGATTTTGGCGCCGCGTTTCTTCGCGTGTTCGTATTCTTCCAGCATCACTACGCCGGCGCCGTCTCCGAGCACGAACCCGTCGCGATCCTTATCCCACGGCCGGCTGGCTTTCTCCGGCTCGTCGTTACGCGTCGACAGCGCGCGCGCCGAAGAAAAACCGCCAAGCCCCATCGGTGAAGTCGCCATCTCCGAGCCACCGGCAACCATCGCGTCCACGTCGCCGCGCTCAATCATGCGCGCCGCGTCACCGATGTTATGGGTGCCGGTAGAGCAGGCGGTGACGATACCGTAGTTCGGTCCCTTGATGCCGTATTGGATGGAGAGATTGCCGGCAATCATGTTGATGATGTTGCTGGGCACGAAGAAGGGAGAAATTTTTCGCGGGCCACCCTCCATATAGGCGGCGTGGCCTTTTTCGATCCCTGGCAGGCCCCCGATGCCCGAACCGATAGCGATACCTATCCGTTCGGCGTTTTCATCGGTTACTTCCAGGCCGGAATCGTTAATCGCCTGCACAGAGGCGGCGATACCGAAATGGATAAAGGGGTCCGTCTTGCGCACCTCTTTCGGCGACATATACGGAGACATGTCGAGGTTGCGAACGGTTGCCCCGATTCGGCTGGCGAATCCGGTAGTATCGAAGCTGTCGATCAGGGACACACCGCTTTTGCCATCGACGATGTTGCGCCACGTGCTCTCCACATCGTGACCCAGCGAAGTCACGACTCCGAGACCAGTTACCACCACACGACGCATTGATGTTAAGTCTCAAAGAAAAACAAAAGGCCGCGATCCCCCGGGCTACGGACCGCGGCCTCGTGGTCTGATATGCCGTTATTCGGTGTGGGCGTTGATGTAATCAATCGCCTGCTGAACCGTGGTGATTTTTTCAGCTTCCTCGTCGGGAATTTCACAATTGAATTCCTCCTCGAGAGCCATAACCAGCTCGACCGTGTCGAGGGAATCGGCACCCAGATCGTCGACGAAAGAAGAGTCGCCCCCGACCTCTTCTTCCTTCACCCCGAGCTGTTCTACCACAATTTGTTTGACGCGTTCTTCGACGGTGCTCATTAGCGGTAAATCCTCCCCAAAAAAACCGGGGCTGCCCGAGCCCCGCGCTTAGTTTATGAAAATGGAACCAAGTTTCAAGGCGGAATTTCCGAATACTCCATTATTGCACTAAATTCGTGGGGAAACCGCCGTTTAAGCCGCAATTTTCACCGGCTCCGTGAATTATCCCATGAACAGCCCGCCGTTGACGTGGATGACTTCGCCGGTGATATACCCGCCGCCCGGGGAGGCCAGAAAGGCCACCGCGCTGGCAATGTCTTCGCCACTTCCAAGCCTTCCCAGGGGGATTTGAGCGATCAACGCTTCACGCTGTTTGTCCGCCAGCGCCCGAGTCATGTCCGTATCGATGAACCCTGGAGCGACGGCGTTGACGGTTATATTTCTCGGCGCGAGCTCGCGCGCCAGAGCACGCGTAAAACCGATTATTCCAGCTTTCGCCGAAGCGTAATTCACTTGACCCGCATTTCCGATTACGCCCACGACCGAGGTGATATTGATGATCCTGCCGCGCTTTGCACGCATGAGGTGTCGGGCGGCGGCCTTGCAGGTTCGATAAAGTGCTTTTAGGTTTGTGTCGATAACAGCATCCCAATCGTCCTCGCCCATACGCGCGAGCAGGCCGTCACGGGTGATTCCGGCATTGTTGATCAGAATTCCCGGGAGCAGGGAGTCAGATTCGAGCTGTTGAAATAATGCGCTTACCGACTCACTGCTGCCGACATCGAGAACCATGCCGCGGGAGCCGGGCGCGGCGTTTGCAAGCGTGGCGGAAATGTTCTCAGCCCCGGCCGCGCTGGTTGCGGTGCCGATAACCTGTGCACCCTCGGCTGCGAGCTTTCGCGCTATCGCATCTCCGATGCCTCGGCTCGCACCGGTGATTAGCGCGACCTCTCCATCGAGCATCATCTTCTATTCTCCCAATTCCGCCAGCGCCGTCTCGAGACTGTTCGGATCATGCAAAGACTGGGCTTTGAGGTTTCGGTCGATGCGCTTCATCAGCCCGCTCAAGACCCGACCCGGTCCGCATTCCACGATGACTCGCGCGCCTTCCTGCGAAAGCTTATGAATAGTGTCCGTCCAGCGCACCGGGCTGAACAGCTGTCTCGCCAGCGCGTCTCGGATCGCGTCAGGATCGGTTTCTATGGCCACGTCGGCGTTGTTCACCACCGGTATCTCAGGAGCACGAACAGTAGCTTTCGCAAGCATCGACGAGAGCCGCTCGGTCGCGGGACGCATCAGCTCACAGTGCACCGGTACGCTCATGGGAAGTGTGACCGCGCGCCTTGCGCCTTTTTCCTTCGCCGCCTCCAAAGCACGCGCGACCGCGGTGGCATTTCCCGCCACCACCACCTGGCCGGGCGCGTTGAAGTTGACCGCCGAGGCCACTTCGCCGGGCAGGGCTGCCATCGCCTCCTGGCAGGCGTCCAGCACCTGCTGGTCATCCAGTCCCAGTACCGCGGCAATGGCGCCCTCCCCCACTGGAACCGCCTCCTGCATGAAGCGACCGCGGGCCGCCACCAGCTCCACGGCGGTGCCAAACTCGAGACTGCCCGCGCACACCAGCGCCGAGTACTCGCCCAGGCTGTGCCCTGCGAGAAGCGCCGGCCTGGCGCCGCCGCAGGCTTGCCAGACCCGCCAGACGGCGACGCCGGCGGCCAGCATGGCCGGCTGCGTCTGCTCGGTCTGGTTGAGCTTCTCTTCCGGTCCCTGCTGGGTCAAGGCCCAGAGGTCGTAGCCAAGCGCGCCGGATGCTTCGGAAAAAGTCTGCTCGATCTGCGGGTACGCCGCAGACATTTCGGACAGCATGCCCAGGGATTGGGATCCCTGTCCGGGAAAAACGAAGGCGAGACTCATATGGTGCGGCCCGACAGCGCGTTTACTAATCCAAAATCGATGCTTTTCGAAAGGCCCGATCTATCGAATCGCGAGCAAGCTCGCTCCCACGGCGGGCTTCGTTTCAATCTGCCATATGCAGGTTCGCCCGCAGTCAGTATCTGACAAGCGCTGCGCCCCAGGTGAATCCGCCGCCGAACGCTTCAAGCAGCAGCTTGTCGCCGCGTTTGATGCGACCGTCGCGCACCGCCACGTCGAGCGCAAGTGGCACCGAAGCAGCGGAAGT
>JBFHVA010000223.1:0-6117 GCA_041589735.1 Gammaproteobacteria bacterium | reverse complement strand
TCTCTACGGCGCTGCTTTACCTTGGACGCTCAAGATCCGTCACCAGATCGTCACACAGTCGGGGCGGGCCGAGTCTGCGATTCTCGGCACCGGGCTCAGGGTTCCCGCGCCGGGCGCGGCTCTGGTGAATGCCACCGCCGGCCACGGCTTCGAGATGGACGACATCCATCGCGACGCCATCATCCACGGCGGCTCCCTTGTTTTTCCGGCGGCGCTGGCGCTGGCCGAAGCCAAGGGGGGGATCAGCGGTACAGAGTTCCTGGGCGCCGTGGCCGCCGGCTATGAAGTGGGTCTGAGGGTTGGGGCGGCCGCCGGTCAGGAATTACTGCTGGCTGGATTTCATCCCCAGGGAACCAGCGGCGTGTTCGCCTCCGCCGCTGCCGCGGCCCGGGTGCTGCGCCTGGACCCCGCGGCGACGCGTCACGCGCTTGGCATTTCCGGATCGTTGGGCGCCGGACTGATGGCGGCGCAGCAGGGCGCCATGGTGAAACGACTCCACGCGGGGCACGCGGCCCGCGCCGGCGTGGAAGGTGCCCTGCTTGCGAAATCGGGGTTCAGCGGTATCGAAGACGTCATCGAGGCCGGCTACGGCGGCTTTCTTTCTACCCACTCGCCTTCGCCGCTGATGGAACGGCTGCTTTCCGGGCTTGGCGAGCGTTTCGAGATCCTCGAGGTCGGTATCAAACCGTTCGCCACCGTGACCAGCATTCATACCTGTTTGGAGGGCTTGAACGCCATCATGGTTGAGCACGCATTCCACTACAAAGACATTGCCCGTATACGCGCCGGCATCTCCCGCGCCACCCATGTGCACTGCGCCTGGCCATATCGCGGACAGAGCATTACCGCAGCACAGATGAACCTTTACTTCGGGCTCGCCGTGATGGCGATTCATGGCGACGCGGGCGCGCCGCAGTTCACTGATGAAAGCGTGAACGATCCCGAAATTCTGAAACTGATCACGCGCATCGAAGCCCGAATCGACGAAGAGATCGATGCCGCCGGATCGGACATGCGGCACGCCGCGCGCATCGAGGTGGAGTTGCGAAACGGCGACCGCTTCGAGCGATTTGTAAAAGAGCGCCTCGGCAGTCCGGAAAAACCACTGTCCGAAGACCGTATAAGACAGAAATTTCGCGTCAACGCCGGTGCGGCATTGAGTAACAGGGCGGTTACCCGATTGGAAGGACTGATCGACGAGCTAGAGGAGCTGGACGACGTTTCGGTTATTGCCGAGGCGTGTGGGGTCGAAGAGTGATATGTGACACGTAACATGTGACATGTCGTTTGTGCGGGATGGTAAGCCGCGACGCGCAGGTCGACAAATTTGTTTTGGGTGCGCCGTGCGCGCACAGCGGACCTGTTTCATATTACGAATCACGAGTCACATGCTACATATCACTTCTCACATCTCGGGAACGATCAAGCTTTGCCGAACCCGCCGCCGCCGGGAGTTTCGACCACGAACACGTCGCCAGGATTCATTTCCGTCAGATCGGTGCCGCCCAGATCCTCCCTGGTGCCGTCTTTGCGAATGACGTAGTTCTTGCCTCTCGCGCCGGGTCCGCCGCCGGCGACGCCCCACGGTTCCTCCTTGCGGTGGCTGGAGAGAATTGCGGCCGTCATTGTTTCCAGGAAACGGACCTTTCGAACGGTGCCGTCGCCGCCCCGGTTCTTTCCTTTTCCTCCGCTTCCCTTACGTATCTCGAAGCTTTCCAGCCTTACCGGGAAACGCCACTCCAGCACTTCCGGATCCGTCAGCCGCGCATTGGTCATGTGGGTGTGCACCGCGTCGCAACCATCGAAGTCGGGGCCAGCCCCCGATCCTCCGCATATGGTTTCATAGTACTGGTGCTTGTCGTTGCCCCAGGTGAAGTTGTTCATCGTTCCCTGAGCGGAGGCAAGTACGCCGAGGGCTCCGTAGAGCGCGTCGGTGATGCACTGAGAGGTTTCCACGTTACCCGCAACCACCGCGGCTGGATATTCGGGCGCCAGCATGGAGCCCTTTGGAATGACGATATCGATGGGTTTGAGGCAGCCGTCGTTCATGGGGATCGCGTCTTCCACCAGGGTGCGGAAGACGTAGAGAACGGCCGCGCGGCAGACCGCAGACGGCGCGTTGAAGTTGCTGTCCAGCTGCATCGAGGTTCCGGTGAAGTCGATGCGCGCGCTGCGCGCGTCATTGTCGATGCTGATCTTCACTTTGATGACGCTGCCGCTGTCCATGGGATAGGTGAAGCTGCCTTGCTTCAGCGCCCCGAGCACTTTACGCACCGCGCCTTCGGCGTTGTCCTGCACGTGCTGCATATAAGCCTGCACCACCGGAAGGGTGAACTGGGTGACCATCTTCTTGAGCTCTTGCACTCCTTTCTCACAGGCGGCGATCTGTGCCTTCAAATCGGCGATGTTCTGCACCACATTGCGGGTCGGATACTTGCCGGAGGTGAGCAGCTGGGTCATTTCCTTTTCCAGAAACCTGCCCTTGTCGATTAGCAGCACGTTATCGATGAGCACGCCTTCCTCGTCGATGTGCTTGCTGTGGGGCGGCATGGAGCCCGGGGTGATGCCGCCGACGTCGGCGTGGTGGCCGCGGGAAGCGACGTAGAACAGGATCTCGTTGCTGTCCTCGTGGAATACGGGCGTGATAACGGTGATGTCCGGAAGATGGGTACCACCGTGGTAGGGATCGTTCAATACGTACACGTCGCCGCGATTCATTTGGTTGTTGCGCTTTCGGATAATCTCCTGGACGCTTTCGCTCATGGAGCCGAGATGCACCGGCATGTGGGGGGCGTTGGCGATGAGCTTCCCCTGTTGATCAAAAATGGCGCAGGAAAAGTCCAGACGCTCTTTGATATTCACCGAGTAGGCCGTGTTCTCCAGCGCTGCACCCATCTGCTCGGCGATGTTCATGAACAGGTTATTGAACACCTCCAGCATGATGGGGTCGGCTTCGGTGCCCACTACGCTACGCTTTGGCAGAGGCACCACTCGCTTTAGCAGGAGGTGATTGCGCCTCGTCACCTCGGCCCGCCAGCCAGGCTCGATGACGGTGGTGGCATTGGCCTCTTTGAGCACCGCGGGGCCGTCAAGTTTGTCGCCCGGCAGCAGCGCTTCCCGGTCGAAAATCGGCGTTTCGCACATTGCGCCGGCCATGTACGCATTCGTTTCCGCGACGGGCTCGAGCGGTCTTTGCCGTCTAACCGCGTCGCGCTCGGGCTCTTCAGGGCTGTCGGTCTCGCCGATGGCCTCGATGGAGATGGCTTCCGCCAGCAGGCGCTTGTCCGGCATCACGAAACCGTAGCGATCCCTGTAGGCGCTCTCGAAGGCGGCAACGATTTCGCTTCGGCTGCCGAAGGGCACCACAAGTGCTGAATCCGTTCCTTCGTAGCGGACATGAACGCGCCTGACCACGCGCGTGTGATCCTCAGCTATACCCTGGGCGTCGATCTCGGCCCTCACTTCGGCGCCCAGTTCGCGGTAGCGCCGGTCCAGTCCTGAAATCAGGGCGTCGTCCAGCGGCGCCTCCACCGCCTGCTCTCGCATGGCCCGGATGTCGGCCAGTCCCATGCCGTAGGCCGACAGCACTCCGGCATAGGGATGGATAAAAATGTTTTTCATGCCCAGCGCATCGGCGACCAGGCAAGCGTGCTGCCCACCCGCGCCGCCGAAGCAGCAAAGCGTGTAGCCGGTCACGTCGTAACCGCGCTGCACCGAGATCTTCTTGATCGCGTTGGCCATATTCTCCACCGCGATCTTCAGGAAGCCATCCGCCACCTGCTCGGGGCTGCGTGTTTCGCCGCTGGCCTGGTTCACTTTTCTCGTAAGTGCGTCGAATTTTTCCCGCACGATCTCTACATCGATGGGCTGATCGGCGTTCGGCCCGAATACGGCAGGGAAGTGCTCGGCGTTGATTTTGCCCAGCAGCACGTTGCAATCAGTCACCGTCAGCGGTCCCCTTCGGCGGTAGCAGGCGGGGCCCGGGTTGGCGCCCGCAGAATCGGGCCCGACGCGGAACCTGAGTCCGTCGAAATGCAGGATCGATCCGCCACCCGCGGCCACAGTGTGAATGCGCATGATGGGTACGCGCATGCGGACTCCTGCTACCAGGGTATCGAAGGCGCGCTCATACTCGCCGGCGTAATGGGACACGTCGGTGGATGTTCCGCCCATGTCGAAGGCGATTATCTTCTCGAACCCCGCCATCTCGCTGGTGCGCACGGCGCCGACGATACCGCCGGCCGGCCCCGAGAGAATGCTGTCCTTGCCCTGGAACAGTTTCGCGTCGGTGAGGCCGCCGTTGGACTGCATGAACATGATGCGCGCGCCATCCAGCTCCCCCGCCACCTGGTCCACGTAGCGGCGAAGAATGGGAGAAAGGTATGCATCGACCACCGTAGTGTCGCCGCGGCTTACCAGCTTCATCAGCGGGCTCACCTGGTGCGAGGTAGAGACCTGGGTAAAGCCTATCCGCTCGGCAATCTTCGCTGCTTCGCGCTCGTGTTTCCGATAGCGATAGCCGTGCATGAAGACGATGGCGACGGATCGGATCCCGTCCTCGAAGGCGGATTCAAGCGCTCGCGTGGCACCGGCGTGGTCCAGCGCTTCGAGCTCGACGCCATCGGCGCTGTAGCGCTCGTTCACCTCCTCGACTCGCTCGTAGAGGGTTTCGGGGAGCTGTATGTGTCTTGTAAATAGATCCGGACGCGTCTGGTATCCGATGCGAAGCGCGTCGCGAAAACCCCGTGTCGTCAGCAGCAGAGTGTGGTCTCCCTTGCGCTCCAGCAGTGCGTTGGTCGCGACCGTGGTGCCCATTTTCACGGCTTCGATCAGGTCCGCGCTCACCTGCTCGTCGCGGGACATTCCGAGAACGTCGCGAATGCCCTGAACCGCCGCATCGCGATAATGCTCGGGGTTGTCAGAGAGCAGCTTGTGGGTGAGCAGCGCGCCGTCGGGCTTGCGCGCGACCACGTCGGTAAAGGTTCCGCCGCGGTCGATCCAGAACTGCCATTTCTCGTTAACGCGTGCGCCCATGGGTAACCTTGAAGCTGGAAACAATGTGGATGGAGAATTCGCCAGTGGTATCGGAGGTCGATTTCAGTCGTCTCACCCGCGGGAATATATTAACTCCACTCCGATTTTGGAAACCGGAATCTCGAATTGTTGTATCCTTCGCCGGAAGCGAAGAATAACGACCAGTTCAAGGAGGCGTTCACATGACCAAGGCAATTCGACTACACCAAACCGGTGGGCCAGAGATGCTCAAGTGGGAGGACGTCCAGGTTGGAGAGCCTGGCGAAGGTGAAATTCGGTTGCGGCATACCGCCATCGGGCTCAATTATATCGACGTTTATTTCCGCACCGGTCTCTATCCCGGTCCGGACTTGCCCTTCAGTTTAGGGTTGGAGGCCGCCGGGGTAGTCGAGGCGGTGGGGAAGGGCGTGGACGACCTCTCAGAGGGCGATCGCGTGGCCTACGCGGCACCGCCCATCGGCGCTTACGCCGAGGCACGGGTCATGCCGGCCAGGAAGGCGGTGAAGATCCCCGAGGGAATCGACGACCGGCAGGCGGCGGCGATGATGCTTCAGGGGATGACCAGCGAATACCTGCTGCGCCGCTGTTATCCGGTGAAAAAAGGCCAAACCATATTGTTCCACGCGGCAGCCGGCGGCGTTGGCCTGATCGCCTGCCAGTGGGCCAAGCACCTCGGCGCAACGGTGATCGGCACTGTTGGAAGCAAGGAGAAAGCCAAGCTCGCCAAGGCCCATGGCTGCGACCATACCATCTTGTACAACGAGGAAAACTTCGTCGAGCGGGTGAAGGAACTCACCGACGGCAAAGGCGTGCCCGTGGTTTACGACGGAGTGGGCAAGTTTACGTTCATGGGCTCCCTGGATTGCCTGCAACCCCGCGGCATGCTGGTGAGCTACGGCCAGTCGTCCGGCGCCGCTGAACCTCTGAATGTGGGCATTTTGAGTCAGAAGGGATCGCTCTACCTTACTCGGCCGACGTTGATGACCTACACCGCGTCGCGAGAAGATACACTGGAATCTTCAGGCGCACTTTTCGATGTCGTCAAGAAAGGCGCGGTGAAAATTGAGATCAACCAGACCTTTG
>JBFHVA010000222.1:0-6162 GCA_041589735.1 Gammaproteobacteria bacterium | reverse complement strand
TCCCAGGCCTCCCAATCTGCAAGTTCCAGCGCCAGGGCAGCGGTTTCCTATCTCAATCAATTGCTCAGAGACCGGCGTGCCGAGCTGGCCTCCATGCGACGCAGGCGCGTGCACTGATCCGGCGGCCAGGCCGCGCCAGGCTCCGAGGTTCCGCTCACCCCCACACATCGGGGGCGCTCAGGCATTGTTTTTTCTGCCGTGCTTGGGTCGCGGCCGGGCCGGCTTGCCCGTCCCTGCTTCCGGCCATGACGTGCCCTTAATAACCCAAAACTCTATTCCGGCGAGCCGATCGCCAGCCGTTTCCATTTGAGTCGGACCCCCCGGGCTGTTCGAATAGAGCCCGCGGCCGGCCACGCCTGTGCGCCGCGGCCACTGCGTATCGGTAACACAAAAGGCACCAGAAGGATCCTCCATGCAACCACTCAAAGGCATCACGGTCATCGACTTCTCCACCCTGCTGCCAGGACCGCTGGCGAGCCTGGCGCTTGCCGAGGCCGGCGCCGAGGTGATCAAAGTGGAGCGGCCGGGAGGCGAGGCGATGCGCGGTTTTGGCACCCCATTTGGCGAAACCAGCGTCGAGTTCGTGATGCTCAACCGCGGCAAGCGCAGCATCGAGCTGGACCTGAAATCTCCTGACGCCCGGCAGCGCCTGGCGCCGCTGATCGCCCGCGCCGACGTGCTCATCGAGCAGTTTCGTCCGGGCGTCATGGACAGGCTCGGACTCGGATACGATGCGCTCAGGGAGTCGAATCCAGGACTGATCTACTGCGCGCTGACGGGTTACGGCCAGTACGGGCCCAAATCCGGCGCCGCGGGTCACGATCTCAACTATCTGGCGGAAACGGGACTATTGCGACTGGGCGCCGATGAGAAAGGCGACCCGGTGATTCCGCCGGCGCTGATTGCCGACATCGGGGGCGGCGCTTACCCCGTGGTCATCAACGTGCTGCTGGCGCTGCGCAAGCGGGACCTCGATGGTCGGGGCTGTTTTCTGGACATCGCTATGACCGACCACCTGTTTCCCTTTCAGTACTGGGCGCAGGGCATGTGGGAAGCGACCGGTCGGACGCCGAAGCCCGGAGCCGAGCTGCTGACCGGAGGCTCGCCTCGTTACCAGCTTTACCGCGCCAAAGATGGAAAATACCTGGCGGCCGCGCCGCTGGAGCAGCGTTTCTGGGATAACTTTTGCCAGGCCATCAATCTCGACCCGCCGTTGAGGCGGGATCGGGACGATCCGCAATCCACTAGGGCGGCGGTTGCGGCCATTATCGGGACGCGAACGGCCTCGGAGTGGATGAAAGTGTTCACCGACACCGACGCTTGCGTCTGCGTCGTGGCCGACGTCGGCGAGGCCATGCGCGACCCACAGTTTGTCGATCGCGGATTGTTTTCCCATCGTGTGGGCGACGAGAATACCGGCCTCACGGCCGCTGCGGTGCCGGTGTCGCAGGAATTCCGATCGACGCCGGCTGCCGTGACGGCGCCCGCTTTGGGTGAAGCCAACAACGAGTATCTGAGTCGATCTAAGGAGAAGCGCTGATGCGCGCCGTAGTAGTCGAACGCTTCGGACCCCTCGAGGATGCCTCGGTCAAGGAGGTGAGCGCGCCCACCCCCGGCCCCAAACAGGTGCTCATCGAGGCACGCAACGCCGGCGTCAATTTCCCCGACGTGCTGATGATTTCAGGCGTTTACCAGGTCAAGCCGGAGTTGCCGTTCAGTCCCGGAATGGAAGTTTCCGGCGTCGTGTTAGCGGTGGGGGAGGGCGTAGAGCACGTGGCCCCCGGACAGCGCGTCGCCGCTCACGTGGGGCACGGCGGCTACGCCGAGCAGGTGCTGGCGCCGGAGGCAAGCTGCTACCCAATTCCCGATGACATGTCCTTTGAGCACGCCGCGGCCCTGGGACTCGTCTATCAGACCGCACACTTCGCGCTGAGCGAGCGGGCCCACGTGAGCGCGGGCGAACGGGTGCTGGTGACCGGCGCGGCGGGGGGCGTCGGCATAGCCGCCACACAGCTGGTCAAAGCGTACGGTGGGATTGCGTTCGCCGGGATCAGACGCTCGGAGCAGGAAGCCTGCGTGCGCGAGGCGGGCGCCGACCACGTGATCCATCTGAATGGAGACAACCTCTATGACGATCTTAGGGACCAGGTTCACCAGATTACCAACGGCCACGGCGTCGATGTGGTCGTCGAAATTGTGGGCGGCGGCGTCTTCGACGCGTCTTTAAGAGCGCTCGCGTGGGGAGGCCGAATGATTGTAATCGGCTTCGCCTCCGGTGAGATTCCGAGCGTCAGGGTGAACTACGTGCTGCTTCGAAACCTGAGCATTATTGGTCTGCACTGGGCGGATTACCTGCGGCGGGAGCCTCAATCCGTGCGGCGGGTCCAGAGTGATTTGTACTCGCTTTACGCTCAGAAAAAGATCAGTCCCCAGATCATGGGCGTTCATAAGCTGGAAGACTTTCAGACAGCGCTTGGGGAAATCAAAGCCGGCCGCGTGCAGGGTAAGGTTCTGTTGGCCATGGCGTAATCGCGATTGGACAGGCGGCATACGCCTCGGCGGCTATTTAGCCATCAGTTTTCTTAGCCATCAGCTTTTCGTGCACCTCCGCGTCCCACTGGGGGCCGGGCGGCGGCGCGCCCTTTTCCAACGCGTCACGAAAATACTGCGGCACGCCGAAGGCCCCGACATGCAGCGCAGGATTGTAAAAGCGGGTCGGGATCTTTCCCGCGGAAAAGCGTTGCGCAATGACTTTGGTCGGCTGCTTCGCCAGACTTGCATCGTCGCTGGCAAAATAAAACATCATCGCACCACCCACGTACGTTGGCACGGCGGCGCAGTAAAAATCGACTGCAGCAAATGAGCGACGCAATCGCTCGTTAACCTGAATTGCTTCGGCGGTTTGAAACCAGCCCACCCCGGAATGACCCACCATAATACCGTGTTCGCCGAGGCAGCGACGGCAGGCGGCGTAAAACGATTCGCTGTAGAGCACTTCACCGGGACCTACGGGATCGGTCGAGTCGCAGACAATGATGTCAAAATTCTCCTTGCTCTCTTTGACATAGCGAAAGCCGTCGTCGATGACGATATGTGCCTTCGGATGATCGAAGGCGCCGCGGGAATGCCCGGGAAGATAGGTCTTGCACATCTCAATGACGGAAGCATCGATCTCCACTTGGGTGACGGATTCCAGGCCAGGATGCTTTAGCGCTTCGCGCAGGGAGCCGCCGTCGCCGCCGCCGATGATGAGCACGCGCCGCGCGGCGCCGTGAGCCATCATCGGCACGTGGATCATCATCTCGTGATAAATGAACTCGTCGCGCTCGGTGGTCTGGACGATCCCGTCCAACGCCATCACCCTGCCAAAAGCGCGGTTCTCGAAGATGATGAGGTGCTGATGTTCCGTGTCGCTTTCGAACAGCACCTGGTCGACGTCGAAATGCTGGCCGTAGCCGTCGAAAAGCGCCTCCAGAAATTTTCTGCTCATTGGCCCGGGTATCCCTCAGGTCTGTGCTGCGATCGTTCGCTTCAGGGGACGATCCCTTATGAGTGGCGCCGGTAGCGGGACTTTAGCCCTCGCGAGTTTGTTCCCAGCGGCGTCGGGATCTTCAATTTCAATAAGTTACCAGCAAATACACCGAAAGAAACAAATCCAGCAAGCGAACGCTAGCGACTCATTGCCTTCGATCGGCGGTCGGCGTCCATAACTGCGGCCAAGCGGACCAAGAGTGTGCCATCAAATGACCCGGGGACCACACCTTGGGCTCTCCTGCGAAACGATCCATCGATTCCAAGATGAAAGCGCGGGTCCCGCCCGAAGCGCATGCCCGCGTGAACTTTGTCTCCTTACCTATCGTGTTTGCCGACTGAGCTCGGGCTCACTGAGCACCATACCCACGGCCTATTGGCTGTCTATACTTGGTTTTCACCGATAAAGACATTGACGCGACCTATGCGATCCCGCTCGCTGATTTCCACAAGCTGGCGCCTCGCCCGCCCGGGCGTTCGCCGGGGCGCTGAGCATCGCCGACCACGCATGCCGGCGTTTTTTGACAAGCATCCGCGCGTCTCAGTGGTCTCTTTACCCGACACGCAGTCCCACCTGCGTCCCAAAGCCGCAATCCCAAATTGGCGGTCCATATGGAGACTGACATGATTTGGCAGTCTGTTTTTCTAATGACCGCTATTGATGCACTGATCGTTGCCTCGGCGATTTATCTGGTGGCAGTGCTTTACAGGCACTACCGGGAAACAACTAGGCTTGGCCTCACTTCGGGCGTGAATTTCATCCTGCTTGGGGTGATCGCGGTAGCGCTGTTTTATTTCATCGACCTGTTGATGATGCACGTACTGCCGTTAATTTCATCTGAAGAGCACGCCATGGCGGCAATGACCGACTTGCACCTGAATTGGAGCTGGCTGAATACGCTGGTAGCGATAGGCGCCATTAGTATAGGTCTTGCTTACGTACTTCAACGTGTAGTCCCAAAGGCAACTTTCGTCCTTGAGGAGCTCGAGCGGCGGGTGCAGGTGCGAACCGCCGACTTAACGGTAACCAATACTAAGCTGCAGAAAAGCGAAGAACGCTATCGTACGGTGGTCGAAGACATGCCGGTCCTCGTCTGTCGCTTTCTGCCCAACGGGACACTCACCTTTGTAAACGAACATTACTGCACCTATTTTTACAAAACGCGTGAGCAGTTGATCGGATTTAACTTTTTTGAATTTATCCCCGAGGAAGACCGGGAACAGGTTAAGAAGCATTTTTCCTCGCTCACGACAGCGAACCCGGCCACGACCTACGAACACAAGGTCGTGGCGCCGGACGGGGTTCAGCGCTGGCAACGGTGGACCGACCGCGCCCTCTTTGACGAGCATGATCGTCCAGTGGAGTATCAATCTATTGGAGAGGATATTACCGAGAGTAAGATAAGTGAGGAGGTGTTGCGGGAAAGCGAGGAGCGATTCCGCAATCTGATCGAAGGCTCAGTGCAGGGAATTTACATACACCGTGATTTTAAACCTCTATTCGTCAACCAGGCCTTCGCTAACATTCTTGGCTATGAATCGGCCAACGAGTTTATCGCGGCGATGAATCTCATCGACGAGCACTATGCCCCGCACGAGCGCGCGCGTATGCGGGGTTACAAGGAGGCGCGACTCAGGGGAGAGGAGGCGCCCACCCGGTACGAATATGAGGCGCTTCGCAAGGACGGCAGCATAGTCACATTACAGAACGCTGTCAGGGTCATTAATTGGCGGGGTGAGCCCGCAATTCAGAGCACGGTTATCGATGTCACCGAGGCCCGAGAACTCTCTGAGCAGCTCTCCTATCAGGCCAGCCATGACGCCCTCACCGGCCTGCTCAATCGGCGAGCATTCGAGCAACATTTACAACAGTTTCTGGATACGGCCGTAACCGAAAGAATCGAGCATGTGTTCTGCTACCTGGATCTCGATCAGTTCAAAGTCATTAACGACACCTGCGGTCATGTTGCCGGAGACGAGCTTTTGCGGCAGCTTGGACAACTGTTACGCGAAACCATCCGAGGCCGGGACAAGTTGGCCCGCCTGGGCGGTGATGAGTTCGGAATACTGCTCGAGCGCTGTTCGATCAAGGAGGCAGCTCGGGTAACCACTGCCGTTCAAAACGCAGTCGAGCGCTTCCGATTTCACTGGGAAGAGAAAAGCTTTAACGTCGGCATCAGCATCGGCGTCGTGCCGATCAACGAAGCGAGTGAAAATATGGCGGGTGTGCTCAGTATGGCAGACGCTGCCTGCTACGCGGCCAAGGACGCGGGGCGAAACCGTACTCACATATACAACCCGGACGATGCGGAGTTGGCGAAGCGGCGAGGCGAGATTCATTGGGTCGCGGAGATTAACCGCGCGCTCGAGGAGAGCCGCTTTCTACTTTACTTTCAATCAATAGTCCCGCTGTCGAATCACGGTGATCGGAGCGAAGGCCATGAGCTGCTTATCCGAATGCAGGACGAAGACGGCCGCATCATAGCGCCCGGCGCCTTTTTGCCGGCGGCCGAGCGTTACAACCTGGCGACGAAGGTGGACCGCTGGGTCGTGAGCACGGCTTTCGAATGGTTCAGCCGCCATCGGGAGTACTTGGATCGCATACTCTTGTGCTCAATCAACCTGTCGGGC
>JBFHVA010000221.1:0-6183 GCA_041589735.1 Gammaproteobacteria bacterium | reverse complement strand
CCAGGGGCCTGCCAAAACCCCGAGCAGGATATAAGCCACCAGCATCGACTGGCGCGCATAAAGTGCGACTCCGGCGAGCACCGCGGCGCCGGTGAAAATGAGAAAGATTGAGAATACGATACTGTCGCCGTTCATGATTGCGACGCGCTCTGGTCAATGGGTGCCGCTTGTGAGTAGACCGCCTCAGGTCAGAGGGGTCAAGACAGATAAAAATACCGGCCGCAGATTCTTTTAATGATCGACGATTCTGCCAGGCCTGCCGCGGCGGCTCGCCTCCAGAACGGCGTCCAGCGTCTCGCTCCAGGCAGAGAAGGCGTCCATTCGTTGAAGAAGATCGAGCCCCAGGCCGGTGTAGGTGCCGGGGCGGCCGATGACGCGATCCTCCGTGGCCATGTCTTTACCGCCCTCCAGGCACATGGCACATACGCCGCGGGTCATCTGCGCCACCAGCGTCTTGGCTTCGCTTTCCGGCACGCCGTTGGTCTCGAGCCAGCCGGCGATCTCGGCCATGAGCGCAAATACCCAGCCGTAGTAGACGCAAGTGGAGCTCGCCACCTCGAACGCGTCCTCGTCATTGAAGACATGGACGGTGCCGACCAGGCCCAGCGTTTTCTCGGCTGCATCGTCGCCGGGATACAAAATTGTGGCGCCCTCGCGCACCGAGACACTGGTGACCGGAATGGCGCGTACCGTCTTCGCCGGCAAAGCTGCAGCTGCCACCGGCTCGCGTTTCAGCCCCGCGGCCACGCAGACGACCACGTGTCTTTTGTCGAACTTCAAGGCAGCGGCGACTTCGACAGCCTGATCCGTCGGTACCGAAAGAATTACGAGGTCGCTGCCGTCAACCACCGTTTGATTGTCCGGGGCGATCTCCAGCACAAATCGCTTCGCCAGCGCTTCTGCACGATCACGGCTTCTCGGCGAAAGCAGGAGCCTGGGGCGAACGGAGGTGCCACACAATCCTTCGATTATATGCTCAGCAAGCTGTCCGACACCCAAAACACCCACGGCCGGAAATTCAGAGGCATTCATATCGAGTCTGCGATCGGTCATTTAGGTGTTCGTAACGTGTGACGAACAGATGAACCAAGCCCGCTGTAGCGGCGCGCGATCGCCCGATTCCGGAGATCAGGTGCATCAAGAAAAAATTTTAATCAATGATTGTTGTTTTGCCGCGGGCGAGTTGAGGTTATTGTCCCCGTGTAATCGATAAGAATCAGATCTCTTCTAGGCCGTCTTCTTGATTCCCGCGAGTACTTTCAGGTGCTCCTCGATACAAAGGGGCAGGCGCTCGATGTTGTATCCTCCCTCGAGCATCGAAATGAGCCGTCCGCCAGCGTGCTTATCCGCCACCTCCATCATGCGTTCGCTCATCCAGCCGAAGAATTCGGTGCTGAGATTGATCTGCGCCAGGGGATCCTCCGCGTGGGCGTCGAATCCCGCCGATATGATGACCGCGTCCGGCTTGAAGGCGTCGATTGTCGGCAGAATGCGCTCCCTGAATGCGGTCTCGTACAAGTAGTCATCCGCGCCGGCCGGCATGGGGCAGTTGAGGGTCGCGCCCTCACCCGGGCCGCTGCCGGTTTCCGAGGCCGCTCCGGTTCCGGGATAGAAAGGGTATTGATGCGTGCTGACGTAAAAAACCGACGGATCTTCTTCGAAAGTATGCTGGGTGCCGTTGCCGTGGTGCACGTCCCAGTCGAGGATGAGAATTTTGTCCAGGCCGTGATGTTTCTGCAGATAGCGCGCAAGCACGGCGACGTTATTGAACAGGCAGAATCCCAGCGCCAGATTGCGCTCGGCGTGGTGTCCCGGCGGACGACTTAAAGAAAAGCCATTTTGCGCTTCACCGGAGATCACCTTGTCTGCCAGCGCCAGCGCGCCGCCGGCGGCAAGATAAGCGATGTCGCAGGACGCTTTGCAAATGCCGACGTCGGCGACGTCCAGAAACGGCAGACCCTCCCGGCACGCCTCTCCGGCGCGGTCGATGTACTTGCCGTCGTGAATCTCCTCAATCCAGCGCCGCTCACAAGGTTTCGCATCGATCGAAAGCAGATCGCCGAACCAGGGCTGCGCGCGGAGGTGCCGGATGGCGAATTCCAAACGTTCCTTGCGCTCAGGGTGACCAGTGCCGGCGTCGTGGTCGAGGAAGCGGTCATCGTAAAGAAATGCGGTGGTCATGTGGGGCTCCGGGCGTGATAAATCGTATGCCTTATATCGTATATCGTAATAGCGGGGTTCTAGTATGTAGTAGGTGGTATATGGTACGTGGGGTAAATACGATTCAGTTGACTACATATCACTATCTACTGCATACCACATATTCTCTAAGGCACATCTAAAGTCCATCGTCGTATCCGCTGTCCATTTGGACTCAAACCATCCGCGACCGTATGTCGATCTCGGAGTGGAGCGTCCGGTGCACCGGGCAGCGGTCGGCGATCTCCATCAGCCGCTTCCGCTCGTCACCGGACAGTTCTCCCTCGAGCTTAATCTCCCGCTCTATTCGATCGATGCGCCCCTCGCGGGTTTCGCACTCCTCGCAGTCCTTGGCGTGAATCCTGTCGTGGCGCAGGGTGACGGAAACCCGATCCAGCGCAAGGGACTTGTGCTTGGCGTACATGCGCACGGTCATTGCGGTGCAGGCGCCGAGACCCGCGAGCAGATACTCGTAAGGCGACGGGCCCGAATCGGTGCCGCCGTAACTCGCCGGCTCGTCGGCGCGTAAGCGATGCCGGTCGGTAAATACGTCCTGGGCAAAGGCGCGGTCGTCTTCCCGCACCAGCACTTCTCCGTCGGCGACCTTCGGGCGTTCGCCGGCCGATTCGGGCTCGCCGGTAAGCACGTAGCGGCCCGCCCAGGCGCTGATGGTGGCGGCGACGTACTCGGAGTCGAGTTTGCGGCTGAGCAGGTGGTCAGCCTTGTCCAGAGAGATGAAGCTTTTCGGATGCAGCGCCGCCTGAAAAATGGCCGATGCATTATCGATGCCGACAATATCGTCCACGGGAGAGTGAAAAATCAGCAGCGCTTTGCGCAGTTTTTTGATTCGATCTCGAAGCGGCTGCGAGGCAATGTCGTCAAGAAACTGCTTTTTGATCTCAAACTGACGTCCGGCGAGATTCACCACCGCGCTGCCCTTGGACTCGATCTCAGAACGGCTCGACTCGAACAGATGGCTCACGTGGGCCGGATCCGCCGGTGCGCCTATGGTCACCACTGCTTTCGCTTCCTCGATCTCGCCCGCCGCCGCCAGCACCGCGGCGCCGCCCAGACTGTGACCAACGAGCAACGACGGCGCTTCAAACTTGTTCCTCAATTGATCCGCGGCGCAGACGAGATCCGAAACGTTGGAGGAAAAATTCGTGTTGGCGAAATCTCCCTCGCTGTTTCCGAGACCGGTAAAGTCGAATCGCAGCACCCCGATTCCGCGGGCTGCGAGCGCCCGGCTGATTCGGGATGCCGCCGCGATGTCCTTGGAGCAGGTAAAGCAGTGGGCGAACAGGGCGTAGGCGTTGGGCTTGGTGGCCGGGCGCTCCAAAAGGGCGGCGAGCTTTTCGCCCTCCCGATTCTCGAAGCTGAGCTTTTCCCGTGTGATGTCGATCAGTGCAGTGGCGTTCACAATGTGGGTCTCCCTGGTATCTGTTCGCCGGTATGGAGCTGCCTGCGTTACCTCGTCGATGCCCAAGTGACAACAGCGGATCGGATAGGTTCGATCGACGGTTTTCGATCAACCGGTTTTTGCGATCTCCGATTCGCGTGAGGCCAGGTAGCTCTCAAGGCGTTCACGATCTTCCGAGGTGATTTCCAGGCCGCATTTGGTGCGGCGCCAGAGGATGTCTTCGACGGTTCGGGCCCATTCGAAATCGCACAGGTAATCAACTTCTCGGGCGTATAGGCCGTCGCCAAAGCATTGCCCCAGGTCCTCGAGCCCCGTCGCGCCCTCGAGGATAGCTCCGCAGTTGGCGCCGTGACGTCTGGCTAGCTCATGAAGGTGGCGCGGGGGCATAAAACCGTAGCTGCGCTTTAGCTCGGCAACGAAGGCGTCAAAGCTTTCGGCCGGCAGACTGCCGCCGGGTAGCGGCGCATCTTGGGTCCAGCTCGCTGACATTTGGGGAAAGTGGTCCGAAAGCTTTTCAAGCGCGTGCTCTGCAAGACGGCGATAGGTCGTAAGCTTGCCCCCGAATACGTTTAGCAGAACGCAATCCTGCGTCGATACTTGCACCTCGAGCTCGTAGTCACGTGTGACCTTGGAGGGATCGGTTTGGCCGTCGTCGTACAGCGGTCGTACCCCCGCGTAAGTCCACTCGATCTGATCCGCGGAGACCGGATCCGCGAGATAGCGATTGACCGCGCGGCACAGATATTCGATCTCGTCTTCGCTGATTGAGACGCCCTCCGGATCATCCCCGATGGGCACGTCAGTCGTGCCGATGACGGAGTATTTGTCCTCGTAAGGGATGATGAATACCACCCGGCCATCGTCGTTTTGCAGAATCATCGCGTAATCGCCGTCATAGATCCGTGGTACCGCAATATGGCTGCCTTTGACCAGTAGAATCCGCATTTTTCGGTTCGCGCTGGGGACGTGCTCAATCACCTGATTGACCCACGGTCCCGCGGCATTGATCAGCCCTCGCGCCTTTACTTCAATGCTCTGACCGCTTTCCGTGTCGCTGAGCCGGGCCCGCCAGCGGCCGTCCTCGACGGCCGCGCCGTCGAATCGGGTGCGCGGCAGAATCCGGGCGCCCAGATCCGCCGCCCCGCGCGCGTTGGCGATGACCAGCCGGGCGTCGTCGGCCCAGCAGTCGAAGTAGGTGAAGCCTCGCGTAAATTCAGGTTTGAGCCCGGCGCCGTATCCGTTCGAATTCAGTACCACTGTTTTGGAGCCGGGAAGTGCGCGGCGGCCGCCGAGGTGGTCGTACAGAAACAGTCCGATGCGGATCATCCACACCGGACGCAAATCTTTGGCGTGGGGCATGATGAAGCGCATGGGGCGAATGAGGTGGGGGGCGTTCTCGAGCAGAACTTCGCGCTCCTTAAGCGCTTCGCGCACCAGGCGAAATTCATAGCTTTCGAGATAACGCAAGCCCCCGTGAATAAGCTTACTGCTGGCGGACGACGTTGCGCACGCAAGGTCGCC
The DNA here is from genome assembly GCA_041589735.1 of Gammaproteobacteria bacterium. Taxonomy (GTDB): domain Bacteria; phylum Pseudomonadota; class Gammaproteobacteria; order HK1; family HK1; genus CAMYJH01. The sequence goes on along the minus strand of JBFHVA010000221.1, from coordinate 1,043 downwards.
TTTGTCACAGAGAGTGACGCTGAGTCCGCGTCCGGCGGCGTCACGCGCTATTCCGGCGCCGTTGATGCCACCGCCGACAACTAGAAGATCAGATTCCAAAATCAAGATGCTCGCTCCCTTCGCTCGATGATTCGCTTCGCCATCTGCGCTAGCATTCGTCTTTTCCTGCGATTCCGGCTTTGATAAGCACAGCAATTGTCAACGGCATGAAGCCGATCAGCGAAATGTCCGAAGAAACAGCGGCCCGAATCGGCGGGGTGTTTCTCGACATCGACGAGACCCTTACCACCGGCGGACTGCTCACGGCCGAGGCCTATACCGCTCTTGAATCACTCAAGACGGCCGGGCTCGTGGTGGCCCCGATTACCGGGCGGCCGGCCGGCTGGTGTGACCACATTGCTCGAATGTGGCCGGTGGACGGCGTGGTCGGTGAGAATGGGGCCTTCTATTTCCGCTACGACCACGAGCAGCGTCGAATGCAGCGGCGCTATCTGCTGTCCGATGCGGAACGCCGATCCAATCGCGAGCGGCTCGAGGCCGTCAAGCATTCTATCCTCTCACAGGTGCCGGGGGCAGCGATCTCCGCGGATCAGCCGTATCGCGAAGCGGATCTCGCCATCGATTTCTGCGAAGACGTCGAGCCCCTTTCCGAAGAGGCGGTCCAGCGGATCGTTGCCCTGTTCGAGCAGGCCGGCGCCACGGCAAAAGTGAGCTCCATCCACGTCAACGGCTGGTTCGGCGTATACGACAAGCTGACCATGACCCGGACCTTCATGCGGGAATGCTTCGGCGTGGACCTGGATGCGTCCCGCGAGAGCTTCACTTTTATAGGTGATTCACCCAACGATTCGCCTATGTTCGAATATTTCCCGAATTCCATCGGGGTTGCCAATGTTGCTCGGTTTGTCGGCCGGCTGAGGGCCACGCCCGCGTTCGTGACCAAAAAGCCCAGCGGCGCGGGATTCGCCGAGGCGGCGGCGCGGTTGCTTTCTGCCCGGGGCTGAGTGGTCCCGGCCACCCGAATGACCGGCCAGGGGATCGGT
>JBFHVA010000220.1:0-6184 GCA_041589735.1 Gammaproteobacteria bacterium | reverse complement strand
TTGGGAATGGCGGCGCTAAAGCCCAAACGCTCTGGCCATCGGCGCCAGTATCCCGGGTTTCGGGTGCCGCGCCAGGCGAGCCTGAGGAACAGCGCCGGAAGCATGAAGTAGTGAAAGAGTGTGTAGAGCGTGCGCAAGGCCAGCGAACTCGCGTGCGGTGCTTTAAATGAACGGGACGCGGTGAAGATTCAAGCGTTGTTTGCCACGGCAACAACCGTAATCGGCGGAATCATGACCGTCGCGATTGAAGCGCTTCGAGATAAGCGCGAACACCCTCTTCGACACTCATGAAGTCTCCCAAATAGCCGCAATCCCGGAGCGCGCTGATGTCTGCCTCGGTAAAGCTTTGGTAGCGCCCTTTCAACGCCGCCGGAAAAGGAATGTATTCGATCTTGCCGCCACCGTGCCAGGCAATGACCGCGTTGGCAATGTCGTTGAAGGTCTGACTTCGTCCGGTGCCGACATTGAATATCCCGCTCTTGTCGGGATTGTCCAAAAACCACATGCCCACCTTTACCACGTCGTCGACGTAAACGAAATCTCGCCGCTGCTCGCCGTCGCCGAAGCCGTCGCTGCCCGCGAACAGGCGTGCCTTTCCGTCCTCTTTAATCTGGTTGTTCAAATGATGGGCGACGCTCGCCATGCGGCCCTTGTGCGACTCGCCGGGGCCATAAACGTTGAAATAGCGAAAGCCCACCACCTGCGATTCAGCCTCGGACATGCGTTCGCGCACGTGCTGGTCGAAGCGATGCTTGGACCGCGCGTAGATATTCAGTGGTTTTTCGAATTCCGGAGATTCGCGAAACACGCGACCGTCCCCATAAACCGACGCGCTGGAGGCATAGAGAAAAGGTATCTTTTTCTCAAGACAAAATTCGAGCAGCGTTTTCGAATAGGCGTAATTGGTTTCCATCATGTAGTCTTCATCCAGCTCCATGGTGTCGGAGCATGCCCCCTGATGGATGATCGCTCGCGGGCTGAAAGCCAGCCCTTGGCCTGCATGCACGGGCTTGATGAATGCGTCCTTGTCGATCCGCTCGGCAACGTCGACGCCGGCAAGGTTGGAGTTTTTGACCGGATCGTTAAACTCATCGACGACGATGAGATCTCGCTCACCTCGTGCAGCCAGCGCGCGAACGAAATTGCTGCCGATGAAGCCGGCGCCTCCAGTTACGACGATCACGAAGCGGCGTCGTCGGCTTCGAGTCGCCTCGCGAAACCGAGCAGTGTGTCTATGGTGTTGCTGGTGGAGCGCCCCGGTACCAGGGGAATGATTTCCACCATCCCGCCATTTTGCTGCACCACGTCTGCGCCGGCGATTTCTTCGATTCGATAGTCGCCGCCCTTGACCAGCACGTCCGGCAGCAGCCGTGCGATGAGACGCGCCGGAGTCTCCTCCGAGAAGGGCACCACCCAGTCCACCGACGACAGCGCCGCCAGCACCGTCATGCGGTCTTCGAGAGGCGTCAACGGGCGACCCTCACCTTTGAGGCCACGAACCGAAGCGTCGTCGTTCACCGCCACCAGCAAACGATCACCCATGGCCCGAGCCCGGGCCAGGTATTCCACGTGCCCCGCATGCAGCAGATCGAAGCAGCCATTGGTCATCACGATGCGTTCGCCGGCAAGGCGCGCGGCCGCTACCGCGCTGACGAGTTCCTCCTGGTCTAGAACCCCATAGACGCCGGCGCGTTGGGCGTGGGCTGCCGCCTCAATTTCGGCGACGCTGGCGGCGGCCGCGCCGAGCTTGCCTACCACCACGCCGGCCGCCAGATTAGCGATACGCATTGCGGACTCCATGCCCTCGCCGGCAGCCACGGCGGCGGCAAAGACGCCGATAACCGTGTCGCCGGCGCCAGTGACGTCGAAAACCTCGAGGGCGTGTGCAGCCACGTGTTGGGGGGCCTCGCCCGCCCGGACCAGGGTCATGCCGTGCTCGCCCTGGGTCACCAGCAGGGCCTCCAGGGAGAGGCTGCTGCGCAGCGCCTCAGCGCGTTCCACCAGCAGATCCGCATCTCCATCCACTGCACCGACCACGCGTTCAAACTCAGCCAGGTTCGGCGTGATGGCGGTGGCACCCGCGTAGCGGCTGAAGTCAGCACCCTTGGGATCCACAAATACCGGCTTGCCGTGGGCCCTGGCGCGGCGGATGAACTCCGGCGCCGAAGCCAGCGCGCCCTTGCCGTAATCGGAAAGCACGACCGCTCCGGCACGTTTCAGGGCGGCGTCGAAATGCGCCAGCACTTCCGGCCCGGCCGGCAGGGCCCGGGGCTCCTCGATATCCAACCGGATGAGCTGCTGGTGGCGACTGATGACCCGCATCTTCGTCACCGTCGGCATATCCGCAGCCCGCGTTGCCCGGAAATCAACTCCAAGGTCGCGAAGCATTGCGCCGAGCAGATCGGCGGATTCGTCGTCCCCGGTTACTCCCACCAGCACGGGCTTCGCCCCAAGCGCGGCGATATTGAAGGCAACGTTGGCCGCACCGCCGGGTCGCTTTTCCACCTGGCGCACGTGGACCACGGGAACCGGGGCCTCGGGTGAGACACGCTCGGTGTCGCCGTGCCAGTAGCTGTCCAGCATTACGTCGCCGACGACCAGAACGCTGGTGTCGCCGAAATATGGAAGCGAGGAATTCATTCAGAAAAGGCAGACGCGCCGCTTTGAAATCGCGGCGAAGTTTAGCATATTCATTATTAAGGCTTTTTATTGAAGGCAGGGCGGCCGGGCTTTAGGATGGCGCACACAGTCACTGGCGATCCGCGTATGCATTCGGACCAGCGTCGGGTCGGGGGGTGGAGTCTGGTCACGCGCCGGTCAGCGCAGATCGTTCTATGGTGCGCACTTGCAGGCTCGAGCGCCGGACAGCCCGCAGCGGCGATTTCCGAGCCTTTCGTGGCCCGCTTCTCTCTCACTACCCAGGGCACCAAGATTGGACAGACCGAATGGTCGGTCAGAGCGGTGGCAAGCGACGTATTCGTTTATGAGTCCCGCACCGTCGCCGCTGGAATCTTCGGCCTGGTCAGCGACGATGAGATTGTCGAGCGCAGCCACTGGCAGCTCGACCAGGGTACTCTTCAGCCGTTGAGATATTCTTACCGACGCTCAGGCGGAGACAATGAGCGCAACGTGGAAGTGAGTTTCGACTGGGAAAAGCAGCAGGCCGAAAATACGGTCAGAGGTCACTCCTGGCGGATGCCGGTCCCCGCCGGCACGCTGGACAAGCTGAGTTATGTTCTGGTGCTGATGGAAGACTTAGCAGCGGAGAAAACGGAGCTGCGATACCAGATTGCGGACGGCGGCAGACTCAAGACTTACGAGCTTCGTATCGAAGGCGAGGAGCGCATTGACACCGCACTCGGTTCTATGGACACAATCATTGTGCGCCGCTTGAGAAACAGCGAGCAAAGGGAAACGCTGCTTTGGTGCTCCAAGAGTCTCAACTACCTGCCGGTGATGATCGAGCACCGGGAAAAAGACGGCACGGTCGTGTGGCGCATCGAAAGTTTCGAAACTCAGCAAGAGTGATCCGCGAACATGTCAGGTAACCGCGCTTCGACGGATCGTGGATATCACGAATAAGACACCTTGAAGCCTACTAAATCACTCATATCAATTACGTATACTGCCCCCTCTTTTAGTTTACTCACACGCCTCCAGCGCCTTGATCAAGGCGTCAAAGGGCAGCATCACGCAGTCGTGACGGCTCTTGTGGTGCGCCACCGGGGCAAACATCTCAAGCGCCGGCCAGCGTTTCGGCGGCCCTAGGGCGTCGTCGCCGAGAAAGGCTCGAAGCGATCGCCTCAAAGTAATTAAGTCTTCCACAGTTTCCCCCGGCGCCTGCGCTCCGATCACCGAGGCCGCCGCTTCACACAGCAGACATCCGCGTACTTCATGGGCCACGCGCTCGAGTCGTCCGCCGGACACCGCAACGTCCACGCGTACGCGGTCGCCACAAAGCGGATTGTCCACGGTCGCGCGTGCGTGCGGACTTTGCAGTGCGCCCTTGCCTGTTCGCGCCGCGGCGGCATCGAGAATGGCCTGGTGATAGAGTCGGGACGTCATGCTCGGAGCACAGTATACGTAATAGTTTTAAAGCCGCGTTTTAAGTCCACGTCTGCGAACACGTGCCGGCAAAGAGAACGGTCACAACGCTAACGTATCCTGTCCCCGCGTTACTTGAGACCTAGAAGGGCCTGCGGCGTATCCACGTCGGTCAATACGCCTTCGTCGTCCATGGCTACTTCGCACACCAGCTGCGCATGCTCACCGATGAGGTGACGGGCGCCTACGTCGCCCTTGAGATCCATCAGCTCAGAAAAGAAGCGCCGGTCCCATAAAACCGGATTGCCGCGTTTACCTCTAAAGGTCGGCACGCACACGGCGCGCCCTTCGAGCGGGTCGTAGGTGGTGACGAGTCGATCGATGTGCGCACTGGTCACCTTGGGCATGTCGCCCAAGCACACCACCACGGCGTCACACTCCTGAGGCAGTGCGGCGATGCCCGCTCTGAGTGAAGCGCTCAAGCCGGAGGCATAGTCCGGGCAAAACTCAGTCTTGACGTCCGCGCGCGCCAAAACGTTTTCGACTTGCGCGGCCTCGTGACCAGTGACAACCAGCACGCCGTCGCAGGATGACTTCGCGGCGGCATTGACCACCTTTTTCACCAGCGGCACGCCCTCGATTTCCTGCAACAGCTTGTTGCGCCCGCCCATGCGCCGCGACTGTCCGGCGGCCAGCACCAGGGCGAACACCCGGGGCTTCGGGCCGGCCGGAGCCGCATCGCCGGCGCCCCGGGGCAAGGGACGGTCCGGCGTCTCTTTTAGCAGTCCGCCGACGCCCAAGCGGGTGATGGCCGCTTTGTCCACCTCGAGGCCGGCCGCGATGCTTCTCAGTATTTCGTCGATACCGTTGTACTGAAGCGAACGGGCACTTCCCGGAAGACCGAGCAGCGGTACCTCACCACGGCGGGCCACCAGAATGAGGTTTCCCGGGTCCATCGGCATACCGTAGTGGATGATCTCTCCGCCGGCGGCGACGATCCCGCAAGGCACTACGTCGCGGCGATCCACGATCGCCGAAGCGCCGACAATCAGCACCATGCCGGCCCCGGCATCCACCAGCTCGGCGATGGACGCTCCCACCGCTGCTACCGTGTGGGCACAGCGACGCTCGGCCACCAGCCGCCCCCTCACCGAGACCAGGCGCTGCGCGATCACCCCGGCGGTCTTGTCCAGCACCGGCTCCCGGGTACCTGGCAGCCGGGTCTGGACCAGCCCCGCGCGAAAGGGTTTGAAAGCCGCTACCGAAAGCGTACTGGTCCGCGTGGCCAGCAGTGCCGCCACTTCATCCAGACGCGACTTCTCCACCGCGAAAGGAATGATTTTTACCGTGGCGATCATCTGTTTCGGCGTCACAACCGCTCGATTTGAAAGCGTCGCCACGGTAATGGCTTCGTCCACACCATTGACCGCGTCCACCGCGGCGGCGTCTACTTGGAGTAGCCCGGTTTGCAGGGCAAACAGATTGCATCGTCCGGTGAAGGCGGTCCCTTTTCGCGTGCCCTCGCCTCTGAGCAGCTCAGCGATAAAATCCGCAGACTCGTCCTCAGTGACATCGCCCGGCTCGAGCCGCGCCGCCATCACTTTTTGGATATTCGCCGCCTTCAAGCGCTCGAGATCCTCGCGCCCGAGCACCCGTCCTTTCTTCAGAGCGCCGTCCTCGAGCCGCAACGAGTGCGCCAGGATCGCTCCCTCGGCCTCGGCCAGCGGAAGCTCGCCGAACTTCACGATATTTTTCCGCCCCGCAGTTGTTGCGTCGCCTGCGCCAGAATGGCGGTGGCAATTTCGGCCGGCGAGCGGGCGTTGATGGAGAGCCCGGCGGGTCCGTGAATGCGCGAGATATCGGAGTCGCTGAAGCCCGCCTGCTTTAGACGCTCCATACGGGCCGCATGGGTGCGCGTGCTTCCAAGTGAGGCGATGTAGAAGGCCGGTGACCGGAGCGCAATGCCGAGCGCCGGATCGTCGAGCTTTGGATCGTGAGTCAATGTGACGATCGCCGTGCGTCGATCCAGCGCCATCTCGCTGAGCGCGTCGTCCGGCCATTCCACCACTACACTCACGCCTGGGAAACGGTCTTCACTTGCGAATGCCCGCCTGGGATCGATTACCGTAACTTCGTAACC
>JBFHVA010000219.1:0-6230 GCA_041589735.1 Gammaproteobacteria bacterium | reverse complement strand
GCGTGCGCGAAGCACAGTCGCTGTTCGGTCCGATCATCGGCGCTAACTACGGCTTGACCGAAGCCCCTCAGATCATCACCGCACTGACGCCAGAAGAAGCGTCCGACGAACGCCTGGCTTCCGCGGGGCGCGCGGGGTTCACCAACCGGGTGGAGATTATGAGCCTCGACGGAAAACTGCTTCCCCCGGGTGAAGCGGGCGAGGTCGTAGTCAGCGGCGACCTGGTTATGAGCGGTTATCTGGATCTTCCCGAACAAACGGCCGAGGCGCTCAAGGATGGCTGGCTGCATACCGGAGATCTCGGTTATCTGGACGAACGAGGCTATTTATACATCACCGATCGCATCAAGGATTTAATCATCAGCGGCGGCTTTAACGTCTACCCCGGCGAAGTGGAAAGGGCTCTTGCCGCTCATCCGGCTGTGAGCGAATGCGTTGTGTTCGGCGTGACCGACGACAAGTGGGGAGAAGCCGTGCACGCGGCCATCACTCTTCGAAACGGTCAAAGCGCGGATGTCGAGGAGATTATTGGCTTCGCCAAGAAAAGCCTGGGATCGGTAAAGGCGCCGAAACGGATTCACGTGCTTGAAGACGTGCCCAGAAGTTCGGTGGGAAAGGTGCAGCGAAGGAAGGTGCGTGAGCTCGTCACGCGCGGCGTTGAAAACTGACTCGCGATCTGCGGCGATGTCCGCCCGTGAAGCGTAGCGTTACCGAGTCGCGGATTGCGCTTGCGAAAGGGTCTCGATGTCCGGGTTCGGACGGGAAAATTCCGAATCGCCGGCGAGCGCTCGCTCGATGGCGGCGGCCGCGCCGATCACGAAACGGTCCGAATGCCAGCGCGGGCCCACCAGCTGAAGTCCGAACGGCGTGCCGGTAGGGTCCAGTCCGCAGGGAATGGAGACGATGGGGTGACCGGTGAGCGTCAGTCCCGCCGTGAGATCCGCCCACTGGATGTAGTTCTCGAGCTCGATTCCGTTGATGTGGGTGCAAAAGAGCCGCTCTACGGGAAAGGGTGGCACCGCGACAGTAGGGCAGATGAGGAGATCGAAGTTCTCAAAGAACTGCTGAAGCTTTCGGTACATGCGGGTGCATTCGGCGTAGGCCCAGCCAATGTCCTCGGGCTTCATGGCGAGCCCGGCCTCGACGTTTCCAACGACGTTAGGACCGAGCAGGTCCCGGTGCTTTCGATAGTTGTCCAGCTGACCGGCGAGAAAATGCAGGCCCCGGATGAGCCAGAATATGCGCGTCGATCCCTTCATCTCGGGATCCCGTGGTTCACATCGACCGAACAGCGGCGCGATGCGGGCGATACATTTTTTGAATGTCCCGCGAATACCGTTGTCAACGTGGGCGAAGCCTAGGTCTTCGGAGTACGCAACGCGCAGCGTCGAAAGATCCGTTTCTTCGATTCGCGAATAGCTTGAGGGCTCGAGCGGACGCGCCAGGGGATCGCATGCGTCGCTGCCCGCCATGGCGGAAAGCATCAGCGCCGCGTCCGCCACGCTTCTCGCCATCGGGCCCTGCACGTTGTAGGTGGTGAGCCCTATCACTCGACGATCAGACGGCACCAGCCCGGGAGTGCCGCGAATGGCGACAACGCCGCAAAAGGCCGCAGGAATACGCAGGCTGCCGCCGGTATCGGAGCCGGTGCAAATGGGCATCATGTCGCAGGCCAATGCAACTGCGGATCCGCCAGAGGATCCGCCGCAGGTGCGCGCGGTGTCGAAGGGATTGCGCGTCGGGCCGTAGACCTTGTTGACGGTATTTGCGCCGGCGCCGAATTCCGGGGTGTTGGTCTTGCATAGCGCAATGGCGCCCGCCCGTCTCAGCGCGGAGATGATGCGTTCGTCCTTGTCCGGGACGTGGTCTTTGTAGATGAGTGAGCCGAAAGTGGTTCGAATGCCTTCGGTGACGTTGAGGTCTTTGATGCCCAAAGGCAGGCCGTGAAGCGGTCCCAATTCGCCGCCTTTGACCGCCGCCGCCTCCGCGGCCCTGGCCTCCTCGCGGGCCCGCTCGTAACAGCTTGCAACCACGGCGTTGACGGCAGGATTTACGGCCTCGATGCGGCTGATGCAGTCGTCCACCAGCTCGACGGGTGAAAGCGCCTTGGAGGCGATGAGCTTCCGTGCTTTCCAGGCGCTCAGCTCGCAGGGTCGGGTCATGCCGCGCGGGATCCGTTCTTGACAGCGAGGGTTCTCACCACGTTATTCACGATTCGCAATCCGACGTCATCGGTCAAAGTCATTATGGATTCCGGGTGAAACTGCACCGCCGCCATGGGAAGTTCGCGGTGCTCGATGGCCATCACCAATCCGTCGTCAGTCTCGGCAGTGATCTCAAGCGCTTCAGGAAGCGCGTCGCGGACGGCAAAAAGTGAATGATAACGCCCGGCCTCGAATTCCTGAGCCACTCCCTCGAAGATGGAGCCGCCAAGCACGCGCACCCGGGAGTTCTTGCCGTGCATGGGTTTGGGCAGGATTTCCAGCGGCCCCCCGTAATACTCGACGATTCCCTGAAGTCCAAGGCATACGCCGAATAGGGGCAGGTCCTGCTCCAGCGCCATACGAATGGTCTCCGACAGCTTGAAATCCTCCGGTCGTCCCGGTCCGGGTGAGAGCAAGATTAGATCCGGCGCTTCCTGCTGCAGGCGCTCCGCAGAGAAGCCACAGCGGTAGGTCACCACTTCCGCGCCCGTCTGGCGAAAATAGCCCGCCAGCGTGTGCACGAAGGAATCCTCATGGTCCACCATCACCACTTTTTTGCCCGCCCCGGGCCGTTCCGAAAGTACCTCGACGTCAGGCAACGATTCGTCGTCGGCACGGGTAATTGCGTCAAGCAGCGCTGAAGCCTTGAGCCGCGTCTCCTGCTCTTCCGCGTCCGGATCCGATTCGAACAGTAAAGTCGCGCCCGCGCGGACTTCGGCGACGCCATCCTTGATCCGCACCGTGCGCAAGGTGAGACCCGTATTCATGCTGCCGTTGAAGCCGATGAATCCCATTGCGCCGCCGTACCAGCAACGGGGAGAACGCTCGTGGTCCTCGATGAACTGGATCGCGTGCTGCTTGGGCGCGCCTGTGACCGTCACCGCCCAGGTATGGGCAAGAAATCCGTCCAGCGCGTCGTATCCCACACGAAGTATCCCCTCCACGTGGTCCACCGTGTGGATGAGGCGGGAGTACATTTCGATTTGTCTTCTTCCGATAACCTGAATGCTGCCGGGCTCGCAGACTCGAGACTTGTCGTTTCGATCCACGTCCGTGCACATGGTCAACTCGGAAGTTTCCTTTTCCGAAGACAAGAGTTCCAGTATCTGCGCGGCATCACCAATCGCATTGGTGCCACGCTTGATGGTCCCGGAAATGGGGCAGGTTTCGATGCGGCGCCCCTCCACCCGCACGTACATCTCCGGTGAAGCGGCGACGAGGTATTCCTGCTCTCCCAGATTCATCAGCGCGCCGTATGGCGCCGGGTTGCGTGTTTTCAGCCGTCTGAAAACTTCCGACGGCGGCGCTGGACAGGGCTCGAAGAAGGTCTGGCTCGGTACCACTTCGAACAGATCGCCGCGGCGAAAATGCTCGATGGCGTCACGAACCGTGTTGGCATATTCGCCGGGCGCATGATCACACCGGGATTCGGCGTCTGGAGCGGGCTCATATGCCGACTCTTCACCGCCCCGCTCCAGACCGCGGGTGTCGCCATCTTCGGCTTCGAACTCATAGCGGTAGAGCGTGGCCACCTCGCGCCGATGATCCACGATGAGAACTTCGTCGGGAAGATAAAGCACCAAATCGCGCTGGGAACCATCGCGCTCCAGCCTTTGTCGCACCGGCTCGAATTGAAACGCGAGCTCGTAGCCGAAGGCACCGTAAAAGCCCAAATGGGCATCCTGATCCGTATGAAAAAGAGCGATGATTGCACGAAGCACCGAAAACACCGTCGGCTGTTTGCTTCGTAGCTCTTCGGGAAACCATTCCTCCGACTCACGAACGACACCCGAAATCGAGCTCTCTCCGCGTTGCAGTGAATCGATCGCATCGCATTTTTCCACCGCGCCGGTAATCGCAGGAAGAAGCACGCTGCCGCGCTCGCCCAGGGCGCGGAGACTGAAGCTCCGGCCGCGGGCGGTGAACTCAATAATCGGATCGATGAATCCGATGTCCCATCGGGTATAACGACCGGGATACTCGAAAGAAGACGTCAGCAGAACGCCGCGTCGATTGTCCAGCGCCGTACCTATGAAATCGGCGGCGTGCTCATACGGCTGCGGGACCTCTTCACGCCTGATGCGGATCCCGCCCGCGGTCTCGTAGATCAGGCCGGGACTGGTGTAATCACTCTTACTCATCTTTTACCCCGCGGCACGTTGCCGCGCTGTCGCCTTAAATGAGGGCTACGGATGCGGCGGGGCCGAAATAAAAAGGCCGCCAACACCCGTGGCGGCCTTTTTCTGATGCTCGATTAAACGAAGCTATCGGGGCCGCCCGGTCAAGACGGCCACCACCAGACGCGCTCGGCGGCGAGTTGCTTCGTTTTCATGCTCGGAAGCTTGACCCGCCCCGAGCGGGGTGTCAAGAAAACTGCGGTCCGGGCTCGCTTGGGGGAGGGTGATTTTGCAGCTGATGGGTTAGATTCACACCCGGAAGTCGAAAGGAGCGGAGGCAGGCAGCGTGTCCGTTGGTTTCGGGCGAGTGGGCTTACTTCTCCTGGCGGTGGCCGTTTTCCCGTTTTCAGCGGCGCCTTGCTTGGCAAGGGCCGCGGGGACGGAAACGACGCCTGCCGTAGACCGCGAGGCTGCACCCTCACCGAAGCTTGGGCCCGAGGACGTGGTCCGGATCCAGCTACAGGCGCTGCGGGGGAACGACGAGACGAATCAGGGCATTGCCATCGCTTTTCGCTTTGCCTCTCCCCGAAACAAAGCGTCCACCGGGCCGCTGCCGCGATTCATCCACATGATTAAAGCCGGCCCTTACAGGCTCATGCTTGAGTTCGAACGCGCGAGCTACATGCCGGCCAGAATCGAGGGCGCTCGTGCGGTGCAACGAGTTACACTGATTGGCGCTCGGGAAATCCGCACGTATGATTTTCTTCTCCGCCGCCAGGCCGATCCGCCCTGTGAAGGCTGCTGGATGACTGACGCGGTGATCGTGGTGCCGGGGGTGGAGAAATCGGTGTGAGTGCTGTCAACTCATGGGCCGCCAGTAACGCGTAACGAATGACGAACGCCTGCTTTTATGAACGAAGCGCCGCCGAACAAAAGTCCTGACTCTGGGTGCTGAGAGAAGAAGCGATCCTGAAAAGTTTTTTGCTGGAAATGGAATCAAGAAAGCCTGCCATCCTGTACACAGTGGGCCATAGCCGTCACCCCATGGACGCATTCATCGCGCTGTTGAAACAAAATCAAATTGAACGCGTTGTAGACGTTCGTGGCCAGCCCTACTCCCGTCATAATTCGCAATTCAACCGCGAGCCCCTTGCCGGCTGTCTGGAAGCCGCGGGAATCGACTACACTTGGAACGGCAAGCATTTATCCGGGCGTCCCCGCGAGGCGCGATATTACGGGCCCCGAGGGGAAGTGCTGTGGGACAAGCTCAGGACAAGACCCGAGTTTCACGCCGCGCTGGATTTGCTAGCGGCCGAGGCTCAATCCCGCCGCCTTGCTTTGGTTTGCGCAGAGGAAGACCCAATGCGGTGTCATCGCCGATTTCTGCTCACGCCGCCGCTGTCCCAGCGCGGATTGGAAGTGTTGCACCTCCGCGGGGATGGCCGGACAGAACCCGAGTCCGTCCTTCTCGAACGCGAATCCGAGGCGAAAACTTGCAGGCAGCAAGATCTGTTCGAATGATATCGACTCGAAAAAATTTTCCGCCTGCGTGCTCAAGTTTCCCCAGGGTCGTTATTCAACGTCTGAGCTCGAAGATGCGATTGCGTTGCGAGCACCTCACAGCCTCGAATCCAGCCACCGTCTTGAGTAGACCAATATGAAAATTTTATCGTCGATCTGTGGACTGTTTGTCCTGAGTATATCGCTTTCAGTTCAGGCGATTGTTTGGGACATGCCAACCCCATACGAAGAAAACAACTTCCATACCGTGAACATCAAGCAGTTTGCCGAGGAAGTTCAGAGCGGGACAAAGGGTAAGCTTGAAATCAGGGTACACAGCGAGGGCTCATTGTATAAACATTCTGAGATTAAGAACGCGGTGCGCTGGGGACAGGTTCCCATTGGCGAG
>JBFHVA010000218.1:0-6243 GCA_041589735.1 Gammaproteobacteria bacterium | reverse complement strand
CTCCCGGAACTGACGCCGGATCTCGTTGATCATTGCGAAGGCGGCGTCGCCCACCGCGGTCATGGTCAGCGCACCGATGAAGAACGGAATCACGCCACCGATGAACAGCCCGATGAGCACGTGGGGTTCGCTGAGCTCGAGGGTGAAGTCGTCCAGTCGAACCGAGACGGTTTCCCCGAAGGCAGTGATGATGGCGAGCGCCGCCAGCGCCGCGGCGCCGATGGCGAAGCCCTGGCCGATGGCGGCGGTGGTGTTGCCGAGCTCGTCGAGAGAATCGGTAATCGCCCGGGTGTCCTTACCCATGCCGCCCATCTCGGCGATGCCGCCGGCGTTGTCGGCCACCGGCCCGTAAGCGTCGATGGCCATGGTGATGCCCACCGTCGCCAGCATTCCCACCGCGGCGATGCCTACACCGTATAGCCCGATGAGCTGGGTAGAGACTGCGATAATCGCGCAGATGGTGAGTATGGGAATGGCAACCGAGATCATGCCGGTGGCGAGCCCGGAGATGATCACTGTCGCGGCGCCTGTTTGACCCGCCTTGGCGATCTCGATTACCGGTTTGCCGCCGGTAAAGTACTCCGTGGTGAGTCCGATAACGATGCCGCCCAGCGCACCGGACAGAACCGCCACCCAGACTTTGCCGTGTATGCCGCTTAATCCGGTGATCACGACGTAGGAAAGTAAGATAAACGCGACGGTCGCGCCGATGGTGCCGAAGCGCAGCGCTTTTTCCGGCTCACGATCGGAAAACCTTTTCACCAGCCAAATGCCGATGATGGAGCAGACGATTCCCAGGGAGGCGAGTCCTAAGGGCAGGAACATGAGCGACTGCCGCTCGCCCAGGGGCTCGAGGATTAGTGTGGGAATGGTGGAGGCCATAGCGATGGTGGCAATAATGGCGCCACAATACGACTCGAAAATGTCGGAGCCCATTCCGGCCACGTCACCTACGTTGTCGCCGACGTTATCGGCAATGACACCGGGATTACGCGGGTCGTCCTCCGGGATCCCTGCTTCCAGCTTGCCTACCAGGTCCGCGCCCACGTCCGCGCTCTTGGTGAAGATGCCGCCGCCGACGCGGGCGAAAAGCGCCACGCTGGAGGCGCCCATGCCGAAGCCGTGAATGATGTGCGCCGTATGCGGGTCGCCGCCGAAGAAAAGGTAAAGCAGACCAAGACCGAGCAGTCCGAGCGCGGCCACCGCCAGACCCATGATGGACCCGCCGAAAAACGCAATGGTAAGCGCCTCCGCGGCTCCGCGTTCGTGGGCGGCAGTGGCGGTGCGCACGTTGGCCCGGGTAGCCGTCGTCATGCCGATATACCCGGCGCCCGCCGAGGAGAGCGCGCCGACCAGAAAGGCGAAAGCCGTGGCGAAGGAAAGCAGGAACCAGAGAACAATGATGAGTATCAGGCAGAACCAGGCGAGCAGCTTGTACTCCCGGCGCATGAAGACCATGGCGCCGAGGTGGATCTGCTCCGCGATAGCGGCGACTTTGGCGTCCCCCTCGGGGTATTCCTTGACCTTCTGGAATATGAACCAGGCAACGACGAGTCCGCCAATGCCGAAAATCATTGGAATGAGAGCGTTGGCGCTCATTGGTTATCTCCCTAAAACCGGTGAAATTATTGAAGTTCCGAGGCTTTTTTATTGCCGGCGCAGTCCTGCCCGGTCGAGCCGCCTGGCCGCAGGCGCGGAACTATAGTGGACTGCCGGTAAATTCACAATTAGACGGCTCTCGGCGGGTGGACCGGGGCTGATATACTCTTCCGCGCTCCGTCTATAGAAGGCATTTCAGTATGAATCTGGACCGTGTTACCGCAGGCACGAACGTCCCCGAAGACGTCAACGTCATCATCGAAATTCCGGCGCAGAGCGATCCGGTGAAATACGAGATGGACAAGGAGAGCGGCGCAATGTTCGTGGACAGATTCATGGGCACTTCCATGCACTATCCCTGTAACTACGGCTACGTGCCCAACACGCTTTCCGAAGACGGCGATCCGGTGGACGTTCTGGTTGTCACTCCTTGTCCTCTTATAAGTGGCTCGGTGATCCGTTGCCGTCCACTCGGCATGCTGCAGATGACCGATGAATCGGGACCGGACTCCAAGATCATCGCGCTTCCGATCAAGGAGCTCACCGACTACTACCGGAATGTCACCACCATCGACAGCCTGCCGGAGTCACTGCTTTCGCAAATCGCGCACTTCTTCGAGCACTACAAGGACCTCGAATCCGGTAAATGGGTGAAGATCGCGGGATGGACGGGAGTCAAAGACGCAAAAAGCGAAATTCTCTCCAGCGTCGAACGCTACAAGGCAGCCCCGCAGAAACCTAACTTCTGATTTTTATGTCGTCGATTGTTCCGTACCGCGCCGCGGTAAAAACGTGGCCACAGATTGTGTATGCCTGAGATCGCCCCCTTCCCCGATTCCTACTACGCTGCCACGGCGCACGCATATCCCCCGTGTCCGACCCTGGAAGGCGAGCGGGAAGCCGACGTATGCATTATCGGCGGTGGCTTTTCCGGCGTCTCCGCGGCGCTCTCTTTAGCGGAGCGCGGTTACCGGGTGACGCTGCTGGAGGCGAGACGGCTCGGCTTCGGCGCCTCCGGAACTAACGGTGGGCAGATTGGCTCTGGTCTGCGCAAAGGCATTCGCGAAATCGAGCACCTCGCCGGCCGCGACAACGCCAGGATACTGTGGGAAATGTGCGAGGAGGCCAAAGTCATCATCTCCGAGTGCATTCAGCGCTTCAACATCGCTTGTGACTACAAGCCCGGCAACCTGCTCGCCGCGACCCGCGAGCGCTTTCTGCCCGGTCTCGCGGCAGAGGCGGAGCATCTTTCGAAGCACTATGGCTATACGGGCTATCAGATGCTTACGCGGCATCAGATCCGTGAGCTGGTGGCGAGCGACGCTTACTGCGGCGGGCGGATGGACGCCGGCGGCGGTCACATGCATCCGCTGAATTACCTGCTGGGCGTTGCTGCCGCCGCGCGCTCGAAGAATGTGGAAATTTTCGAGAACAGCGAGGTGCTGGGTATCCGTTGGGCGGACCCTTGTATCGTGCGCACGGCAAGCGGTCAGATACGTGCTCGATACGTGCTCCTATGTGGTAACGCCTATCTGGGCAATCTGGTGCCGAAGATCGGCGGCAAGATCATGCCGATTATCAATCACGTGTTGACGACCTCGCCGCTCGGTGAGGCTCGGGCGAAGGCGCTCATCAGTAACGACTGCTGTGTTCACTCCACCAAATTCGTGGTGGACTATTTTAGGCTCACCGCCGATCGGCGCCTGCTTTTCGGCGGAGGCGAGACCTACAGTGATCGCGAAATTCCAGATGTCAAGAATTTCGTGCGTCGCTACATGCTCGCTGTCTTTCCGCAGCTCGACGACGTCGCCATCGATTACGCCTGGAGCGGTCGTCTAGCCATCACCATGAACCGGCTGCCTCATTTCGGTCGTATTGGGAGTCACGGTTTCTTCGTTCAGGGTTTTTCCGGTCACGGCGTTGCCCTGGCTCAGCTCGCAGGCCGGCTGATGGCCGAGGCCGTTGCCGGTGATGCAGAGCGATTCGACGTGTTCACCAAGCTCAGGCACCAGACATTCCCAGGCGGCACCTTGCTCAGAAAGCCGGTGCTGGTGCTGGGTATGCTTTACTACGTGCTTCGCGATCGATTCTAAGAATATTCTGAAAAAGCCTGGGGCGCGCCGCGCCAACGCTGCGGGTTTATAAGGGCTCAGCGTGGATCGAAAAAATCCATTCCCAAAGCGGTAAGCAGCTCTGCGGTCTCGAAGAGCGGCAGTCCCATAACGCCCGAGTAGCTGCCTTGGAGATCGGAAACGAACACCGCGGCGCGCCCCTGAATGGCGTAGCCTCCCGCCTTGTCCAGGGGTTCGGAGGTGGCGCAGTAGGCCGCCCGTTCCGCATCGTTGATCGAGCGGAAGGTAACAAGACTGCGGCTCAGCCGCGTACGCGGTTTGCCGTTGGTGACGCAGACTGCGCTCAACACCTCGTGAGTGTGCCCCGATAGCTTTGCCAGCATGTCGCCTGCTTGCTTCGGATTGACGGGTTTGCCCAGAATTTCTCCGCCGATGACCACCACGGTATCCGCGCCTAACACAGGCGCGCGATCTCCGTCTGACAGTGATTTCCAGCCGACCACCGCTTTTTCCTCCGCGAGCCTTAAGACGTAATCCTGCGGTGACTCATCCATTCCACGGGACTCGTCCACATGGACCCCGAGCAATCGAAAGCTTACGCCGATCTGCTGGAGTAGCTCGCGCCGGCGCGGGGACTGGGAGGCGAGATAGACAAACGATGTCGAAGCTGTGGTCACGTGTTTCTTACTCTCGCCGTCTGAACGGCCTGATCCAAGCAACCGCGGGCAATGCCTGCCCCTTTTGCGACAGCAGAGCCGCTCCCGCAGCGGGCTTCGATGTTACTACCGTCACACCCGGTGGTAGGGATGTCCGCTAATTACTGTCCACGCCCGGTAAAGTTGTTCTGCAACAACTATGCGTGCGAGTCCGTGGGGCAGGGTGAGCGCCGAGAGCGACCAGCGGAGGTGCGCGCGCTCGAGACACTCGGGAGCAAGTCCTTCGGCGCCTCCGATGAGCAGCGCTACGTTCTGATAATCCCGGCGCCATTCTCCGAGCTGATCCGCGAGCTGCATTGTCGACCACGGCTCGCCGTCAGTGTCCAGGGCGATCACCAGGGCGCCCTCGGGAATCGATTGAATTAAGCGTTCGCCTTCCCTGTGTACCGCGCGCTTTACATCTGCCGCCTTGCCGCGGTGGCGGGTAGGTACCTCCACCAGGGTCAGGGCGCATTCCCGCGGCATGCGCCGGGCGTAGGTTTCAAAGCCCTGGTTAATCCACGCCGGCTGGCGGGCGCCCACGCAAAGCAGGTGAAGTCGCATTCACTGCAATGCGCGACGCGCTGCGCCTTGCGCCGGCTGTCCCCGGTTCCAGAGTTTTTCCAGCTGATAGAACTCCCGGGTATCCGGAAGCATCACGTGGACTACGACATCGCATAGATCCACCAGCACCCACTCGCCCTGAGCCAATCCCTCTACTCCCATGGGCGCATGATGCTTTTTCTTGGATTGTTCAATGACGTTCTCAGCGATGGACCGCACGTGCCTGTCGGATCGCCCGGAAGCAATGATCATGAAGTCCGTCACATCGGTGAGTTTTCGTACGTCAAGCACCGTGACGTCGATTGCTTTGAGGTCTGCCAGCCAGTCCTGGACGCGCTGGCGCAGTTTTTCTGCTGTCATGCGTGAAGCCGTTCTCCTCTTAAGAGAATGTCGTTGACCGGGTCGGGAACCAGATACCGGATTGATCGACCCGCGTTGAGAAGCGCGCGAATTCGGGTCGCAGAAATATCAAGCGCGGGGATCTCCTGCACAATAACATAGCCGGCGCCGCGGTCACGCAGCTTCGCCGGATCGTTAACGCCCCGTGCATTCACCAACTCGGCCACGACGCCGGATTCGGGGCTCGCGGATCCTGGCCGGTGGGCCACCGCAATGTGTGCAAGCTCTGGCAACTTATTCCACTGGTGCCAATCGTCGAGGCGGCAAAAGGCATCCATACCCACGATCAGGCAAATCGGAGTATTGCCAAGTTCCTCTCGCAGCGAGCGCAACGTATCCACCGTATAGGACGGGCCTTCCCTGTGCAGCTCGCGGTCGTCGACTTCCAGACCGTCTTCTCCTTCGATGGCCGCCTCGAGCATACGCAGCCGACGGGTTGCATCCGTGCCGGGCGCGTCCCGCAGCGGCGGGTAGAGTGCCGGGATAAGCTTCACGCCGGAAAGGCCCAGCGCTTCGCGCATCTCGATCGCGAGTCTTAGATGACCGTTGTGAACGGGATCGAAGGTGCCGCCTAGGATGCCGATGGGGTTCACGCGTGAGCGGACAAAGTGAATGCGCGCGGATTTCGAAAGCTAACGGGGCCGTTTTGAGCAAGCTGAAACAAGAGACTGATAAATGGTGATTTGTAAAGTATGACACCTATCTAAAAGTTGTATTGCTTGATTTTTCACCTTTAGACACCTGTACTTTAATGATCACGATTCATTTCCTGGTCTGACCCTCTCCCAGCACCACGAACTTCTGTGAGGTCAACCCTTCGAGCCCCACGGGTCCGCGCGCGTGCAGCTTGTCGGTGCTGATTCCGATCTCAGCGCCCAGTCCATATTCGAAGCCGTCAGCGAAGCAAGTGGGCG
>JBFHVA010000217.1:0-6261 GCA_041589735.1 Gammaproteobacteria bacterium | reverse complement strand
TTCAGTCCGGCGCTTCGCTTCCGGTCGTGCACTGGATCCAGCTGCTCGCCGGGGTGGATAACGACGCCGGCGGATGAATCTCCGTTGAAGATCCGGCCGCGACGCTCGGTGTTGTTCATGCCCGGCTCCAACGCCCGGGCGTTGGAGAAAGCGCGCACCCTGCCCGCCGATACCGTGGTCTTCGATCTGGAAGACGCGGTCGCCCCCGAAGCCAAATCCGACGCGCGCCGTCAGGTGGCGGAAACCCTCAAGCGCGGGGGCTATGGGCCGCGGGAAGTCGTGGTCCGGGTCAACGATCTGAACACCTCCTGGGGCGACGACGATCTGACCACGCTGGCGCCGCTGGAGTTCGATGGTGTGCTGCTACCCAAGGTCGATTCCGCGGAGCAGGTGCGCGCCGCCATCGACGTGCTGGATAATAACGGCGGCAACCGTCACGCGCTGTGGGTAATGATCGAGACGCCCGCAGGGGTGCTGCGCGCGAGCGAGATCGCAGGCGCCAGCAAGCGACTCGTATGCATGGTGATGGGCACCTCGGATCTATCCAAGGACCTGCGCGTGCCCGCGGACGACGGTCGGCTCGGTCTGCTCACCCCGCTCTCCTGGTGCGTCACCGTGGCCCGGGCATTCGGTATCGACATACTCGACGGCGTGCAGCTCGATCTCGAGGACGATTCAGCCTACCGCCGGGTTTGCGCGCAGGGACGAAAGCTCGGTTTCGACGGCAAGACGCTGATTCATCCCAAGCAGATCGCAACTGCCAACGAAATCTTCTCACCCGCCGATGAGGAGATTGCAAGAGCCCGCGAGATCATTAACGCCTGGGACCGCGCACGCGGCGAGGGAAAAGGAATCACCGTCGTCGGCGGACGTTTGGTGGAGACCCTGCACGTAGAGGAAGCGAAACGGACGCTGGCGCTGGTAGAAGCGATCAGGAAGCTGGGGGCAGCGAGATAGCTCGACCCAGCAGTCGTCATTCCCGCTTTCGCGGGAATGACGGCAAAGCGTTCACGGGCGTGGTGCACCCTGCAAGACCCGTCGCTTTATTAAGTGCCGCGCTAAAGGACGTTCCTGCTGCTGGATTCCCGCCTTCGCGGGAATGACACATCAAGTTGTCACGTTCAGCGTGCGATTCGTCAGCCTCCCCCGCTTTTCTTCTGCATCATCGCCGTGATCAACTTGTCTTCCAGTTCGATGCGGTGGGCGAGCACTTCGCCTAAATCCGACAGGCGGTCGGAGACCGCTTCGAAGGGGGCGGATTTGTCCGCCTTGTCGTAGACGTCGTTGAAGTCCAGCGCTTTCTCCGTGGTCTTAGCGATGCTCGGATAGATCTTCTCTGCCACTTCGAGCACCTTGCGGCGCCGTTCGCTGCCCTCCGTGATCCGCTGGTAAAGCCCGAAATGACCCGCCGCGATGTAGTCCATCAGCAGCTGAGAAAATTTCTGCAGCAGCTCGGGGTTCTTGTTCTTATCGTTATACGGCTGGATCCCGGCCACCTGCTCGTAGCACACCAGCACTTCCTGGCGCTCCTCCAGTAGCCTGTCGATCGCCGTTTTCGTCTGCTGCCGCCGGTCGTCCGAGGGGTGTTTTTGTTCGCTGGACATGAATTCTCCACTTCCTGTTCTTGTTGCTACCTGCCCATAGCTAAGCACCCCGGAGGCGTCTCTGACAAGTCAGCGCCGGCTTTTTCGCCTGTCATTGGCCGGAAAGCCTGCTAACCTAATTCTTAAAGCGGCACATGATCCGCACCATCTCTTCTGATCGTTCGCGCTATGAAGTATTTCCTGGCTGCGGCCATAGCCATTCTGATGACCGCCGCGGCGTTGGCCCAAACGGCCTCCCTTCCCGAAATCCGATCCCTGGCCCAGCAGTCTCGCTACCAGGAGGCCTACGATCGGCTGGAGAGGTATCTCAAACGCCGGCCGGGGGACGAGCAGGGACGGCTGCTCAAGGGGGTGCTGCTCACCCGGCTGGATCGTATCGACGACGCCATCGAAGCCTTCCGCGAGCTGGCCGGCGACAGACCTCAACTGCCGGAGCCACATAACAACCTGGCGGTTCTCTATGCCGCCCAGGGCCGCTACGACGAAGCGCGCAGATCGCTGGAAAAAGCGGTGGCTCTGCAGCCCGGCTACGGCACCGCGCGGGAAAATCTGGGCGACATCTACGCCCGCCTCGCGCATCTGGAATACATGCGGGCCTACGAGATCGACGGCACCAACACCCGCGCCCTGGACAAGGCGAACACGGTGGTGAACCTGTTCGAGCGCATCTCCAAAGGCGGAGCGAGACCCGAGCCTGTGCCTCAGCCTGCGCCCATCCTGGCAAAGGCCCAGCCCGAACCGCCCCCGCCGAGGCCTTCGCCAGCGCCCATGCCAATGCCCGAGCCGGTGCCACCGCCTCGCGCAAGCACGGGCGATCCCGTGGAGTGTTTCGATGTCTCGGGCTTGAGCGACGAGGGGGATGCGGCCGCCGTAGCGGCCTGGTTCGAGCAGCGCGGCGTAAATGTGATCTCCGGCGTGCGGGAAGAAAAAGAGTTTCTCAACTACCACGTTTATTCGCCGCCTATGGATTCCCGCGATGCGGCCAAAGCGCTCTCCGACCAGATGAAGGCGGCCGGCATCAAGGACATCGCGCTGATCTACAAGGGAGAGCTTAAAAACGGGGTTTCCTTAGGCGTCTACAGCTCGGAATCCAACGCTAAGCGGCGCATGACCATGCTCAGAGAAAGGGGCTACGAGGTCGAAATCCGGCACCGAAGCCGCACTCGCGCAGTCCCCTTTGTCGAAGCCTCCGCGCTGGCGGGCCTCGTCAATCAGGGGGCATTCGGCCAGGCCTTCGGGGACTTTTCGGTGGTGCGCGTATCCTGCATCTAGCAGGCATTCTTGAGCTGGAACGGTTAACCTTCCGGCCCTTCTCAGTTACCTTCGTCACTCGATCCTGCATGCGCTAATTTGCGAGGGCTCTCCCATGTCCGCTCCCGACTACATTCGCTTCGACACGCTCAGCCTGCACGCCGGTCAGCGTCCCGACTCGGCCACCGGCGCCCGGGCGACGCCCATTTACCAGACCACCTCATACGTGTTCCGCGATACCGACCACGCGGCGGCTCTGTTCAACGCCGAGCGCCCGGGTCACGTCTACTCGCGGATCACCAATCCCACCAACGCGGTGCTGGAAGAGCGGATCTCGGCGCTGGAAGGCGGTGTCGGCGCCATCTGCACCGCCAGCGGCCAGGCGGCCATGCATCTAGCCATCGCCACCATCGCCGGCGCCGGCGACCACATCGTCTCCAGCCGCGCGCTGTACGGCGGCTCCCACAACCTCCTGAGCTACACCCTGCCGCGCTTCGGTATCGAGACCACTTTCGTCGACCCGCGTGACCCCGAAGCCTTCCGGGTCGCCATCCGCCCCAACACTAAGCTGCTGTTCGCCGAGACCCTGGGCAACCCCGGCCTCGACGTGCTGGATATCCCCGAGGTCTCCAACGTGGCCCACAAGGCCGGCATCCCGCTGCTGATCGACTCCACCTTCACCACGCCCTATCTCTGCCGTCCCTTCGATCACGGCGCCGATCTGGTTTTTCACTCGGCCACAAAATTCCTGGGCGGCCACGGCGTCGCGATCGGCGGCGTGCTGGTGGACGGGGGCCGTTTCGACTGGGCGGCATCGGGCAAATTCCCGACGCTCACCGAGCCCTACGCCGGCTTTCACGACATGAACTTCGCCGAGGAGTACGGCCCGGCCGCCTTTATCATGCGCGCGCGTAAAGAAGGTGCGCGGGATTTCGGCGCCTGCATGAGCCCCACCACCGCTTTCCACATTCTTCAGGGCGTGGAGACGTTGTCACTGCGGATGCAGCGACACATCGACAACACCCGCAAGATCGTCGAGTTCCTGAAATCCAGCGACGGCGTGGAGGGGGTTATTTATCCGGAACTTCCCGAGCATCCCGACCATGGGCTCGCCAAGCGCCTGCTGCCCAAAGGCTGCGGCGCCGTGTTCAGCTTCGGGCTCAAAGGCGGACGACCCGCGGGACGCAAGTTCATCGAAACGCTGCGCGTGTTTTCCCATCTCGCCAACGTGGGCGACGCCAAGTCGCTGGTGATTCATCCCGCCAGCACCACCCATCACCGCATGGACGCGGCCGCGCTCGAAGCCGCCGGGATCAGTGAAGGCACCGTCCGGTTGTCGGTGGGCCTGGAAGATCCGCAGGATCTCATCGACGATCTGGCGCGCGCGATCTACATCTCGCAAAAAGCCACTGCGAAAAAAGCCGCCTTGGGCGCATAAACAAGAAAAAGGAGACGATCGCATGGAATTCAGCGTCGACGGTCACCGCGCTTACGCTTACACCGGCGCGCGCCAATTCGATCCGGAAAAGCCGAGCATCGTGTACATCCACGGCGGCGGCCTGGATCACTGCGTATGGATCCTGCAGAGCCGTTACTTTGCTCACCACGGCTATAACGCCCTGGCGCTGGATCTGCCCGGGCACGGCCGCTCCGAAGGACCGCTGCAGAAAAGCATCGAGTCCATGGCCGACTGGGTCATGCGGGCCATGGACGCCGTCGGCTTAAAACGATATGCCATCGCCGGTCACAGCATGGGGGCGCTGGTGGCCCTGGAGACCGCGGCGCGGGATCCGGATCGGATCGCCGTCACAATACTGATTGGGATCTCGGTGCCGATGCCGGTGACCGGCGCGCTGCTCTCGGCGGCGAAAGCCAATGATCACTCGGCATTCGACATGGTTAATCTGTGGGGACACGGCTATGGCGCCCAGCTCGGCGGCAATCCCTCACCGGGAATGTGGATGACCGGTGGCGCGGTGCGGCTTTTAGAACGCTCAGGTCCGGGCGTGCTTTATAACGACCTCAAGGCCTGCAACGAGTACCGCAGCGGATTGGAGTCCGCGGCGAAAGTGAAGGCGCCGGTGCGGGTGATTCTCGGCACGAATGACATCATGGCCTCGCCGAAAGCCGCGCGCGAGGTCATCGCGGCGCTGCCGAACGTCGAGGTGACGGAGCTTGGGAACTGCGGGCACATGCTGATGGCGGAGCAGCCGGACCGGGTGCTGGATGCGATGATGGAGTCCGTAGCTAGAGACCTGCCCACAAGGGCGCCCGCCTGACTGTAAAGCAAGGCGCCTGGAGAAAGTTGTGAAATACCGGTCAGTGAGACCGGCCGGGTAAGGGAGACCGCTTTAAGCGGCGTCAGATACAGGTACTACAGGAGGCGAGGTGTGAGTAGTAGACCCCCCCCGCTGCAATCGCGACCAGCAACCCTGCCACGGCACCGATAATCATGCCCTGCTCGGGGTCGCTCATCAGGAACCGGAACCCGAACGTCGTCCCCACGAAGCAAAGAAGCACGATCGCCATGAGGATATAGGTTTCCACGCGTCCTCCAAAAAATGTCCGCCAGCCTTTTTAAGTATGGTCGAGAAATAATCCCGAATCATTGTGATGTGTAGCAGAAATTCGAACGCTCTGCCGGAATCGCGGCGACTTCGGTTCCCGGGAATCTACTGGTAAAAATGACTTAAGCCCATGAGCGAAAAGAGAAAACCCGCCTACCCGCCGGCAGAGCCCTACGCAACCGGGCGTCTGGAGGTGAGCGGCGGGCACACGCTCTATTACGAGGAGGTAGGCAACCGGGACGGCAAGCCGGCGGTGTTCGTCCACGGCGGACCCGGGGCCGGCGCCCAGCCCTTCGACCGGCGCTTTTTCAATCCCGAGCGCTACCGGGTGGTGCTGTTCGATCAGCGCGGCTGCGGCCGCAGCACCCCGCACGCATCACTTGAAGAAAACACCACCTGGCACCTGGTGGAGGACATCGAGCGACTGCGGAAATATCTCGGGATCGAGCGCTGGCTGGTGTTCGGTGGATCCTGGGGCAGCACCCTGTCGCTGGCCTACGCCGAGACCTACCCGGATTCCGTCACCGAGCTGGTGCTGCGCGGGATCTTTCTGCTGAGAAAGAGGGAGATCTCGTGGTTTTACCAGCAAGGCGCCAGCGCCATTTTTCCCGACGAGTGGGAGAAGTATCTTGCGCCGATACCTGAGGAAGAGCGAGGCGATCTGGTCTCCGCTTATTACACGCGCCTCACCAGCGACGACGAGAAGACGCGCCTCGAGGCCGCCCGCGCCTGGAGCCAGTGGGAAGGGTCAACGCTATCGCTTTTTCCCGACGAGAAGCGTGTTCAGTTTTTTGGCGGGGAAAAATTTGCCGCCGCCTTCGCCCGCATCGAATGCCACT
>JBFHVA010000216.1:0-6307 GCA_041589735.1 Gammaproteobacteria bacterium | reverse complement strand
GCACCTGACGCCCGGCTCATGATTATCGGCGAGGCGCCGGGTGCCGACGAAGACCGCATGGGCGAGCCCTTTGTCGGGCGCGCCGGCCGGCTGCTGAACGCCATGCTCGGCGCGGTGGGCCTCGCGCGCGGATCCGTTTATATTGCCAACATCATCAAATGCCGGCCGCCCAAGAACAGGGACCCGAAGCCCGATGAAACCGCCTGCTGCGCGCCGTATCTCGAGCGCCAGATCGAACTGGTGCGTCCCAAAGTGATCCTGGCGGTGGGCCGGGTGGCGGCGCAGAAACTGCTCGGAACCAACACCGCCATCGGCAGAATGCGCGGCCAGGTTCATCGGGAACCCGTTTCGGGAACGCCCGTGCTGGTGACCTACCACCCGGCATACCTGCTGAGAAGTCCTGGCGAGAAACGTAAATCCTGGGAGGACCTGAAACGCACGCGCCGCATGCTCGAGGATCCGCCGTGAGTGCCGTACTGGAAACCTCGCTTCCCGCTTACCGCCCCATGCAGTTACAGGATCTCGGTGCGGTGCTCGCCATCGAGCGCGCCGCGTATCGATTTCCTTGGTCGGAAGGAATCTTCAGAGATTGCCTCAGGGTGGGATACTGCTGCTGGGTGCTGGAGCACGAGGCCGCGGTTGTGGGCTACGGGATCATGCAGGTGGCCGTGGGCGAGTGCCACATTCTTAATATATGTGTGCACCCGGCGTACCACCGTCAGGGTTTCGGCCGCGCCCTGCTCACCCGGCTGCTGGAAATCGCTCGCGAGCATCGCGCCGACACGGCGCTGCTGGAAGTGAGACCGACCAACGACGCTGCGGTGGCCCTTTACCGGCGACTGGGCTTTCACGAGGTGGGCGTACGTCGGGCGTACTACCCGGGCCAACGCGGTAAGGAAGACGCGCTGATCCTGGCGCGCAGCTTGGTGGTGTGAGGTAATTTGCAATTAGTGGCTGATAGTTGATGTCCGGCGAGTCGTCAATTCCTGCGCCGCGAATCAGTGATGACGAATCACTGCATCATTGAGCCGCGCGATCTAAAGGAGTGGCGTCGACGGCAATGACGCGTCACGCGTTACCGGCGGCGCTTTTCAGGTAGGCGCGGATGATGGTTTCAAAGTCCGGGTCGGAGTAAAAGCCAAGCTGTCGTGCCCGGGTCGATTCGAATCGGCCCGGCCAGGTGGAAATCACCGCTTCCACCGCCGGGTCCCGTCGCCACTCCACCCGATCCGCCACCTCGTCGCCACACACCGAGCGCAGCGCCGCCACCATGTCGCCGACGCTCAGGGTCAGACCTTGAAGGCTCAAACACCTCTGGTACCCGAAAGCCGCTGACGGTAGCTCATGGGCGTACACCAGGTTGGCCACGGCCGTCGCCGGCGACATCAGCCAGATGAGCGTTTCAGGCGGCACCGGGCACGCCACGGTGAAGCCGCCAATAGGCTCGCGCACGATCCCGCTGGCGAACCCCGAAGCCGCCTGATTCGGAGGGCCCGGTCGCACGCAGATGGTGGGCAGCCGAAGCGCCCGTCCGTCGACGAAACCCTTTCGGCTGTAGTCGTTCACCAGCAGCTCGCCAATGACTTTCTGCGTACCGTAGGAGGACTGCGGCGTGGTAGCGGTGTCGTCGCGGACCAGCGACGGCAGCTCGCCCCCGAATGCGGCAACCGAACTCGAAAACACCACCCGTGGCGCGTGAGACAGTCGGCGGCAGGCTTCCAGCACGTTCAACGTTCCGCTGAGATTGACAGCCAGTCCTTTGTCGAAATCCGCTTCCGCCTCGCCACTCACCACCGCGGCAAGATGAAACACGCTGTCGACCTCGTCCGTTATCAACCTTTGAACAGACTTCTGGTCGCATACGGAACCATTCATCGAGCGCACGCGCGGATCTGAAATATGCTCGCCCGCATTCTGATCGAAGCACACGATCTCGTCGATGGCTGCAAGCGAGCCGCGACGATCGACGAGGCGTCCGCGCTTCAAAAGCGACTCTGTAAGCATTCGACCGAGAAATCCGGCACCGCCGGTGACCACAACTTTCATCGGATTGGTTGCTTGCGCTTAACACAAATGTGCCATTTACAATCCTGACGCCGGACAATGCGGCGCGCAAGCCAGTGTCGGGCAACGGGGCTGTGCCGCGCGCAAGCTTGAATTACACTCCGGCCATGTCGGTTCCCACCCTGGAAGCATTCATCGGAAACACGCCTCTGGTGCGCTTGCAGCGCCTGCCGAGGGGATCCAGCAACACCATCCTGGTCAAGCTGGAAGGAACCAACCCGGCGGGTTCGGTCAAAGACCGGCCCGCTTTGAGCATGATCGCGCAAGCGGAAATCCGGGGAGAACTCAAGCCGGGTGATACGCTCATTGAAGCCACCAGCGGCAATACCGGAATTGCGCTTGCCATGGCCGCGGCAATTAAAGGCTATCGCATGGTGCTGGTGATGCCGGAGCACATGAGCGCCGAGCGCCGCGCGGCGATGCGCGCCTACGGCGCTAAGATCGTGCCGGTGCCTGAAAAAGAGGGCATGGAGACTGCGCGCGATCTCGCGCTCGAGATGCAGGCGAGGGGCGAGGGGCGGGTGCTCGACCAGTTTGCCAATCCGGACAATCCCCTGGCCCATTATCGCGGCACAGGTCCCGAGATCTGGCGCGATTCCCGTGGAGCCGTTACCCATTTCGTCAGCGCCATGGGAACCACGGGCACCATCATGGGAACTTCGCAATTTCTTAAAGAACAAAATAGCGAGATTCAGATTATTGGCGTACAGCCCGACGGAGAGTCCAGCATTCCCGGAATTCGCAAATGGCCGGACGCTTATCTTCCACAGATTTTCGAGCCGGAAAGGGTGGATAGGATAATGGAAGTTTCGGCGGACGAAGCGCAAACCACGACCCGCGCGCTCGGAACAGAAGAGGGCATATTTGCGGGTCCGTCGTCTGGCGGTGCGCTGGCCGCGGCCCTGAAACTTTCCGCCGAACTCGAAGACGCCGTAATCGTCTCCATCGTTTGTGACCGAGGCGATCGTTATCTGTCCACCGGAATTTTCCCAGCCGACTGAGCCTTAAGGCCGCCAGTTGAATAGAGTCATGGCGGCACGCCGTTCACAGGACTCGCCCAAGTTAATGGCATCACTGGTCCGCACTCTGGCGGGTTCATTGTTCTTGCTCTTCATTTCCGTCGAGGCGCCGGCGATCGAAGAGATTGTTTTCAACTCCGGCCCGGTGCGCGGCCCCGGCTGGTCAGTCGCCGGCACCCAAACGCGCCTTCGTATCGCAGGCGATTCCGGTCCCTCCGCGATTCTCGAGCTGCGCGGGATCAGGCTTCCCGGACCTTTGAAGGAAATCAACAAGGTCAGCGCGAGCTGCGCCAGGTTGAGCTTCGAGTCTGCGGGCATCGTCTGCCTGGGCGGCGAACTGCGCATCCAAACGCAAGATGAAGTGCCGGACTTTTCAACGGCACGTTTCGAAGCGGCATACGGGAATCAGGGATTTCGATTTAATCTCGCCGGACTCGAGCTGGGCGGCGGCGTTATCGAGGCTGCTTTTGAGGGAACGAGCGCAGGTTTTTCTCTCAACGCCAAAGGCAAATCCTTACCCCTTGAGGCCCTGCTTGCGCTGTTCGAGCTCAAGCGCGGCGGCATCGAGCTGGTGGCGCAGAGCGGTGTCGTGTCGGGAACGTTTCGCTGGAACGATTCGAATTCGAAGGGCGATCTGTCGGCATCGATCGATTTGGAGCAGCTGGCGTTTTCAGATGGATCGGGGCTCAACGCGGGCGAAAACCTATTCGCGGGTTTGAGCGTCGAAGCGTCTCGTCGCAGCGGTCCCTGGCGCTTCCAATCCGTAATCTCGATTTCGGCAGGTCAGGTCTACCTGCATCCGGTCTTCGTCGATGCCGCCGAGGGCGCTCTCGAGTTCAAAGCGATTGGCAAGTCACCTCGAGACTCGAAACGACTCACGGTTGATGATTTCAGCTTCCATCACCACGGGGTCGGACAGGTCGACGGCAGCGCCGTGGTGAGCTTCGACGAACCGGAACCCCGTCTGGATCGCCTGGACCTCGAAACGAAACAGATCGCCGTGGCGCGCTTTTACTCCGTCTACATCAAACCCTGGCTTGTGGAATCGGCCTTCTCGAAGCTGAGCGCCACGGGAGATGCCACCGCGCGCGTTTCCTGGTCACGGGAAGGATCCTCCGAAGCGACGCTTGCGCTTAGAGAACTGAATCTCGAGGATGGTGCAGCCCGCTTTGCCTTGCTTGGGTTAAGCGGAGATGTCCACTGGCGCGAGTCGGGGATGCCGCGGCAAACGCGGATTGGCTTTAAAAGCGCGCGCTTTTATCGCATCGATTTAGGATCGGCGGCGCTTGTGGGCACCTTTCTGGACTCCAATTTCAGCTTGAGCGAGCCGCTGGATCTGCCCATGCTGGGTGGTGCGCTGCATATCGACGATCTGGAGGCGACGGGTCTTGGCGGCGAGCGGCTATCCTGGCGCATGCGCGGCGAACTCAAGCCAATATCCATATCGGACCTCACGACTAGCCTAGAGTGGCCGTCGTTTTCGGGCAGCCTTTCAGGTCAAGTTCCGTCGCTGCGTTACTCGGATGGTGAAATCAACGTGGACGGAAAGCTTAACGTGCGCGCCTTCGACGGGCGGGTGGAAATCGACCAGCTCAAGCTTCAACAACCTTTCGGCGTAGTGCCTCGGGCGACCGCCGATGTCGTGATCGATAATCTTTCGCTGGGCGCGCTGACCAGCACATTCTCCTTTGGTAAGATCGAAGGCCGTTTGAGCGGCCGCATTGACGATCTGGTGCTCGAAAACTGGCGTCCCGCGGCTTTTGATGCCCGCTTCGCGACGCCCAAAAACGACAAGTCCCGCCATCGAATCTCTCAGCGCGCGGTGGAGAACCTTGCCCGGATTGGCGGCGCGGGGCAGGTTCTGTCGTCGACTCTGCTCAACTTTTTGAAATCCTTCTCCTACGACCGCCTCGGGATAAGCTGCCGTCTGAAAAACGGTGTCTGCGAGATGGGAGGCGTCGAGGACGCCGAGCGCGGTTATTACATCGTCAAGGGTGGCGGGTTGCCGCCGCGAATTGACGTATATGGATTCAATACCCGTGTGGACTGGAGTACGCTGGTCGAACGTTTGAAGGCCATCACCCGCACAAACGAGGCGGTGATTCGCTAATTGTGCCGGTCAGAACACATGCCGGAGAGCGATAGGCCAGATTTTAGGATCCATCCGTCGGAGGTCGAATGAACATGAATGCGCTTGCGATATATCGGGCGTCCCTGTGGGCTGCGCTTTTCGGTATTGGGCTCCTGTCGGCCTGCGTCACCATCAACGTTTACTTTCCCGCGGCTGCGGCAGAGAAGGCTGCGGATCGTATCATCGAGGAGGTTTGGGGCAAGGATGCGGAAAAAGACAAGTCCAGCCGGTTCGGGGATCGCCGGTTGATCGTGAACAATCGAAGTCAGGGGTTTTTGCCGGGCCTGCTTGAAATTCTGCTGCCGGTGGCGCATGCGCAGCAGGCGGATCTGGATATTTCTTCGCCGAGCATCAACGCGATCAAGGACCGCATGCAGAACAGGCACGAGCAGCTCAAACCTTTTTACGAAAGCGGCGCAATAGGGCTGACTCCGGACGGGTTGATCGCCGTGCGCGACCCCAAAGCCGTATCGCTGGCTGACCGCCAGCGCGTCAATGCGTTGGTGGCCGATGAAAATCGCGACCGCAACGCGCTTTATGCAGAGATTGCCCGAGCCAACGGTCATCCGGAGTGGGAGCAGGGCATACGCGATACCTTTGCCCGCCGATGGGTGCAAAACGCCCCCTCGGGCTGGTGGTACCAAACGTCGGGCGGCTGGAAGCAAAAGTAACCCGCCTGTAGCGGACGGCGGAGCTCGTTGCGCCGCCGTCCGCTGCTTTCTGATCCCGGATCTGTCCTACCTGCATGAACGTTTTTGCATTTGACATCGAAACGATTCCGGACGTTGGCAGCGGCCGGCGTCTTTATGACCTCGACGGGTTGAGCGACGAACATGTTGCAGAGGTCATGTTCCAGAAACAGCGCCAGGCTACTGGCTCTGAATTTCTGCGTCATCACCTTCACCGAATCGTCGCCATCTCCGTTGCACTTCGCACCGGAGATCGTTTCAAGACCTGGTCGCTGGGCACGGAAGAATCCACGGAGCGTGATCTCATCGAGCGTTTTTTCGACGGAATCAATCGCTACTCCCCGACGCTCGTGTCCTGGAACGGTGGCGGTTTCGACCTTCCCGTAATTCATTACCGCTCGCTG
>JBFHVA010000215.1:0-6331 GCA_041589735.1 Gammaproteobacteria bacterium | reverse complement strand
GACAATAGAATACGGAGTTCGGTCGCGCGGGAATAGCTCAGTTGGTAGAGCACAACCTTGCCAAGGTTGGGGTCGCGAGTTCGAGTCTCGTTTCCCGCTCCAACTTCCTCTACGCGGCTTTCGGCGGGTGCGCCGACGGCTCCCATCCCGCAGAAGTTCAAGAGACCGCGGCGGCTCAAGGCTGAGTGGCAGAGTGGTTATGCAGCGGCCTGCAAAGCCGTCTACGCCGGTTCGATTCCGACCTCAGCCTCCATTTCAAGACCTCATTGACCTTTTACTCGATATCTTCATTCAGGGCGTGTCGACGTGGCCCGCCTTCGAATTTGGACTTACGCCCCATACAATCGGAACCGCGATGAGATGAAATTGCCTGCCCGGGTGGCGGAATCAGGTAGACGCAGCGGACTTAAAATCCGCTGGCCGAAAGGCCGTGCCGGTTCGAATCCGGCCTCGGGCACCATTGCCACATGAACCAGGACTGGGTCAATGATTGGTACTCGCTCGGCGTCACCGCCGAGGTCGCGCCGGGTGCGGTGATTCACAAGACCATTGGCAAGATTGGACTCGCGTTGTTGAACGTAAAAGGCAGCTTTTTCGCCTTGGAAGACACATGCGGCGGATGCGGGCAAGCCCTCTCGAAAGGTAGATTGAAAAATGGCGAGATCGAGTGCGCCGGTTGCGGGCTTCACGTTCACGTTGGGCGGAGCTTCGAATCCACGGCACCAGCATCATTCCCCGTCATGGTGGTGGATAACGAAATTTTTGCCTGGATTGCAAACGCCGAGGAAAGCTCTCGATCGTGATCTGAAGATCCGGCGACTACCTGCACATGCGTGAAGCAGTCATCATCGACGGTGTCCGCACCCCCATCGGCAAGTTCGGCGGCCGGCTCTCTGGCGTGCGGCCGGACGATTTGCTCGCTCACACCTATCGCGCGCTGATCCAGCGCACCGGCATCGATCCCGCCATGCTCGACGATGTCTATGCCGGCTGCGGCAACCAGGCGGGCGAGGACAACCGCGACGTGGCGCGGATGGCCGTGCTGCTGGCCGGCTTTCCAGTGGAAGTGCCCGGGATCACCCTGAATCGAAACTGCGCGTCCGCGCTGTCGGCGGTCAACGACGCCGCCAAATCGGTGCTCGCGGGGGAAGGGGAGAGCTACATCGGAAGCGGCGTGGAGTGTATGAGCCGCGCGCCGTGGTCTATGGCCAAGCCGGGCAGGGTGCCCACCAACCGCCCGCCCGAAATCTGGGACACCACCGTCGGTTGGCGCTTCAACAATCCCAAGCTGGACGCGATGTATCCGATCGTGAGCCTCGGCGAAACGGCCGAGGCGGTGGCCGAGCAGATGCAGATCAGCCGCGCCGATCAGGACGCGTTCGCCCTGGAGAGCCAGCGGCGGGCGGTGGACGCCATGAACGCCGGACGCTTCAAAGACGAAATCGTGCCGGTGCAAGTGCCGGGTAGAAAAGGTCAGACGGATCTCGTCGACGTGGACGAGCACCCGAGATACCGGTCGGTGAACGGGAGCTTCGAGCTCGCTACCACGATACAAGAGCTGGCATCGCTCAAACCCGCATTTAAAAAAGGCGGAAGCGTCACCGCCGGCAACTCCAGCGGCATCAACGACGGCGCCGCGGCGCTGCTGGTGATGGAGCGAAAGAAGGCCGACGCGCTCAAGCTCAAACCGCTGCTTCGCTGGCTGGGCTCGGCCGCCGTCGGCGTGGACCCAGGTCTCATGGGACTCGGACCGGTGCCGGCCACCAACAAGCTGCTGAAGCGATTCGATCTCAAGCTCGAAGACATCGGCCTGATCGAGCTCAACGAAGCCTTTGCCGCGCAAGCGCTCGGCTGCATGCGCCAGCTCTCCATGCGCCACGAGATCACCAACGTCAACGGCGGTGCTATCGCGCTTGGCCATCCCACCGGCTGTTCCGGGGCGAGAATTCTGGTCACTCTGATGCACGAGATGAAGCGCCGGGCACCGAAGGCAAAACGGCCGTTCTACGGCCTGGCCACGCTGTGCGTAGGCGTCGGCATGGGCGTCTCCACGCTGGTGGAGTGGATCGGGGACTGAGCCATCATCGGGCTCGCCGCCTGAGCGAGGTCAGTTCGGAAAAAAAGAATCGAGGAGGGATCATGCAGCGCCCGCTGAAAGGCGTCCGCGTCATCGGCACGGACCAGTACATCGCCGGCCCCTACTGCACCATGCTGCTGGCCGACGCCGGCGCCGAGGTGATCAAGATAGAGCGCCCGGGCGTGGGCGACCCTCGGCGCGCAATGCCGCCTTTTGCCGAACGCGACGGCAAGCGCCGCGCCTGCGGTTTCATGGCCTATAACCGCAACAAGAAGAGCCTGGCGCTGGATCTGCGCAGCGACGAGGGCAAGGCGGTGTTCAAAAAGCTGGCGGCCAAAAGCGACGTGCTGGTGGACAACCTTCGCCCTGGATCGCTGGAACGGCAGGGTCTGGGATACGAAGATTTGAAAGCTATCAATCCGCGCTTAGTGTATGCGGTCATTTCCGGCTTCGGCCGGCTGCCGGGACGGCGGGGACCTTACGCCGACCGACCCGCCTTCGATATCGTCGCCGAGGCCATGAGCGGCATCATGCACATGGTGGGGTTCGAGGATAAGCCACCGTCCTGGACCATCTACGGCCTGGCGGACATCTACTCGGGCCTGGTTGCCGCCTACGGGATCATGCAGGCGCTGTTCGTGCGCGAACGCAGCGGGGAAGGGCAGTTCGTGGATTCGGCCATGTACGACAACATGCTGTCGTTGAACGAAAGCATGATCGCGCTGCACTCGGTGGACGGGCAGTCGCCCCACCGGGGGCGGCCGCGCAACGCCTATCCCCGGTCCGCCTACCATACCAAGGACGGCTACATCGCTCTCAACGTCCCCGACGAACGCATCTGGGAACGGCTCGCAAGCACCATGGGTCACCCGGAGCTGGCCGAGGACGAGCGCACCGGCAACGCCGCGGCGCGCATCGCCAACCGGGATTACCTCGACCCAATCATCGAAGACTGGCTCAAGGACCTCACTCGCGACGAAGCGGTGGAGCAGCTCAACGCAGCGGGGGTCCCGGCCGGCTCCGTTTTCACGGTGGAAGACATCTTCGCCTGCCCGCAGGTCGCGGCGCGAAAACTCTTGATGCCGATAAACGATCCGGACGTGGGCGAATTCCGCTTTGCGCGCACCCCGCCGATGCTGTCATCGAGCTCCGAGCTGCCCGCGAATCCTGCGCCCCGCCTGGGAGAGCATACCCGCGAGGTGCTGGAAGACCTGCTCGGCTACGACAAGGAACAAATCGAAGCGCTGGCGACGGCCGGCGTAATTCAGGTGGCAAGCTGAGCACCGCGCGGATCCGTCCGCGGGTAAAAACGGGAGGCTGTAATTCTCGGCCTGATGCGCGT
Source organism: Gammaproteobacteria bacterium (assembly GCA_041589735.1). GTDB lineage: Bacteria > Pseudomonadota > Gammaproteobacteria > HK1 > HK1 > CAMYJH01. The sequence continues at coordinate 2,912 of JBFHVA010000215.1, read as the reverse complement.
ATGGTCAGCGTTCGATTGGCGGACCGTACGTATACGTTTTTTTGTTTAGTTACATTCCGTTATCGACAATTCCAGACTGAAACCACGCCCAACCCGTTCAGGCGCGTTATCCACGACGCCGCCGGCAGGGACCGATGCGCCGCGCGATCCGCCCCCGCCGTAATCCGGGCACGGGCACGACTATCCCCACAGGAGACACCCATGGCGACCGGAACCGTAAAGTGGTTCAACCCCAGCAAGGGTTACGGGTTCATACAGCCCGAGGACGGCGGCAAGGACGTGTTCGTTCACATTTCGGCGCTGGAGCGCGCCGGCATCAAGACCGTAAAAGAAGGCCAGCGGCTGGAGTTCGAGCTGGCGCCTGGACGCGACGGGCGCACGGCGGCTGAAGAGATCAAACTCATCGACTGACTTGAGGTCAGCCAGCTGGGCAGCGCCGCGCTGCCGGCTTGGTGAGATTCTCTTCTATCCGCGGCAGGGGGGCTACAAGTCACCGCGGGCGCGTTGTGCGCGTCGCGGTGGCAAATCGCGAGATCTCTTGCCGAGTCGCCGCAGATTCGGCCTTTTCCTCTAAAAAATGCAGAACTGATAACCGCTTACGGCGTTTTGTTCAAGTTCCGTACTATTCATGGCGAAATTCGGCGGTTTTAGCTTCGGACCGCGGTCTTTAATCCACCCTTAAAGCCAAAAAAAACGGGCACTTGAGCCCTGTTTTGCAGGCCTTCGAAGCCTGAATTCATTGAATTACGGCGACGGTGTCGCGGGAGTCGCCTGCTGATGCGCGACGCACGAGATCGGATCGCCCAGATCCAGGAGTTTTCGATCAGGACAGGCCGGGTGAACGGCCGCTGCCGGACGCTGCATCCTGACCGGTGAGTTATGAAGTTGATAGCGAGCGGAAGTTTGTCTGCTGCAGACTCAAACGCCGCCATACGTTGATAAAAGCAAGAAGGCGTAAGGCACAAACAATAGCCCGCGGCCGTTCGAGACTGGCTAAGGCTCATAGGCGAACCCACAGGGAGACCGGTTGCCCGGTCATCGACACCGAGAATCTGGGTGTAGGAACCGGGAGTTAGTCGGGCTTCGTCAGGAAAGAGGAGAACTCTTGGAACGGGATCAGAGTAACTTTACATAATATACATTATGCGCACTTACGGCTGGATCCGGGAAACGCCGGGGGACCCCTGTCCCCCGGCATGGATCTCGATCAGGCCGCGGCCTCGATTTCGGTCAGCGCCGCATCGAGGCTTTGCTCGATGATGTCCAGACCTTCGTCGATCTGCGCATCCGTGGCGGTCAGCGGCACCAGCACGCGGATCACGTTGCCGTACGTGCCACAGGACAGAAGAATCAGCCCGCGCTCGGCGGCTTTGGCCACCACCGCCTTGGTGAGATCTGCCGCCGGCTGCGCGCGTCCCTTGTCCTTGAACAGCTCGATAGCCACCATCGCCCCCAAGCCCCGCACCTCGCCGATGCAGGCCAGGCGCTGCGCCATGCGCTTGAAGCGCGACTGCATGTGATCGCCGAGCTTCAAGCTTCGCTCTAAAAGATTCTCTTCTTCGATCACGTCCAGAACCGCGATGGACGCGGCACATGCCAGCGGATTGCCGCCGTACGTGCCGCCCAAGCCCCCGGGGCCGACCGCGTCCATGATCTCGGCGCGGCCGATGACGGCGGCCAGCGGGAAGCCGCCGGCGAGACTCTTGGCGGTGGTGATCAGGTCTGGAACGACGCCGCTGTGCTCGATGGCAAAAATCTTTCCGGTTCGCGCGTTGCCCGCCTGGACCTCGTCGGAAATCAGCAGGATCCCGTGGTCGTCGCAGAAGCTCCGCAGAGCTTTCAAAAAATCCGGCGGCGCGATGTAGAAGCCGCCTTCGCCCTGCACCGGCTCGATGATGACGGCGGCGATGCGTTCGGGCTCGAGATCTGTCTTGACCAGGGTGTGGAGCGCGTTGAGGGAGTCCTCCACCTCGACCCCGTGCAGCGGCACCGGAAACGGAACGTGGTAAATCTCCCCGGGCATCGGCCCGAAGCCGCGCTTATATGGATCCACTTTGCCGGTGAGACCGAGGGCCAGCAGGGTGCGGCCGTGAAAACCACCGGAGAAAGCCACCACCGCGGTGCGCTTGGTAAAGGCCCGCGCCACCTTGACGGCGTTCTCCACCGCTTCGGCGCCGGTATTCACGAGCAGGGTTTTCTTGTCGAAATCACCCGGAGCCGCCGCGTTGAGCCGCTCCGCCAGGGCTACGTAGGGCTCATAGGGCGCTACGTGGAAGCAGGTGTGGGTGAAGCGCTTCATCTGCGCCTCCACCGCCGCCATCACTTTGGCGTGGCGGTGGCCGGTGTTGAGCACGCCGATGCCGCCGGCGAAGTCGATATAGCGCTTGCCTTCCACGTCCCACAGCTCGGCGTTCTCGGCTCGGTCGGCAAATATTCCGTGGATGTTGGCGGCGCCTTGGGCCACCGCGGCCTTACGCCGCTGCATCAGCTCGGAATTGGTCGTCATAAAAAATCTCCTGAACTATCAGATTCCTAAATCAAATACGTTCGAAAGGCAGAGCGTGATAAGCGCCCTGCCTTGCGTCTTCAGCTGGAAAACGCCTGGATCCCGGTTTGCGCGCGGCCGAGGATCAGGGCGTGAATGTCATGGGTGCCTTCGTAGGTGTTCACCGCCTCCAGGTTCATCAGGTGGCGAATGACGTGGTATTCATCAGCGACGCCGTTACCGCCGTGCATATCCCGCGCCACTCGGGCGATGTCCAAAGCCTTGCCGCAGTTGTTGCGCTTGAGCAGGGAGACCGCCTCCGGCGCGGCGTTGCCCTCATCCATCAGCCGCCCGAGCCGAAGCGCCGCGTGAAGCCCTAAGGTGATCTCCGTCTGCATGTCGGCCAGCTTTTTCTGAATCAGCTGGT
>JBFHVA010000214.1:0-6336 GCA_041589735.1 Gammaproteobacteria bacterium | reverse complement strand
TTCCACACCCGATCCATCGTCGCCGTGCCTTTGATTGACGGCGACAAAGTTCTCGGCGTCATCGAGGTGCTCAACAAAAAGAATGGAGAATTTTTCGCGCTCAGTGATCAAAATCACCTGACTGTCATGGCCAATCTTGCATCAGCCCTGTTGGTACAGCTGCGCGACCGCCAGGCCAAGAAACTCACCGAACAATAACAGCCGCAGCCGAGAAATCTCTTTATCTTCCTCAACTCACGGCCCGCACGGTCGTTTGCGCCCGGCCCGCATTTAAAGGAAGATCCTGTTCGTTAAAGCACTCCGAGCTTCTGCCTGGGGCGTGCATCATTTCGACGAGCGGGGACCGATGGAAGCTAACACTTTATCTTCTGCAATCCAGCAGATTACCTCCATAATCGTTCGACTGATCGGAATGATGGTTCTATTCGTCGGACTCTATGTCGGTCTGAAAGTCATTCTCGAGGCGTGGGGGCTTTATCAATCTCCAGAGCGAATCGAGCCCTTAGCCGCCGCCATAGAACGCGGTTCCAATATCGACCAGATTTTTTCCGCCACCGTCCGACACATCTCCAGCGAAATTAGCGAAGACGTGGTGATGCCGTCGGGTGAGGCGCAAACCGATAACCCGACTGCGCAGAGCGGAAATCCGGTAACGACGCCATCGATGGCGCCAGACAAGGCGCTTCGACTTTCCTATTTCGCCGCCTGGCTGATCGCCATGATGTTGTTTTTGATCATCGGTAGCCTGGCTATGTCGGCCATTAGCACAGGCGGACGCCTCGCACTCTACGACACCGATATGAGAAGGTTTTCTCGTCAGCTCGCGCGGGATTTTTCTCGCATCAAGAAAGCGACTTAGCTTTCTCCTCTGCTGCGAGCATGCTGAAGCCGATCAATACACCGGTAAATCCGCGTCCACGAACAGGGGGTCTAGCGCGGCCTTGGTTCTAAGTTGAACCGCGGTGTCCACCAGTTCCTGTTTCAGGTGCGGTGCAAAAAGCTCGATAAAATCGTAGGTGTAGCCGCGCAGAAAAGTGGCCCGCCTAAATCCGATCTTGGTAGTGCTCGGCTCGAACAATCCGCTCGCGTCCAAGGCGCACAAATCCGTATCTTTGGCGTCGTCGACGGCCATTCGCGCAATGATTCCGACTCCGATGCCTGCGCGCACGTAGGTTTTGATGATATCGGCGTCGGTGGCCGTGAACGCAAGCTTGGGTTCGAGGCCATGTTTCTTGAAGGCTGAATCGAGCTGTGACCGGCCGGTGAATCCGAAGACATAAGTGGCCAGCGGGTGCTTCGAAAGCGCCTCCAGGGTGAGCGGATTGACTTCGCACAGGGGGTGCCCCTTGGGCACAACCACCGCTCGATGCCATCGGTAGCAGGGCAGCATCACAAGATCTTCGAAGTGCTCGAGCGCTTCAGTCGCGATGGCCAGATCCACCTTGCCTTCCATGGCGAGTTCCGCGATCTGGAGCGGTGTACCCTGATGGAGCTGGATGGCCACCCGGGGGTATTTGGTGACAAATTTTTTGATCACCGACGGCAGCGCGTAGCGCGCCTGGGTATGACTCGCGGCAATAGATAGATTCCCCCGGGTGGGGTCACTGAACTCGAGGGCGGCCTCCTTGATGGTATCGACCTCGATGAGAGCCCGGTCGGCGAACTCGATGATGGCCTTCCCGGCCGGGGTGATTCGAGTGAGCTGACGCCCGTTGCGCTCGAAAATTTGCACCCCCAGTTCGTCTTCCAGCTGCCGGATCTGCTTGCTTACTCCCGGCTGAGAGGTGTAGAGGCTCTCGGCGGTGGCGGAAACGTTGAGCCCGTGGCGGGCCACGGCGGAGATATAGCGGAGCTGGCGGATGTTCATGGCAATGGGGTTATATAACCAGGACGTATAAAGATAGCGCGTTTAATTACAGAACGGTATATCCCGGCTCAGAGGTTCCCGGCGGGGATGGGGGCTAAAGACTAATCGCAACACGGCCGATATAACGATCAAGCGGCCCGGCGGGGCCATCGGCGCTCTTACCCCATCGCCCCCGGACGTTTCCAGTCATGACCGATCATGAAGACAGCTCCTCGGAAGAGACGCAGGACCCCAAGGTCAGCGACACCTTCTTTCGCCACTACGAGGACCGATTCGAGAGCGATTTCCGCCGCGCCTTTCGCGATGTCACCAAGCGAGAGAACGACGAGCAGGGCATTTCACTGGACCCCAGGGCGCTCTACCGGGCCCTGTTTCTTCCCCAGGATGACGCCGACCCCGGCAGCACGGTGCGGCAATCCTTCCGCGCGCTTGCCGAGTCCACCGAAGAAGCGGAGGCCGTACTCAAACGCACCTGGATGATCATGGCGACCAACTTCATCGATTACCGGATGAAGAATGGCAGAGACCCAGAAGACGTCAGCGCTCTTCAAGACATGCTGGAAGAGTATTCCGAGCTCCTGAACGACGTTTACCTCGATATGTCACGCAATGTGGAGCTCGAAATTCCCGAAATCGATCGCGACGCTGAGGATCACTTCAAGCTGGTAGGGAAGTTTCGCGAGTACTCTTTGCACGATTGTCCCCGAGAGCTCAAGGAGCGTCTGCGAATATTCACTTGTTTCCGGGGGATCCCAGTCGATTCCTCGGCGGAAGTGGTCAAAGTCGGCGAGCTCGACGTAACTTTTCGCGTCTCTCCAACACAGGCTGCAATATTGCAGCGTATGGGACTCGCGCTGATCGAAAGTCCGCTCCACGGAGCGGCCTACAGAGCGTACTCCACCAATGTGGATTCAGCTGCGTGCGAGGTGACTTTCTCCCATTTCATCGAGCACGACGAGCCGATGGAAAGGAGACAGTATCATCGCGTACGACCCGAACGACCTGTGGCGGCATCTATAGCCAAAGGACAGGACGAGTTTACCGGTATGCTTTTTGACGTTTCGGCTGTTGCTGCCGCGGTCTTTCTTCGCAACGTGAATCTTGCTGCGCTGAATGAAGGTGATGAAGTCGAGCTCAACGTTTGGCTTCCGCGCCTTTCGGCCTCTGGAGAGCTTCAATTGAGCATTCCGGCGCATGTAAGCGCGGTTCATTCGGGCGTCGAGCAGGATCCCGACGCGCATCGAGTGGTGCTTGATATTCCGGGAGACGAAAAAGTCTTCGATCAGATCTGCCGTTACATCGTCGATGCCCAGGAACGAAGTCTGCGGGAATCCACCGGCGCCGAGTTGACTGACTGAAGCGAGCGCCCTGAATTAAGTGCGTTGCGTTGTTCAGTCTCCGGCAATTGTCATCTGCTCGATGAGCACTGAGCCCGTGCGAATGTTTCCCCGAACGTCGACGTCGTTGGCAATACGGCGGATTCCGGCGTACATGTCACGAAGATTTCCGGCCACAGTAATTTCTTCGACCGGGAAACGGATCTCGCCGCCTTCGACCCAGAAGCCGCACGCACCGCGTGAGTAGTCTCCAGTCACGGAGTTGATTCCCATTCCCATGAGCTCCGTGATTAAAAGCCCCATGTCCATTTCCTTTATCAGGGTGTCAAAGTCGACATCATCGGTTTCGACCACCAGGTTGTGTACGCCGCCAGCATTGGCGGTGGTTTGCATGCCAAGCTTCCGCGCCGAATAACTGTCCAGCACATACCCCTGCAGCACGCCGTCGCTCACTAGATCCCGGGCCCGCGTCGCCACGCCTTCGTTGTCGAAAGGGGCGCTACCCAGTGCACGCTTGAGGTGCGGCTCCTCGCGAATATTGAAACCGTCTGGAAAGACCTTTTTGCCCAAATGATCGAGCAGGAAACTCGCTTCCCGGTAAAGGTTGCTGCCGCGAATGGCATTGACGAAGTGGTACAAGAGACCTCGTGCGGTATCCGCGGTATAGATGACGGGAGCCGTTCGGGTGGAAAGCTTGCGGCTTCCGAGTCGCTCAACGGCCCGCTCGGCGGCCTTCTCGCCGACGCGGGACGGTGCCTCCAGCGCGCCCGCATTGCGCGCGACGCTATACCAGTAATCACGCTGCATTCCGGATTCGTCCTTGGCGATCACCGCGCAGCTGATGCCGTGACGGCTGCTGGCATATCCGCCGAGAAATCCGTTGGAATTGGCATACACGTAGGAGCCTTCATGGTGACTCACGTCCGCGCCCTCAGAATTGGTGATCCTCGGATCGTGTCCCCGGGCCGCGTTCTCGGTATCCAGCGCAATCTGTATAGCCTCTTCGGGCGCCAGCGGCCATGGATGCAGCAGGTCCAGATCGGGGTATGTCTTCGCCATCAGCTCCGCCTCCGCCAGCCCCGCACACTCGTCCTCGGAGGTATGCCGGGCAATCGCGCAAGCGGCACGCACGGTATCGTTTACGGCCTCTCTGCTGAAATCCGTGGTGCTGGCGGAACCTTTCTTCTTGCCAAAATATACGGTCAGGCCAAGGCCTTTGTCGCGGGTGTGCTCTATGGTTTCAACGTCACCCATGCGCACCGTAACCGAAAGTCCGGAGCTGGTGCTGATACCGGCTTCGGCAGCAGATGCGCCTTGACGCTTCGCTTCGGACAGAATCTCCGATGCAATGCTTTTCAGGCTCGCGAGAGTTTCTTCGCTGTGCACCGTTTCCGGCAGTCGGGTCATTTGTCCTCCAAAATTTTCAGGTTAAGCACACCGCCACCCCGTAATGGCGGCGGCGTTGGCAAAGGCCACCCATGTTAGGATCTGCGCATATGTTCAACGAATAAAGTCGCCGTTGAGTCCGTCGCGTAAATCTGCTCGGGGCCGCAGCTTTGGCCTCAGGTTCCTCTTTCGCCTCATCGGGTGGAGCTTCTCTGCCGCCATTGCGTTCATTGTCATTACGTACTTGGCTCTGCCCGCGCTTCTTCGCTACGGGCTGCCTCACGCACTTGCACGTTATGGCGTGGTTTCCTCCGTGGACGGCGCTCGAGTCAGCCTCACCAATGAGCGGGTGACCCTCGTGGGCTTCCAGGTTGGCCAGGCGGGCGGACCCGCGATCCGCTGGGGCGAAGTTACGGCCCGCGTGGACGTGGCCGAACTGCTCAAAGGGAACATACGCATCATCGATTTCCAGGTAAAGGATGCTCGAGTCGATCTGGCGCAGCTGCAAGCATCGGAATGGAAGCCGCCCGACCGAGCCGCCGCCATTCCAGAGCTTAAAAAGCTGAAAATCGACGTCGGCAACGTGGTGCTGCGCGACCTAGAATTCATCGGCTTGTCGGAACGAGTTGGCCAAAAGGTTGAACTACGCAGTTTGAGCCTCGGCAACCTATCGCACCTGGAGGCCGGCGCCCGGGTCGCTTTTCAAATGGAAGGTGTCGCCGGCGATGGCTCGCTCAGGCTCGCCGGCCAGGCGCGAATGGTCAATAACCTGCCGGTGTTCGAAGGCCGATACGAGCTGGCGGCACTAGATCTAAAGGGGTTCGGGCATCTCTTCGGCCTGGCGACGCCGAGATCGGTGGGCGGAAAAGTCGACGGCAGCGGTACCTTCGGCCTGTCCTATCTCCAGGGAGATGGCGTAGTCCACGCCGATTTGTCAGGAAGCGCGAGGGTCGACGGGCTCGAGCTCGACTCTGGCGAGACGAGCATGACCAAAACCACGGTGGAATGGAACGGCGACGCCGAAGTATTCTGGCCTGTAGCGGGCGGTCGGCCGCGACTTATCGGCCGCGGAAGCTTGATCTCGCCGACTCTGGAAGCAGCCCGTAGAACAACCGCTGCGCCGTACGGAATTCTCGTCCGCGGGCTCCGGTGGAGCGGTGAAATACGCCATGGAAGTGAGTTCGAAATCGACGGCGCGCTTGACGGCGACCTGTTACGAATCGATACCGGCCGCGAAGGAGAGCCGCGACTCGAACTGGAGCTCTCGCGCTTGAGTGCCAACTCCAGATACCAGTCGGGTCGAGGCTGGTACGAATTCGAAACGGACAAGCTCACCGCAGAGAGCGCAAAGCTATTTCAGCCGCAGGACCGCGGCCGCCAGTCGCTTGTCGCCTTTAAGCTGCTGTTGGAAAGGGTGCGTCTCAGTGTCGACGGGTACCATGTCGGGAGGCTCAAAGCTGAAAGCGCGGAGGCAACGGTAGATGAACATTCCAAGGCCAAGGCTTCGCGCAGTGCCCGCTTCATCTCGCTTGACGCCAGCGGGATCGAAATCAGCGCGGGCTCGGGGATCCGGATCAAGCAGCTGGAAACTGAACAGGCCGGGTTCGACTTTCACGAGGTGTCTATCAATTTGAGCAAGGCACGGGGTCAAGGCATCGCGGCCGGGGCGGAAGCGCAGTTCGAATTTGAAACCTTATCCGCTTCGTCCCTGCGACAAATAACCGGCATGTTTGAAACCTGGGGCTC
>JBFHVA010000213.1:0-6365 GCA_041589735.1 Gammaproteobacteria bacterium | reverse complement strand
GACACCGAGAAAGACGGCGCCGGTAATGGCTTCTCCCAGGCGGGTGCGATCGGCGAGGCGATCAGCGGTGGACACCAGCCACACCCCGGCGGTCGCAATGATGGCGGCCGCCATGGCGAACAAGGCGATGACGAAGCCCAGCGGAAGGCTCGAGAAATCGGTAATCATTCAGGTTCGGGGTAAAGACTGGGGCACGAACCCGAGTCTAACGAATTAATTGCCTATGACCGCGCTTTGGACCTCTCTCAATTAATCAGGGTTAGGGCCAAGGAGGATGCTTCGAGGGGGAGGGCGCTGGTCGCCGTTTCTCTTGGTTTTGAACGCTCTGTTCGTCAGGGCCTGGAGTGATTACGAGTCGAAATTCGGCCATTGGCCCAGGGTTTTGTATACCGGTCGATTCAGTGCAGAATAGAGCCACTGCCATACCTCGGGACCGGGCCCCCTTGCCCTTCCCGAAAGAACGACAAAGCCTGAGCGCCCCCTTAAATAAGGTGCAGCCGGGTAGGACCACAGGAGGAGAGAACAATGCCTAAGCAGAAACACCTGGAGCGGGCGCTCGCCGAAGGCCGAATTTCGCGTCGCGAGTTCGCCAAGCAGATGTCCGCCCTCGGACTCGCCGCCGCGGCGCCGGGAGCGCTGTTCAGCGGGTCCGCACTCGCCGCGACGCCGAAAAAGGGCGGGCACTTCCGCCTCGGCCTCGGCCACGGCTCCACCACCGACAGCCTTGACCCCGGGACGTTCGAGAACGCCTACACCCAGACCATGGGCTACGGGCTTCGCAACAACCTGACCGAGGTCAACGCCGAAAACGAGCTGATCGGAGAGCTGGCGGAAAGCTGGGAGGCGAGCCCAGACGCCAAGGTCTGGCGCTTCAAGCTGCGCCAGGGCGTCGAGTTCCACAACGGCAAGACCATGGAAGCCAGCGACGTCATCGCCTCGGTGCAGCATCACCGCGGCGAGGACTCGAAGTCGGCGGCTAAGGCCATCTTAGAGCCCGTCGTGGAGCTGAAAGCCGACGGCAAGAACACCGTCGAATTCAGCCTGAAGGAGGGCAACGCCGACTTCCCCTACATCATGAGCGACTACCACATCGTCATGATGCCGGCGAAGGACGGCAAGGTGGAATGGAAATCTGGTGTCGGCACCGGCGCGTTCGCGCTCCAAAGCTACGAGCCGGGCGTCAGCATCAAGATGAAGCGCAACCCGAACTACTGGAAAGAGGGGCGCGGACATTTTGATTCCGTCGAGATGATCACCATCGCTGACGTGGCGGCACGAACCAACGCGCTTACCACCGGCGAGATCCACGCTATGGATCGCGTTGATATCAAGACGCTGCATCTTCTGAAGCGCAACAAGAACATCAAGATCGAGGAGTCCAGCGGCAACGCCCACTACACCTTTGCGATGCTCACGGACATCGCGCCCTTCAACAATAACGACGTGCGCCTGGCGCTCAAGTGGGGCCTCGACCGCAAAGCGCTACTGCAGACAATCCTGCGCGGACACGGATATCTCGGCAACGACCATCCCATCGGACGCGCCAACCGCTATCTCGCCGACGACTTACCTCAGCGCGATCTGGATCCCGACAAGTCGAAGTTCCACTTAAAAAAGGCGGGACTAAGCAAGCTGACCGTGGATTTAAGCGCAGCCGACGCGGCTTTTGGCGGAGCGGTGGATGCCGCGGTCTTATACAAAGAGCACGCGGCGAAATCGGGCATCGAGATCAACGTGGTGCGCGAGCCCAACGACGGCTACTGGTCCAACGTGTGGCTGAAAAAGCCCTGGTGCGCGGTGTATTGGGGTGGCCGTCCCACCGAGGACTGGATGTTCTCGACCGCATATGCCGAGGGAGCCCCGTGGAACGACAGCCATTGGACCCACGAGCGCTTCAACCAGCTCTTGGCGCTCGCTCGGGCTGAGCTGGACGAAGCCAAGCGCCGTGAGATGTATCGAGAGATGCAGCTCATAACCCGCGACGAGGGTGGCGTGGTGGTGCCATTGTTCAATAACTACGTCGAGGGCTTAAGCACGAAGATCGGTCACGGTAAGATCGCCGGCAACTGGACCATGGATGGCTTGAAAGCGCTCGAGCGCTGGTGGTTCGTATAGGCGGCATCGGGCTTCACGTCGAGGCATAGGAGCCGTGTTCGCGCTCGTGAAAGTGGTGGCCCAGCGCCTGGCGCTGGGCCTCCTCGTGTTGTTTGCGGTTTCGCTCATCATTTTCCTCGGCGTTGAGCTGCTGCCGGGCGATCTCTGTCAGGAAATCCAGGGACAGGGAGCGACCAAGGAAACCGTCGCCGCCTGCCGCCGGGAGCTGGGGCTCGACAAGCCCCCGGTGACCCGTTATCTCGCCTGGCTGGGCGGCGTGGTCCAGGGTGATTTCGGCGTCTCGCTCGCAAATCAGCGGGAAATCTCCGAGCTCATCGGCGTGCGCTTGAGCAACACCCTGTTCCTTGCCCTGGTGGCCGCCATTGTTGCGGTGCCGCTGGCGCTGATCCTGGGACTCCTGGCGGCGCTATACCGAAACACGATTTACGATCGTGTGATCAACGTGGTCACGCTGACGTCTATATCGACCCCCGAGTTTTTCGTTGCCTACATACTTATCCTGTTCTTCTCGGTGAAGTTCGGGTGGTTTCCCAGCCTCTCCAACGTGAGCCCGGATACTGAATTCTGGGACCGCGTCTACCGGGCCATACTCCCCGCAGCGACCCTGACCCTCGTCTGCGTTGCCCACATGATGCGCATGACCCGGGCGTCGATTATCAATCTGCTGGCAAGCCCCTACATCGAGATGGCCAATCTCAAGGGCATGAGCCGGTCTCATATCATCCTGCATCACGCGCTGCCCAACGCCTGGGCGCCCATCGTCAACGTCATCGTCATTAACCTCGCCTATCTTATCGTGGGCGTGGTGGTGGTGGAGGTGGTGTTCGTTTACCCGGGGCTCGGCCAGCTCATCGTCGATTCGGTGCAGAAGCGTGACATCCCGGTGGTGCAGGCGTGCAGCCTGATTTTTGCTGCCACTTATGTGATTTTGAATTTGACAGCGGACATCCTGTCCATCGTCACCAATCCAAGGCTGTTGCATCCGAGATGAGCGACTCCGTCGAAACGACCGTTGCGCAGACCGCGGATGCGCTGCCGCCACCGCCCAAGCAGGGCGCGATGGCCACCGCCTGGCGCGAACTGAAGAAAGCGCCGCTGAGCGCCAAGTTCGGTCTGCTGGTCATCTTCGGCTATGTTTTCATCGCCTTGTTTGCGCCGGTGCTGACGCCTTACGGCGAGTCGGAAATTGTCGGGCCCGAGTTCGAGCCCTGGGGCGAGCAGTTCATTCTGGGTACCGACAACCTCGGTCGCGACATGTTGACCCGGCTGCTCTACGGGGCGCGAAACACCATCGGCATCGCCTTCGTTACCACCTGTCTTGCGTTCCTGATCGGAGGCGTCGCGGGCATCCTGGCGGCGGCGCTTGCCGGCTGGGTGGACCAGGTTTTCAGCCGGCTGGTGGACGTCCTGATGGCTATCCCCGCGCTGATCTTCGCCCTGCTGCTGCTCACTATCTTCGGCACTTCGATTCCCACTCTGATCGTGATCATCGCGGTGCTGGACTCCACTCGTGTATTCCGGCTCGCACGCGCGGTGAGCCTCAACGTGGTGGTGATGGATTTCGTCGAAGCGGCCCGGCTTCGAGGTGAGGGCATCGGCTGGATTACTATCCGGGAGGTTCTGCCCAACATCATGCCGCCGCTGGTGGCCGAATTCGGCCTCCGATTCTGTTTCGTCTTCCTCACTATCGCGGCGCTGAGCTTCTTAGGCTTAGGGATCCAGCCGCCCACCGCGGACTGGGGCAGCATGGTGCGCGACAACGCGACCCTGATCACCTACGGCGACGTGACGCCGCTGCTGCCGGCGGGCGCTATCGCCCTGTTGACCGTCGGCGTCAACTTCGTGGTCGACTGGTTCCTGCATAAGACGAGCGGTTTGCGCGATGAGCAATAACAGCAGCGGCCACTCCAAGGGCGATCTCTTGCTCGAAATGCGTGATTTGCGCATCGAGGGGCAGGCCGAAGACGAGTGGCACGAAATCATCAAGGGCATCGACATCGTTTTACACCGAGGCGAAGTGCTCGGGCTCATAGGGGAATCGGGTGCCGGTAAGTCCACTGCGGGGCTCGCTGCCATGGGATTTGCGCGGCCGGGCTGCCGCATCACCGGCGGCTCCATCGTTTTCGACGGCATCGACCTGATGGCGGCGAGCGAAAATGAAAGACGAAAGTTGCGCGGTTCCCGAATTGCTTACGTGGCGCAAAGCGCCGCCGCCTCGTTCAATCCAGCGCATAAGCTGATTGACCAATTTGCGGAACTGCCGGTCAATCACGGAAAAAGTTCACGAGAGGAAGCCGAAGCCGACGCCAAGGATCTGTACAAGCGGCTGCTGCTTCCCGATCCCGATAATATCGGCTATCGATATCCTCACCAGGTGTCAGGCGGGCAGCTGCAGCGGGCCATGACCGCCATGGCGCTGGCATGCCGTCCCGATTTGATCATCTTCGACGAGCCGACCACCGCGCTGGATGTGACCACCCAGATCGAGGTGCTGGTCACGATTCGGGACATCGTCAATCAGTTCAATACTGCGGCCATTTACATCACCCACGATCTCGCCGTGGTGGCGCAGATGGCGGATCGGATCATGGTGCTTCGTTACGGCGAGCTGGTGGAGGAAGCCGATACCGACACCATGATGGCAGATCCAAAGGAGGACTATACGAAGACCCTGTGGGCGGTTCGTACTTTCAAGAAACAGTCCACGGGAACTCCAACCGACTCGTCGCCGCTGATTCGCGTAGAGAATGTGACTGCGGCCTACGGACCCGTACCGGTGCTGCACGATATCTCCTTTGATATCTACAGCGGCCAGACGGTCGCGGTGGTGGGTGAATCGGGCAGTGGAAAGAGCACCGCGGCGCGGGTCATCACCGGGCTTCTGCCGCCGAAGAAAGGCCGGGTCCTGGTGCACGGCGAACCGCTCCCGGGGGATTATCGAAAGCGCACCAAAAATCAGCTGCGCCATGCGCAGATGATCTACCAGATGGCCGACACCGCGGTGAATCCGCGTCACCGAATTCGTCACATCATCGGACGGCCGCTCTCATTCTACCTGGGGATGAAAGGTAAGCAGCTGGAAGATCGAATTCGAGAGCTGCTGAGCCTTATCGAGCTTGAGCCCGACCAGTTCATCGATCGGCTGCCGAGCGAGCTTTCGGGCGGGCAGAAGCAGCGCATCTGCATCGCCCGCGCGCTGGCGGCGGAGCCCGACTTCATCATCTGTGACGAGGTGACCTCGGCCCTGGATCAGATTGTCGCTGAGGGCATCCTCAAACTTCTGGATCGGTTACAGCGGGAGTTGAACCTCGCCTATATGTTCATTACCCACGATCTGGCCACGGTACGCGCCATCGCCGACGAGGTGGTGGTCATGCTGCAGGGCCGGATCGTTGAACAGGGCCCCTGCGCCGAAATGTTCACACCGCCGCATCACGAATACACCGATCTTTTACTCTCGTCGGTTCCGGAAATGGATCCCGGCTGGCTCGACGGGCTGATGGAGCGGCGGCAAAAGGAAGGCTTCATGGAGTCAACCTCCACGTCGTAACCGAATCATTCAAAGCAGCGGCCGACGGCTGATGAAACACGCGTCGCTTCTAATTCTTTTGCTGATGGCTGCGTGCTCCGCGAGTGCCGCCCTCGAGTCTGGCCTTCCCACCAACGTCTGTTACGAGGATTTCTGCGGACCACGTCAGCAACGGATCTGGAACCGCTTCCAGTCGTCGTCCGGTCTAGATCAGGACCTTTCGCCGGGCCTTTATTCCGGCGCCTGTTTTCACAACAGCCCGATGCTCAACGGCGACCGCGCCCATCACGGCGGGATCCTGATCGACAAAGCCGGGGACAAGCTGTTCTTCGACGGAAGATTCAGTTTCTTCACCGAGAGCAATCCCTATATTCATCTGAGCGTGGATAACGCCCGCGAGCGATTCGACCAGCTGTTTCACCCCACCCACGAGCTCGAGATCAATCGGACCTTTGCCTTCATCAGTCTCGAGGACAAGTTCGTCTCCCGCCGCTACTGGTTTCGACAGGACACTATGAACGACCGTTTGGTTGTGGTGGGCTACTTCGGCCCGCTGCACACGATTCTATGTAATTTGCGACGCAACAATTAAACGAAAATTCTGGCGTTATCGTAGTTAGAACCAGCGAAGCCAGAGAAGGTAGACGACGACCAGAACAATCACGTCCCAGAAAATCAGCTCGCCGATGCGAAACCAACGGCGCCTGCGGTTGAGTCTGTG
>JBFHVA010000212.1:0-6366 GCA_041589735.1 Gammaproteobacteria bacterium | reverse complement strand
GAAGCGCGCGTAGGCGCCCGAATCGGCCCTCACAGCTTGTAGCCCCGATGGACCGCGACCACCCCGCCGGTCAGATTGAAATAGTTAATCCGCTCGAATCCTGCGGAGCCCATCAGTTCTTTAAGAGATTCCTGATCCGGATGCATACGAATGGATTCAGCCAGGTAACGGTAGCTGGCGGCGTCTCGAGCCACTACCCGCCCGAGCCACGGGATGACGCTGAAGCTGTAAGCGTCGTACAGGGTTTTAAGGACGGGCACGGTCACTCGGGAAAACTCCAGCACAAGCAGCCTGCCGCCCGGGCGCAGCGCATCATACATTGACTTCAGCGCCGGCTTTTTTCGAGTGACATTTCTCAATCCGAAGGCGATGCAAATGCAGTCGAAGCTCGCCCTAGCAAACGGCAGCCGCTCGGCGTCCGCGAGCACATAATCCACTCCCTCCACCAGCCCTTTGTCTAGCAACCGGTCTCGACCCCGCGAAAGCATCGCGGGATTGATGTCGGAAAGCACGACCCGCCCGGAGGAGGTCACTTTAGGCGCCAGAAGTAGGGCCAGGTCGCCGGTTCCGCCAGCCAGATCGAGCACGCGCTCTCCGGGGCGAACAGCAGCTGCCTCAATGGCAAATCGTTTCCAGATGCGATGCATGCCCAGCGACATGAGGTCGTTCATCAAATCGTAGCGCTCGGCCACGGAATCGAACACCGAGCGTACTCGACCGGCCTTGTCGCTTTCCGCAACGCGCTCGTATCCGAAGTGTGTGAATCGATCTGGCATCTTGTATACGGGTAAGCTCGGCTTACTCTGTCTCCCCTGATCCTGCCGCGCGCTTGTGGCCGGCGGCTTCGAGACGTTCGAGGTAATTCCGCCAAAGCTTGTCCTTGTTGTGACCGAGCTTCCAAAGCTCGTCCCAGGAATACAGTCCGGTGTGGTGCCCGTCGTCGAAGCACAACCGGACCGCGTAGTTGCCCACTGGTTCGATCCGGTCAATGGAGACATTCTCCTTACCTAACTGCAGCACCTCCTGCCCCGGGCTGTGCCCGCGCACTTCCGCCGATGGCGAATGAACGCGCAGAAATTCTGCCGAGTACTGGAAACGCTCCCCGGTTGCAAAAGCAACCTCAAGCTCCCGCGTTTCTCGGCGGTAGGTAATTTCAGTCGGGACCGGTGCAGTCATGGCGATGCTTCGCAAAATGGGCTTTAGTGGTTCTGGCCTCAGAGGATATAGCGCGTGAGATCCTCGTTGGCCAGTAGCTCGGACAGGTGCTTGTCCACGTACTTAGCGTCTACGCTCACCGTCTCGCCAGCGTGATCTGGCGCTTCGAAAGATATGGTTTCGAGCAGCCTCTCGAGCACGGTATGCAGCCTGCGGGCTCCGATGTTCTCCGTACTCTCGTTGACCTGCCAGGCCACTTCTGCAATGCGCCTGACGGCGTCCTCTGAAAATTGAAGCGCCATCCCCTCGGTCTTCATCAGCTCGATGTACTGCTCCGTCAGCGAAGCGTCTGGTTCGGTGAGAATTTTGACGAACTCCTCAGTTCCAAGAGGTGAGAGCTCTACCCGGATAGGGAGCCTGCCCTGGAGCTCCGGAATGAGGTCTGATGGCTTCGCCATGTGGAATGCTCCCGAGGCAATGAATAGAACGTGATCGGTTTTCACCATGCCGTACTTGGTGGTCACCGTCGATCCTTCCACCAGCGGCAGCAGGTCCCGCTGAACCCCTTCCCGGGAAACGTCTGTTCCACTGAATTCCGACCGACGCGAGACCTTATCTATTTCATCGATGAAGACGATGCCGTTTTGCTCCACGTCAGTCAGCGCCGCCGACTTCAGGTCTTCCTCGTTGATCAGCTTGGCGGCTTCTTCCTCGGTGAGCAGCTTGAACGCATCTTTGACTTTGAGCTTGCGCGTCCGGGTACGGGTTCCGGAAAGATTCTGGAACATCCCCTGAAGCTGCGAGGTCATTTCCTCCATTCCCGGCGGCGCCATAATTTCCACGCCGACTCCAGGCGACTTGAGCTCGATTTCAATCTCGCGGTCATCGAGATCCCCTTCGCGGAGCTTCTTGCGAAATTTCTGCCGTGTGCCTGAAGAGGCGTCGAGCTGTCCGTCCGATCCCGTTCGCGCGGGGCGTAAAAAAACGTCCAACAGCCGTTCCTCGGCGGACTCTTCAGCACGGCTTTGCACCTTGCTCATTTCGCGCTCACGCCTCATTTTGACCGCCACGTCGGTGAGATCTCGAATAATGGATTCGACATCCCGGCCTACATAGCCCACTTCGGTGAACTTCGTCGCCTCTACTTTGATGAAGGGGGCGTGTGCGAGTCTCGCCAGCCTTCTCGCAATTTCCGTTTTTCCAACTCCCGTGGGCCCGATCATCAGGATGTTCTTGGGGAAAATCTCGTTACGAAGATCTTCGGGAACCTGGGTTCGGCGCCATCGATTGCGAAGCGCGATCGCGACTGCGCGCTTGGCGGCGCTCTGACCGACGATGTGCTTATCCAACTCGTGGACGATCTCGCGCGGCGTCATATGCGACATTAGCGGTGTAAACCTCGGGGTAATTAGAACCTATCTCAGAATTAGCGAGCTTGGATAAGGCAAGGCAAAAAAATCAGGCTTAATCAGCGGAGTTTACAAGCCAGTAAATGGGCATTTTGCGCCTGGTTTTAACGCCGTTAGGCTAAGCACGGTAATTCCGAGAGAGGTTCCAGGCAGATCCCGGCGAAAAGTTCCGGAAATTCCGGCCTCGGCCGTCAGTCCGCAGTGGCGTCCAGCTCCTCAATGGTGAGCTGATGGTTAGTGTGTATGCAAATGTCCGCGGCAAGGTTGAGGCTTTTTTCGACGATGGCACGGGCATCCAGCTCGGTCTGTTCCAGCAGTGCACGGGCCGCGGCCAGCGCATATCCGCTTCCGGATCCGATGGACATGCAGTCGTGCTCCGGCTCGATCACATCTCCGTTACCTGAGATGACCAGGAATGCGGAGGCATCGGCGACCATCAGCAGGGCCTCTAATCTTCTCAGCATGCGATCCGTCCGCCAGTCCTTCGCCAGCTCTACCGCCGCGCGGGTGAGGTGATGGTGCTGCTCCAGCTTGCCCTCGAAGCGCTCGAATAGGGTGAAGGCGTCGGCCGTGCCCCCGGCAAAGCCGGCAACCACCCGATCCTTGTAGATTCGGCGCACCTTGCGCGCGTTGGCTTTCATCACCGAATCGCCGAAAGATACCTGCCCGTCTCCCCCCATGACGAGCTTTTTACCGCGACGCACCGCGAGGATCGTCGTTCCCTGAAAGGCGTCCATTTAAAATTCCCGCAAATCAGCCAACAAGCCGCGATCTTACATCAGTGACCCCCGAAACGTGGTCGGGGAGAAGGTGAATTTGCAAATCTGACCCGCTCAACCGGATTTACGCGGCCGCTTGCGGGCGCGGGGATGGGCCTTGTCGTAGACCTTGGCCAGGTGCTGAAAGTCCAGGTGGGTATACACCTGGGTGGTGCTGATGTCGGCGTGCCCTAAAAGCTCCTGAACGGCGCGCAGGTCGCCGCTGGACTCCAACAGGTGGCTGGCGAAGGAATGGCGCAGAAGATGGGGGTGAAGCCGGACGTCTACGCCCTTGGCCCGCGCCCAGCGCTCGAATCGCGACTGCACCGCGCGCGGGCTCAAACGGGCGCCTCGTGTGCTGACGAAGAGCGCTTTGGTGGAACCCTTTACAAGCGCCGGACGCTTGGCGAGCCAATGCTCAATCGCCGCGCTTGCATGACCGCCCACCGGGATGATGCGCCGCTTGCGGCCTTTCCCGGTTACCCCGACCAGGCTTTCCTCCAGGTCGACGTCGCCGAGATTGAGACCGACCAGCTCGGACAGTCTGAGGCCGGAAGAATAGACCAGCTCCAGCATGGCCCGATCGCGGACCGCAAGCGGCGATTTGTCATCGAAGTCCAGCAGGCCCGCGACCTGGTCCGCGTCCATTACGCTAGGGAGCTTTCGCGCCGACTTTGGAGCTCCCACTCCGGTCGCGGGATTTGCCCCCAAACTTGCCTCGCGCAGAAGGTAACCGAAGAAGGTGCGCAGGGCGGAAAGCTCGCGCTGGATCGTACGGCCGCTGACTCCCTTGCGGTGCCGCCAGGCGACGAATGCTCGAACGTGACCCGGGTCCACCGCTGAGACGCCGACTCCCGCCTGCTGACTCAAGAACTCGCCGAAGCGGAGCAGGTCGCGCCGGTAGCTTTGACAGGTTTTTGGAGAGAGATTGCGCTCGCCGCTCAAATGACCTTCGAAACGATCCAGCCAGTGGTCGAGGTCGTTCGACACGGGATCCTCAGGCGGCGGACAGGTGCGGATCCACGACTCTGGTGACGATCTCCGAGAGTTGTGTCAAAAACACCACCCCCATACCCGGGTAGTATCGCTGCGGATCGCGGCTTGCCACTGCCAAAAGACCAAAGCAGCGAGTTTCCCCCAGCGGCAACACAACGCTGGAACCAATTTCCCCGGCATGGTCCGGAAAAAGAAACGCAACCTGCTCCGGCTTCATACGTCCGCAGAGCGGCTTCAAGGATTGAAACAAAGGCTCGAATAGCGGCTCGGACTCCGAATCTTTGCCGACGAACTCGGCCAGACCGCGGTCACTTTCCTGGCTGGGAGCCTCGAATACCCGAATCGCGGCGTGCTCGGCGCTGAAGTCCTCGCGCAGCGATTGGTAAAGGTTCGCGAAGACTTCATCGACCGAAGTGCATTCGATGAGACTGAGCGTGAGCTTGTGCAAGCGTCGATTGAGCTCTTCGTTGTCCCGAGCGTTGCTCACCAGCTTTTTCAACTTGCGGCGTAGCTCCCTCGACTGGTCACGCAGCACGCTTACCTGGTATTCGACCAGCGAAACGGCTTTGCCGCACTGGTGCGGAATTTCCATCGATTCTAGGACCCCGGGGTGCCGGACGAAGAACTCCGGATGCGACTTGAGATAGTCGACGATGTCTTGCTCGGTCTCCGATGCGGGCGCGGACTGTGCCTGCTCACGACTAGTCATATTTCGATTTCTCCTTCAAATACGCCCGCGGCCGGGCCCGTCATCCAAATCGAGGCGCCTTCGCCCGCCCATTCCAGTTTCAGGCTCCCGCCATTGAGATCCACGCGCACCGAATTCCTTAACACGCCCTGATCGACGCCCACGGCCACCGCCGCGCAGGCCCCGCTGCCGCAGGCGAGCGTCTCCCCGACGCCACGCTCAAACACCCTCAATCGTGCGTGCCCGCGTGAGAGGACCTGCATGAAGCCCACGTTGACGCCCTCCGGAAACCATTCGTGTGCCTGCACTCTCGGACCCAGCGTCGCCACGGGCGCATTCTCCGCGTCCTCGACAATGAGTACCGCGTGCGGATTTCCCATGGACACGGCGCCGATGGTGAACTCCTCGCCTCCCAGGCGCAAGGCGTAATGCGTCGCCCGCGGCCCGGTACGCATTGGAATGGCCGAAGGATCGAATTGCGGCGCGCCCATGTTTACCCGAATCTCTCCGTCATCGAGAAAGGCCGCTTCGACGATCCCTGCCGCCGTCTCAACTCGTATGGGATCCGCGTCCACCTCACCACGCTCGCGGAGAAATTTGGCAAAACAGCGGATTCCATTACCGCACTGCTCCGCTTCGGTGCCGTCTGCATTGAATATCTTCATTCCGATATGCGCCCCGTCCATCCTGGGCGCCACGGCCACGAGCACCTGGTCGCAGCCAACTCCGAATCGCCGATCGGATATCCTGCGTATGGATTCCGGCGAAAGTGCCGACACTGGTTCCTTCGCGCCCAGCACCACGAAATCATTGCCAATACCGTGCATCTTTTGAAACTTGAGCCTCATGGAACCAAAGATTAACGGCAGCGCGGTTTTATGCAAAGCAGGACTCGACTAAGCTGAGCGGATGGCGCATACCGGGATCATCCCACTGGACACGTCACGTTGCTGCCGCCAGCGTCTGGCGCTGGCTGTTGGCATTATTTCAATGACGATTTTCCAAGCCGGATTTGCCGCTGGCGTGTACCGCTGGGTGGACGGGCATGGAAAGGTGCACTACGGCGATCGGCCGCCGAGCAACGAGGAATCTACGCGTATCGAGGTCAAATCGGCGCCGGAACCGGTGCCAGAGGACCGCCAGCGAAGAATGAGAACCCGACGTCTGCTTGACGCCTTGGAGTCCGAACGCGATCGAGAGAAGCAGGAAGCGGCGCAGGCCAGTGCTGAGAAAGCCCGCCAGGAGAGTAACTGCCTGACTGCCCGCCGCCAGGTGGCGCTGTACCAGCGGGCCAACAATATTTCCCGCCCAGGACCTGACGGAGAACGGAGCTATCTCAGCGACGAGGAGCGGAGCCAGG
>JBFHVA010000211.1:0-6371 GCA_041589735.1 Gammaproteobacteria bacterium | reverse complement strand
ATGATCAGCGTTCCCAGCAAAAGCATGACGATAAGAATGGGCGCCAGCCAGAACTTCTTTCGTTCCCGCATGAAGGCCCACAGATCCTTGATCAGTTCCATCATCAGAATGGGCGCTCCAGGCTTTCGCGCGGAGACTTGCGGCTAATCTTGCGGTAGCTGTCCGCACGCTGGTCGAAACTCCTGGCCAACGGATCACGTCTGATTAACTTCATCACCAGAGACACAGGGGTAATCAGCAGGAAGAAGACGGCGCCCAAAATGATCGGAGTAGTAATCCGATTGAGCATCAACCCCAGCTTCATCCAGGGCCGATAGATGGCGTTCAGCGTTCCTGGCGCGACGGCGCTCCAGGCAGCCAGTACACCGGCCAGCAAAAACGGCCAGTAGTGAACCGGATGGTCGAAAAGAAACGGAAGCAACGCGCCGAAGATCACGGCGACCGCGACCGCCATCGTCAGACCAAACTGCCTCAAGCCGGCTTTGTCCAGTTCCGGAATCGGATTGGGTCCCTGATCCATCAGTCCAGCTCGAATTCGTTCTTCCAGTCAGTGTGCTCTGTCCACTCTGGCTGTGCGCCCTTGTCCAGGAAAAAATCCTCGATCACAAGATAGTCCATTTCCGTACGCATGAAACAACGGTAGGCATCCTCAGGACTACATACGATCGGCTCGCCGCGAACGTTGAAAGAGGTGTTCACCAGCACCGCACAACCGGTGCGCTGTCGGAATGCACTCAGCAGTGCATGGTAGCGGGGATTTGTGCGCGCGTTCACGGTCTGCACCCGGGCCGAGTAGTCCACGTGGGTGACCGCCGGAATCTGAGACCGCGGAACATTGAGCTTATCGATGCCGAACAGTTTCTGTTGCTCCTCACTCATCGGAATGCGGATCGCCTCCCCCACCGGTGCCACCAAGAGCATGTAGGGACTCGAGCGATCGAGGTCGAAGTAATCCGCCGCGTCGTCCTCGATCACCGACGGCGCGAAGGGGCGAAAGGACTCGCGATACTTGATCTTGAGGTTCATCTCGGACTGCATTTTTCGGCTGCGCGGATCCCCGAGAATGGATCTGCCTCCAAGCGCCCGTGGTCCGAATTCCATCCGGCCCTGGAACCAGCCGACCACGTTTTCGTTCGCCAGCAGGTCGGCGAGACGGGGGAAAAGCACCTCATCATCCAGCTTCTCATAGACCGCGCCGAAGGCGTCGAGCGCGCCACGAATTTCTTGTTCGCCGAATTTGGGTCCGAGGTAGCTCCCGGCCATGGCGTCTGCGCCGTTGACGCAGCGGGGCTGTTGCAGATATTCGTGCCAGACGGCGAAGGCCGCGCCTACGGCGCCGCCCGCGTCTCCCGCTGCCGGCTGAATCCAGATGTCTTTGAAAGGACCCTCTCTCAAAAGGCGACCGTTGGCGACACAGTTGAGCGCCACGCCGCCGGCAAGGCAGAGGTGGTCCACTTCCAACTCGCGATGGATGGCGTCGGCCGCTCGTAGCACGACGTCCTCAGTCACCACCTGGATAGACCTTGCGATATCCATCTCTCGGCGCGTGACCGGCGATTCGGGCTTTCGCGGTGGACCGCCGAAAAGCGAAGCGAAGGACTCATTCGTCATTTTTAAGCCCGTGGCGTAATCGAAGTAGGACATGTTTAGCCGAAAGCTTCCGTCGGGCTTACAGTCGATTAGATGCTTACGGATTTGATCCACGTACTTAGGCTCGCCATACGGCGCAAGACCCATCAGCTTGTACTCCCCCGAATTGACCTTGAAACCGGTGAAGTAGGTGAAAGCGGAATAGAGAAGCCCCAGCGAATGCGGAAAGTGAATTTCCCATTGCGGCGTCAGCTCCGCACCTTCACCCAGCCAGGTTGAGGTGGTTGCCCATTCGCCCACACCGTCCATACAGAGCACGCCAGCGCGTTCGAATGGGCTGGCGAAAAACGCCGATGCGGCGTGAGCCTGGTGGTGTTCGGTAAATAGCAGCGGAGATAATGTCGAGCCGTTCTTGGGCGAAAGCGCGGCAAGCTCCTGTCGCAACACGATCTTTAGATAGAGTTTTTCTTTGAGCCATATGGGCATGGCCGCAAGAAACGACCGGATTCCTTTGGGCGCATAGGCGAAATACGTTTCCAGTAGTCGCTCGAATTTCGTCAGCGGCTTGTCATAGAAAACGACGTAGTCCACATCACTTAAGGGAATTTCACCCTCACGAAGGCAGTAGCGGATTGCGTCGGCGGGGAATCGCGCGTCGTGCTTCTTGCGGCTGAATCTTTCTTCCTGCGCGGCGGCGATGAGACGACCCTCCCTGAGCAGCGCCGCCGCGCTGTCATGGTAATAAGCGGAAATACCGAGAATGTCAGTCATCTTTTTCGACTATCAGTTATGCGTCTGTTCGCGGGTTACAAGATGGCTGCCCAGGACGAGCCAGTCCATATCGGTGCGCACAAAACAGTCGATGGCCTGCTCCGGTGTGCAAACGATCGGTTCGTTTTCGTTGAACGAGGTGTTCAGAACCATCGGCACGCCGGTGCGCTGGTTGAAAGCATCGATCAAGCGAAAGTATCTGCGATTGCCGGACTCGGTAACGGTCTGCAGACGCCCGCTGCCGTCCACGTGGGTCACCGCGGGTATCAGCTCCCGTTTTTTCTCCCGGATCTTGAACACCTGCATCATGAATGGCACGTCGTCGTCGGTTTCGAACCACTCGGCCACGTGGTGGCGCAAGATCGAAGGCGCAAACGGTCGGAACGATTCCCTGCGTTTGATCTTTTTGTTGAGGATTTCCTTCATGTCTGCCCGGCGCGGATCGCAGACGATTGAGCGATTGCCGAGCGCGCGCGGCCCCCATTCCATGCGGCCCTGAAACCAGCCAACGACGAGCCCCTCGCTGATCGCCTCGGCGGTTGCCCGACAAAGCGCGTCTTCGTCTTCAATCAAACGAATGCGGCAGCCGTTTTGGGAAAGCGAAGGGCGCAAGTTCTCTATGATCGCGGCCAGCACGTGGTCGTCGTAGCCGGGGCCCCAGTAAGCGTGTTCCATAGGGGGCGGCCGCTCGGTTTGCAGCATCCGCCGGCATACCCACGCGGCCGCTCCGATAGCGCCGCCCGCGTCGCCCGCCGCCGCCTGCACGTAAACCCGCTTGAAGGGCGTGTGGGCATAGATCTTTCCGTTGGCAACGGAGTTCATGGCGCAGCCGCCCGCCAGCGCCAGGGACTCAATTCCGTAGCGTTGCTGCAGGGCGTTGAGCATATCGAAGAAAACCTCTTCGTAACGCGCCTGCATCGATCGCGCCAGGTCCTTGTGGTGCTGTTCGAGGGGTTCGCCCTCGCCGCGCGAGGGGCCCAACCGCTGGACGAGCTTTTGGCTGTAAAGCGGCCCGACCATCGGCAGGCCGCCATCCCAGCGGTACTCGAATCCATCCCCGTGGTGAGTGAAATAGTCGAGGTTAAGCTCGAACCCGACACGGTTGCGGCTGCGCACGATCTCGCGCATCGCGTCCAGGTGGCGGGGCTCGCCATACGGCGCAAGACCCATGACCTTGTACTCGTCACCGTAATGGGGAAACCCGAGGTACTGGGTCAGGGCTTGATAAAAGACGCCCAGCGAGTGTGGATAACGGACCTGCCCATCCAGAATTAAATTATCACCTCTGCCCAAACCCCAGGCCGCGCTGGCAAAATCTCCGAAACCGTCCACGGAAACGCATACGGCCTCCTGAAACGGCGATACCAGAAACGCGGAGGCCAGATGCGCAAGGTGATGATTGACCCGATGAACCCGGCCCGTAAACGTCCCCGGTAGCTTTGAGTCCGCCAGCGCGCGCTCTAGCTCAAGCCGCGCTTTGGCGTTCTTGATTCTTCCCGCCAGCTGTCCGCCAACGCCGGGCTTGCTTAAAATGCGAAGCAGTTTGCGCCACAGATTAGACAGCGGATTGCTGTTAATCGCGATGTGCCCGACGCTGCGCAAATCAATATCCGCGTGCTCGAGGCAGTAGCGAATCGACTCGGCGGGAAACCCGGCCCAGTGCTTTTTGCGCAGAAAGCGTTCCTCTTCCGCCGCAGCCATCAGGCGCCCGTCCTTGAACAGGCACGCGGACGAGTCGGCGTGAAACGCGTTCAGCCCGAGAACGTAAACTGCGGCTTGAGCCGTCATGGGGACGAGTCCCGAGAAGAATTCAGTCGCTGCTCGTAGATTTTTGCGTCGACTAGAAAGCGAAACCAGAAACGCTGAAGGGTATGAAAGATCAGCCCGGCCATTCCGTCCAGGAATCCCAGCCTGAGCACATAGCCGTATATCCAGAATAAGAAGGGTCGCAAAAAGAGAGGAAAGTTCTGGTATACGATGGAACGGAGAAAGCGCTTTCGCTGAATCGGCGTGCCGAACAGGTTGGGCACAACAACTTTTTCCTGACCAGATTGTTGACGACTTTTCTGAGCCAGAATCTCACTCGCCTCCAGCGTCGCCCAGCGATTGTGCCGATCGATCCAGCTGCTCAAGTCGGCGGTGATTATGTCGACGTAGTCGTTCTTCAGAGACGCTACCTGACCTTCCACTAGAAAGTGCTGATCATAGAGCCGATCTTCGCAACGCCCCTTACCGGTTTTAAACAGCCGCAGGTGATAAGCGGGGTACTGGCCCCCGTAGCGGATCCACTTGCCGAGAAAGTAGGTGCGGCGTTTCATCATGTAGCCGTCCGGACCGCCATCCGGGAGACTGATTCGTGCAGCGATCTCCTCGCGCAGTTCGGGCGTCAGGCGCTCGTCAGCGTCCAGGCAAAGGGTCCATGGTGATTTAATCGGCAGGTTCTCAAGCGCCCAGTTTCGCTGCGCGGCATAGTTCTCGAATTCATGATGGCAAACGTGCCCCCCGGCCTCTTTTGCGATTCGAACGGTGTCATCCACGCTCCCCGAATCGACTACGAAGATTTCTGCATCGAGTCCGTCGAGACTTTGAAGACACGCGGGGAGGTTTCGTTCTTCGTCCAGAGTGAGGACAATTACGGCGAGCTGTTTGCTGACCTCCTCCTCTTCTTCTGCAGCTAACAGTTCAGTCATATCCTTGCCCCGGCAGCGAAGACGATCGCCAGCACTTCGTCGTAAAAAGAAAGCATCCGACGGGCAATGACCGCCGACTCGAGCTTTGAGCGCGCATATTCAACGGCCCGTTTGCGCACCGACTGGCCGAATTCGGGAGTCTTAAGTACTCGAACCACGGCGTCGGACACCGCCTGCGCCTCGCGCTTGACTACGATCGCGGCCTCGTGGCACGCCGCTTCGTCCAGGTGCGTGGTGTCCGTGGCAATGAGCAGACCACCCACCGCCATAGTCTCCATGGCCGACACCGAATTGCCCTCGAAATGGGAGGTCAGAAGCACGCAATCAGCCGCCCTCAGCAGAGCCAAGCGCTGATCGCTGTACACCGGCGCCAGGATTTGAACTCGCTTGTCCACCTGCGCCGCCCGCGCGCGCTGTCTCAATCGAGTTGCTTCTCCGTCGTCGGGCCCAATTAAGAAAAGACGCGCGTCGACCCCTTCGTCTTTGAGGCACCGCAGAGCGTCCAGCTGCAGCCCGAGCCCCTTGGTGGGGTGAAGCCGGCCCAGATAGAGCAGATTAGGGCCGCCGTCGTCGAACAGCGACGCAGTAAACAGGCCGGCCGCCCGCTGGGCCGCGTCTACTTCGATGCCGTTGGGGATAACTGCAGTGCGCTGTCCGGCAAGCGGCGGCCAGACTGCCGTGTCCCGCTCATCCGTAGTCAGAAAATGAAACCCGGCCGCCCCGTTCGATGTGTCGCGGTCCACCAGAGATCGGTAAAGCCGCTTCAACGTCCGTTTCTGCCGCACGGCTTCCGGGTCCAGCATGCCCCTGGGACTGATTACGTAGGGCACGCCTGACTTGCGGGCGATTCGCGCCGCGGCGGTTATGGTTCCGTTCCAGAGACTGTGCAGGTGAACCAAGTCGGCGGCCTCAATTTCCCGCTCGAGCACCCGCAGCATGTCGCGCGAGGGAAGCTCGAACGGGAGCGGCAGATGACGACAGTGTCGGACCTCCAGGTCGCTCGCAGGCGCCTCCGCCGTATTCTCATTGCCGCTTTGCCCATTGGCTCCGGTGACCACCAACGCGCGCGCCCCGAGCCGCTGTTGCGCAGCGGCGAGACGCATGACGCTGCGCGCGGGCCCGCCGCCGGCGACGTTCAGCGAGGGCAGCACGTGAACCACCCGCAGGGTGCTGGGATCACGGTCTGGCACTCTGAGAAAGCTCTCCCGGGGCGGTCTGGCCGAGCGCCATACGGGCTGCCGCCAAAGCACCGCGAGCAAATCGATCCAGGCCCCAATCGTCAATCAACGCCGCGGCCGCCGCGCCCATGGCCGCCCACTT
>JBFHVA010000210.1:0-6410 GCA_041589735.1 Gammaproteobacteria bacterium | reverse complement strand
GTCGAAGAGGCCCAGGAATTCACCCGGACCGAGGCATTTGTCGGCCGGCACCTGCTGCTCGACGTGCAGACGTCCACGCCCCGGGGCATCAACGAGACCACCACCGTCTACAACATGCTCGAGGGGCTCTCCAAGGCCATTGACATGACCCTGGTCTATCCGCCTCTGGTCGCTAAATTTCCTTTTGCTGCCAATGAGTTGTCGCGCTTTGTTCAATCATTACACGAGGAAGGGATCCAGGCCCGCACCGTGGAAACCATGGAGCAGCTGCTGAATAAGCGTCAGACCGAAGACGCCGGAATTTCCGGGGTGACGGTTTGGCTGGAGTCCCATGCGGCCATTCACACCTGGACCGACGAGAACTTCTTCTCCTTCGACGCTTATTCGTGCAAAGACTTCGAAGCCGAAAAAGCCCTCGATTACGTGCTGAGCTTCTTTGACGTGGAGTCCTACAACGGCCTCGACATCGTTCGCACCATCGATGCTCCGCAGCAGGTGAGGGTGCTGAGCCCCCAGGTCAAATCTACCGCTTGAGCGCGGGGTGGCCCCCGGCAGGCGCTACTTAGGCTGCTCGCGGCAGGTTGGTTCGCTCCCGGACCGCTCGCAGCCGGCGAAAGACTTTCAATAAGTCCGTTGCCGGTTCCTGCGCGACGCGCCTGTACGGCGTGCACTTTCGCCGCCACGCGGAAGGCGGCGCCAGAAATCGTTCGAACTTCCGGCGCTCGGGCGATTCACGCGCTACTTTTTATCTGAGGGTTAAAACATAAAGCCTGAGCGCCTGAATGGTTCGGCGATCAGGCCGGGTGATATATTGACGCCGGAGGGGGAGGACGGATGGCAAAGCGTGCGCTGATCACCGGCGTGACGGGGCAAGACGGGGCATATCTTGCTGAGTTTCTGCTCGACAAGGGCTACGAGGTGCACGGCATAAAGCGCCGGGCGTCCAGTTTCAACACCGATCGCATCGATCACCTCTATCAGGATCCCCACGAAAAGGATCGCCGCTTCATTCTCCATTATGGCGACATGACCGACGCCACCAACGTGCTGCGCGTGATCCAGGTGGTACAGCCGGACGAGCTCTACAACCTGGCGGCGCAAAGCCACGTGGGCGTTTCCTTCGAAACGCCCGAGTACACCGCCAACGCGGACGGGATTGGCACGCTGCGTGTGCTGGAGGCGATTCGAATCCTGGGGCTGGAGAAGACAACCCGTTTCTACCAGGCGTCTACCTCCGAGCTGTACGGCAAGGTGCAGGAGTCGCCGCAGACCGAGCGGACGCCTTTCTATCCTCGATCGCCTTACGGTGCGGCAAAGCTTTACGCCTACTGGATCACGGTCAACTACCGCGAGGCTTACGGGCTTTATGCCTGCAACGGAATACTGTTCAACCACGAATCTCCGATTCGCGGCGAGACCTTCGTCACCCGAAAGATTACGCGCGCGGTAGCGCGCATCGCCCTCGGGCTTCAGGAGAGGCTTTATATCGGTAACCTGAACGCGCGCCGCGACTGGGGCCACGCGCGGGATTTTGTCGAGGCCCAGTGGCTGATCCTCCAGCAGCCGGAGCCCGACGACTTCGTCATCGCTACCGGAGAGCAGCACTCGGTGCGCGAGTTCGCCGACGCCGCTTTCCGCGAAGCGGGCATATCGCTTCGCTGGGAAGGTGAGGGCGTTGAAGAGCAAGGGGTAGTGGAGTCGGTGGAGGCAAAGGGGGATCAGAAACCGGCCTGCCGCCCGGACGATATCGTAGTTTCCGTGGATCGGCGTTATTTTCGCCCTACCGAGGTCGACGATCTGTGGGGCGACCCGTCCAAAGCGCGCAAGCAGCTCGGCTGGACGCCAAAGACGAGCTTCGACGAGCTGGTGAACGAGATGGTGGCCGAAGATCTAAACCTTGCCCGGCGCGACCGCCTGGTGCGGGACGGCGGCTTCAAAACCTACGTGTACAACGAATAGCCCGTTCCACAACGCGCTTCCCGAGTTTCCTGTCCCGGCACGGCGGCGAGATCACGAAACATGAGCCAAAGCATCGATCTCGAACGCATGCGGATTTACATTGCCGGGCACCAGGGGCTCGCCGGCTCGGCCATTCACCGCGCTCTTAAGGCTCGGGGGGCGCGCCACCTTATCACGTGCTCCCACCAAGAGCTGGATCTCACCCAGCAGGCTGGCGTTGTCGATCTGTTTCGCGCCGAGCGCCCCGAAGTGGTGTTTCTGTGCGCAGCCAAGGTCGGCGGCATTCTCGCCAACGACACCTATCCTGCCGAGTTTTTGTATTCGAACCTGGCGATTCAAAACAACGTCATCCACGAGGCTTGGCGCTCGAAAGTAAAACGGCTGGTGTTCCTGGGCTCGTCCTGCATCTATCCCAGGGAGTGTCCACAGCCCATG
The DNA here is from genome assembly GCA_041589735.1 of Gammaproteobacteria bacterium. Lineage (GTDB taxonomy): Bacteria > Pseudomonadota > Gammaproteobacteria > HK1 > HK1 > CAMYJH01. The sequence continues at coordinate 4,016 of JBFHVA010000210.1, read as the reverse complement.
CGCGAAGAGCACCTGCTCACCGGACCGCTGGAGCCCACCAACCGACCTTATGCCATTGCCAAGATTGCCGGGCTCGAAGCCTGCTGGTCCTATAACCGCCAGTACGGCACCGAGTTCGTCGCTCTGATGCCCACCAACATGTACGGCATCGGCGACAACTATCACCCGGAAGACTCGCATGTGTTCGCGGCGCTGATACGCAAAGCCCACGAGGCGAAGACGGCGAGAAAAGCGTCCATTCCCGTATGGGGAAGCGGAAAACCGAAGCGGGAATTTCTCTGTAGCGATGACTTTGCCAAGGCCGCGCTGATGATTGCGGAGCTGCCCAGCGAGGCGCTCGCCGCCGCCTTTCCGGCCGACGCGCCGCCGATGATCAACGTTGGCGCAGGGGTCGACGTTTCCATTCGCGAGCTGGTCGAGCAGGTGTCCGAGGTGGTCGGTTATCAAGGCGGCATCGAATGGGACCCGTCGCGTCCCGACGGCACACCGCAAAAGCTTCTGGATATCAGCCGAATCCGGGCGCTGGGATGGGCGCCGGAAATCTCGCTTCGGGATGGCATTGCGCTCGCCTACAAGGACTACTTGAAACGCCTGGATACGAAGAAGGTTTGAACCGTCGCTCAGCCCGCAGTGAGCGGCTCGAAGTCCATGGAGAAATCGACAGCGCGGAGGTTTTTGGTCAGCGCGCCGAGAGAGATGTAGTCAACGCCCGTCTCAGCCAGCGCGCGTATTTCCTCCGGCGACACGCTCCCGGAAATCTCGAGCTTTGCTCTTCCGGCGCTGAGGCTCACCGCATCGCGCAGCGCTTCCTTGCGGAAGTTGTCCAGCATGATGACGTCAGCGCCGGCTTCAAGGGCGTCCTTGAGCTGTTCCAGGTTTTCCACCTCCACTTCAAGAGTGAGATCTGGATTCAGCCGCCGGGCGGCGCTGACCGCCGCGGCCACCGATCCCGCGGCAACGATGTGGTTGTCCTTGATCAATATCGCGTCGTAAAGTCCGATCCGGTGATTGTCACAGCCGCCGCAACGCACGGCATATTTCTGCGCAAGCCTCAAACCCGGCACCGTCTTGCGCGTATCGAGGATCCGCGTACGGGTGCCTTTGACCGCTTGCGCGCACCCGCTTGCCGCGGTCGCGGTGCCGGAGAGAAGCTGAATGAAATTGAGCGCGGTGCGCTCACCGGTCAGCACCGCCCGCGCCGGACCTTCGAGCATGGCGACGCATTGATCCGGCACCAGCAGATCACCGTCGCCGGCCTGCCAGGAAACCGAAACGCGTTCATCCAGCTGGGCATACACCTGATCGAACCAATCGCGGCCGCAAAGCACCGCGGATTCCCGGCAGATGACGCGGGCCCGGGCCCGGGCGGCTTCCGCAATCAGCGCCGCGGTCACGTCTCCGCTGCCCACGTCTTCCTCCAGCGCCCGCCGGACGTTCTCGGCAATGACCGCCGCACTTGGGGCCACGGGTTTATTGGGCGATTGCACGGAAGCGGACGTCATGACGCGGGCTGTCGCTGCCGCAACGTGAGTTCTTCACCCTGTTGGGTGAAATCGAGCTGCCTCAGAAAACTCATGCCCAGCAGCACCTCCTCGCCGCGCAGATGGGGAATGATGAGGGCACGCACGTTTTCAAGCACGATACCTCCAAGCTCGACGCGATCAATTCGGGTCATTCGAGCGGTGATCTCTCCGCCGGCGGTCTGCGCCCGCGTCGGAGGTCCCACCTTGAGTCCCGCTTTATCGGCCAGGTCCGAGGGAACGGAGACGTCGGTTGCCCCGGTATCCAGCAGGAAAGTTGCTTTAACTCCATTAATCCGTCCGCTGGCCACGTAATGTCCGAAGCGGTTCTGTTTAAGCACCACCTCGCGAGCACCCCCGTCGGTGACCAGGGTCTCGATGCTCTGGTTGGGGTTTCGTTGTGTGCCCAGCCAGCCGCTGAAATATGCGCTGAGAATCCCGAGGATCAGCAGCCACGCGAGTACGATCATCCCGAAGCCAAGTCGACGGGGTGAACCTTTCTCGGCTTCGTGTTGCGCGTTCATGCTAAACAATATGATGACATTAGGGCCGGATTTCATCCCTTGCGGGGGCTGGTCAATTAATATCCCGGATTAATGATTGCTGTAGCGCACCCGTAAAGCGGCTTCGATTATTAGCATGAAGCTCGACAAAGAAAGAGCCTGGATCCTCGAGGCGAGGCGCTGTGCTTCGCCAAATTGCGATCCGCGTCCCGCCGGATGCAGCATCGACCTGGTGGTCCTGCACGGCATCAGCCTGCCTCCCGGAGAATTCGGAAACGCGCACGTGGAGTCGTTTTTCTGTAATCGCCTTGATCCGGGTCTCCATCCCTATTTCGCCGAGATCGCGCACCTCAACGTTTCCGCACACTTGTTGATCAGGCGGAACGGGGAGCTGGTGCAATTCGTCCCCTTCAGCCACCGGGCCTGGCATGCAGGGCAGTCTGTGTTTTGTGGCCGAGAACAGTGCAACGATTTTTCTATAGGGATCGAGCTCGAAGGCACCGACGACCTGCCTTACGAAGAGGCCCAATATCACTGTCTCGTCCCGGTTCTGAGACTTCTGATGCAAACCTGGCCCGAGATCACGCCGGATCGCATCACCGGTCACAGTGACATTGCTCCAGGACGCAAAACCGATCCCGGCCCGGCCTTCGACTGGCCCCGTGTTCGCGCCGCGTTCACTTGAGCTGAATTCATCACCAGCACGAATCTGATTCCCGGGGAACGCCCTGTTTCGTCTGCTATATACACGTAAGTGGAAATCGGAAGCATTACTTTTATTCGTGACCACGGTCTCAATTTTTAGCCCAGCGCGCCGATAACATGCCCCAATCATGAAAGGAACCCGGAACAGACATCGCCGCAACAGCGTGCTGCTGCTTCTGCTGATCGTCGCCTTTGGTGCACCGGTCTTGCTGGGCACCTATCTGCTGAAAGCGGCCAACGCGCCGGCACCGCTCACTGAGGCGGGAGGCGATTCATCCATCGATTTGTCGGCCGCGGGCTCATCCAAGGACGGATCGGTTTCCGGCGCAGTGACCTCGCCACTGGTCAGCGGTGTGCTCTACACCAATGGCCCGGTCAAGGTGAACTGGAGCGGCGTTCAGATTCCGGTCGAAAACTCGACCTACGCCTATGCAGGGGGCGAGCTCATCAGCACCGCGCCCAATGCCATGGGAATTTTGAAATTGGACAGTGGCAGCGTGGTCTTTATCTGCCCGAATTCCAGGGTTCGCCTGTCGAGAAATTCATCCGGAGAAATGCGGCTGGAAGTGATGACCGGAAGCGGCCGCTTCATGTTCGAGGAAAACGATTCGTTCCGCGTCGAGGTCAACAACACGACGCTCAGCGCGGCAGCTGACCGCAGCGGTGACGCGCTTACCCGGCACGCCTATTCCGGCGAAAGCGTCGCCACGGAAGACGGCGGCTGCGTACTGTGCAACCTGAGCAAGAATCTCAGGGTGGGCGTGGACCACGGATCCACGAAAAAGACCGCGATGGCGAAGGGCGGCCAGATTGTCAGCGTCAGCGGCGCAGGCGGCCCGAATCCGATTTCCAGCCTCAACCTTCCCGGCAACCTGTTCGCGGGCATGCGGGCTGCCATGGTCTCGAACGGTGCAACGGGCCTCGGATACCTCTGCAAATGCCGCGAGCTGAAGGACTATGCCGAACGTGCGGGCGGGCGCTTCGCCGCGCAGCCGGAGCTCCTTCTGAGCACGGCGCTGGCGCAAGCAGAAGCCGATCCCGATGGACCGACCAGCGACGCGTCGCCGGGGCTGCCCCAGCTGCCAGATTCCCAGCCCGCCGTTGCGCCGCCGCCGGTGCCCGACGTGACCGTGGCGGACAGCGGGGAACCCGATCCCTTCACGCCCGGGCTTCTGCCCGCGGCCGGCGAGCAGCAGCCGCAAACTGATTCCGACGTGGTCGTTCCGCCACCCCTGGTGCCGGGCTCGGGATCCGGTGGCGGCGGCACCGTCAGCTCCAGTTAGTCAGC
>JBFHVA010000209.1:0-6416 GCA_041589735.1 Gammaproteobacteria bacterium | reverse complement strand
TTTGGAAGAAATCCCAGCCTCGATATCGGTATTGCCGCAAGAGGTGGCATGAACTCGCTTTCACAAGCAAATAGCGCTACCCGCAAGCTGATCGTTCCGCCGCTCGGTCTCGCGGCGGCGCTGATGTTGTGGGGGATGGAAAATCGTCTGTGGCCATACGCTGCAGCTATGGCCCTCGTGCTCGAGTTGGCACGGCTCTCGCCCTGGCGCTGGCGTTTATCCGACAAGGATTACGAACACATTGCCGACGTCAGCGGAATCGGATTCATCGTGGTCGTCATCTACGTTTTCGACACCTATTCCTTCCAGGGCATCTACATCATCCTTCAGTGGCTGCCCTTGATCTTGTTTCTGCTCGCGCTGGCACAGCGATTCGGAACACGAAAAGACATTCGCTACTCTGCGCTTTTTCTCTCCATACGCCGAGCCGAACGTAAGAGAATCATCGAAGACGCCGGCGCTATTGATTTCGACTTGCCCTATCTCGTGATTTGCCTGGTTTCGGCTACCGCAGGTGAGTCCGGTGGCGCGTGGCTTTTCGCCGGACTCGTGAGCGTGTTCGCTTACGTGCTGTTTTTCAATCGTCCGCGCAACTTCAACATCGCGTTGTGGCTCTGTGTTTTCACCCTAGCCGTTGGCGTCGGCTATGCCAATCAGATCGGCGTGTTGAAAGCACGGCGCGCGATTGAGCCGGTGGTCATGAACTTCTTCCGTGACCGGATCATCAGCTACAGTAACCCGTTCCGCAGCTATACCGCGATGGGCGAAATCGGCCGTCTCAAGCAATCGGACCGAATCGTGCTGCGCGTCGAGGGCCTGGACGGTGGCGGTGTGCCCACCTTGTTGCACGAAGCCACCTACCAGTCTTTCAGTAAGAATATTTGGTTGGCGGGTAATACCACTTCAGAGGAGCAGATTTCGGATCTCGAAGGCACCACCTGGGACATCGAGCCCATTTCGGTCGAGAATTCGCGCGCCGTGCGCATTTCCCGTTCGATGTTGTACGGCCGGGGAATGCTCGCGCTGCCGCGGGGAACTTTCAGAATTGAAAACCTTCCGGTGGAGGAACTGCACAAGCACACCCTCGGTGCCTTCAGGGTCAACCGAGGACCGGGGCTCATTCGGTACACGGCGCGGTTTGCGCCGGGCCGGTCATTCGAGATTCCGCCGGGACCGCAAGACCTGCTGGTGCCGCGGGATTTCGCGCCGCTGATGACAAAGGTGACGAGCGAGCTCGATTTGCAAGGAACGTCGGCGACGGCCGCACTGAAAAAGCTGCAGCAGTTTTTTCTCACCCGCTTCGAGTACTCAGTGGATCTTCGCAAGCCGGTTGCGGACTCATCGCCGTTGCACGACTTTCTTATTAGAACGCGCAGCGGTCACTGCGAGTTCTTTGCCTCAGCGACCGTGCTGCTGCTGCGGTCGCTCGGAATACCGGCGCGTTACGCGACCGGCTATTCGGTACAGGAATACAGTCCGCTGGAAAACAGCTTCGTGGTGCGTCGCCGCCATGCCCACTCTTGGGCGCTGGCCTATGTCAACGAACGCTGGATCGCTTTCGATACGACGCCGCCGGCGTGGGGCGCGATCGAGGCGGACGCCGCCTCGTGGTGGGAGGGGCCATACGACATCTTGTCCTGGCTGGTGTTCAAGTTCTCCCGCTGGCGTTGGAGCAGTGACGCGGAAGAGTCGTCCACCAATCTACTCTGGCTGATTGTCCCGCTGCTCGCCGTCTTGCTCTGGCGGTTGGTGAGTACCCAACGCATTTCCGGCAGATTGCGGGGCGAAAGGCGCCAGCTTGACCGTCGCGTTCAGCCAGGCGCCGATTCAGACGTTTATGCGCTGCTGCGGCTGTTGGAAAAACGCGGCATAGCCCGCGCGTCTGGTGAGCCGCTCGGTCGCTGGCTGAGGCGACTCGAGCGTCGGGGAGGGGCCAAGGGAGTCGATGAGATCGTGGCTGAAATTCTGCCGGTCCACTATCGATACCGTTTCGACCCCCGAGGTATCAGCGACAAAGAGCGAGCCGCGTTGAAACGCCGCGTGCGCCACTGGCTGGCGCGCTACGCGCACTGACGGCGAAGCGACCTTCAAGCCGGCCGTCCGCGGCGCTAGTCGCCGAGCCTTATTATGCGTTTTCCCCATTGCGTGACCGCGTTCACAATTTAGATTCCCGGAGTGTGACCACGGTCGCATGCGCCCGGCTGAGTCGTTGCCATACTTTCCTCGCGTCAATCAGGCGCCGGCGTGAATCTCAAGACGCCTTTCGCGGCCGGGAGCAAGGAGGCATTCAATTCCCGGACCGTTGGCATGATTTTTCACGCTCCGGATCTCCTGATCGAGCAAAGCTTCAGCGCAAGTTGAGTCTCCTCCCCTTGATTTAAGCCGCGTTTTTCGCGGCTTTTTTTTGTCCGTATCAAAGCGAAGGGACCGGGCGAGGCTAGGAAAGTCGCCGCGCTGCTGGGCGCCGGTGATAAAATGCTGCCACAGCAATCCAGGTACCAAATGGTCTTGCCCCGGGGTCAGTCAGGTACTCCAAGTCGTCTACCGAGTCTCCGCGCCGATGTATTTCGCCCGTCTCATACCCTTTGTGCTGCTTATGGTTGCCCTCCCAAGCGAGGGCGACACGCGCGTGTCAGGCGACCCCGGGGCGGTGATTTTGGGCGTTGCGTCGGTCAAATACACTGAACTCGCCGGCCAGGATTTGCCAGAAGTCCTGCGCGGGGCCGCATCGCGTAAGGGGCGACCTTCCAGGGAGGCGCTGGGCAAAGGCGTTTTTCTCGTCGCCAGTGAAACCCTGAGCGACCCGAACTTCTCTCAAACTGTGGTGCTGCTTTTAGAGTACGACGAATCCGGAGCCGTCGGGCTGATCATTAACCGGCCGACTGAAGTTTCACTGGCGTCGCTGCTGCCAGGTGAGGAGGAGTTGAAAAATCGCCAGGAACTGGTGTTCATCGGCGGCCCGGTGGGCAGGACCCAGCTGTTTCTGCTGCTGAGGTCCACCAGCCGGCCGCGCCAGTCGGAGCAGGTCGTCGACGGCGTTTTTGCCAGCACCAGCCTTACGACCCTTCGCGAGATTATCGCCGAAGAGTCCTCGGTAGCGGCATTTCAGGCCTATGCGGGCTACTCCGGCTGGGGACCCGGTCAGCTCGACGCGGAGTTGATGCGCGGCGATTGGCTGATAACTCCTGCTGACTCGGAAACGGTATTCGACAAGGCGACGGATTCAATCTGGCCGGAGCTAATCCGGAAGAACAGAGGACTTTGGGTATACCGTACTCCGAGTAATCCTTCATCGTTTGCGATTTTTTCGAGGCGGCAAAGCCTGCGTGCTTTTCACTGATTATTCGTTTTCGCGCGACGTGTCGAAACCCGCAACTGCACCTTCCTCGTTTATTCTCAGGTCGAATCGTATCGGTTGACAGCAGACCGGGCAGTCCTCGATGTATTGCGCCGAGCCCCCCGAGCAGTCTACTGTCGTTTCGATCCGCTCCCAGCAATAAGGGCAGTCGGTCTGTACAAATTCAATCATCGCAACAAGGATCCGATCAAAATGATGTTTCTAGGACGATCCGGCCGCAGCTGGCGCTGGATTATGGCTTCGGCTTTGTTGTTCGTGGCGTCCGCCGCGCCGGCGGAGCCGTTAATCTATAACGGTAAATTCGAGTATGTCGTACCGGAGCTTATGTTCGACAAGATGATCGAGTTTGCTCCGATTGAGAGCTGGAAGCACTTTCCAGAGCTCACGCGTCTGGTGGACGCAGACAACGACGGGGCGTCGGATTTTGTAGCTATAGCACTTGGCGCCGAGGGCGGCTTCGGCGCCCAAATCCGTTACCGTCTGAACCACGCCGAGAACGGCGGTGAAACGGAACTCGGGCCGTGGTACTGGTGCGTCATCACGGACAGCAGCGGAGAAAAAATTTTCGAACAGTTTAATCCCTGAAACGGCGACCGTCGGCCGATTCAGTTCATGCGTTTTGGTAATGGCGCATCATGGCCGGGATCTGTTGGAAGTTTGAGTTCGATGTCCCACTCGGAGACCCTTACGGCGTCCGTCAGCAGTTTACTGAAAGAGTGAAGCAGGGTCTCATTCATGGCCAGCTCGATGCCTTTTCCCCTTTCAGGGTGCATGCAGAGCAGGTTGTCGCTCTGTTTGGGTTTCTTGAGCTGTATTCTTGCCAGCACCACTGGCGACTCGCCCAGCGGTAAATTATCGGCGTCCTCATTGTACTTGGTGGAAAAATCGCTCTCCTTGATTGCCTTTTCATGCTGGAAGGAGAGAACCGCGTTCTTGGCCTCGGCGTTTGCCTGAAGCTGGACACGCTGATCGGCCTCCAGCATCTTGACGACGATGGGCCATAGCAGCTTGACGTACCGACGGGTCAACCAGAATCTGAACTCCGATCGGTCCGTGGTCTTAATGCGCAGCAGGATTCGATCCTCCTGCGGCACATATCGGATTTGTATCTGATGCAGCCGGGGCACAACAGCTTCGCAACGCAATCTTGAAGGGGTCATTTTGACACACAGCGTGTTTCGGCATGAAATGCGCCACCAAAATGGAAGCCGAAGACGCGATTTCCCAAGCATTGACGCCCCGGCAGCGCTATTTCGCTGCCGTCGAGCGTGGCGAGCTTTTGCCGGATCCCGCCCAGGCTGAGCTCGTCAAATGCACGCAGGCGCTTTACGAAGCGCTGACGCGAGATTCCGCCAAACCGAGAAGTATCCTTGATGGTCTGCGCGGGATTATCCGTGAACGAAACCGTGCGCCGGTGAAAGGGCTGTACATCTGGGGCGGCGTCGGGCGAGGAAAGACCCTGCTGGTGAACAGCTTGCACGACGCGCTCCCTTTTGAGAGCAAGCTCAAGATCCACTTTCACGCCTTCATGCAGTACGTCCACGGCGAGCTCAAAGCGCTCGGGCAACGGGAAAAACCGCTTGCGCTGGTGGCGGATGGTCTGGCCAGAGATACCCGCGTGATCTGTTTCGACGAATTTCACGTTTCCGATATCGCCGACGCGATGATTCTGGGGGGATTGCTGGAGCGGCTGTTCGAGCGCGGAGTCACCCTCGTCGCCACGTCAAACATTGCGCCGGACGATCTGTATAAGGATGGGCTGCAGCGAGCCCGATTTTTGCCCGCCATCGAGCTGATCAAGCAACACACCCGCATAGTCGAACTCAACAGCATCCTGGATTACCGTCTCAGGGCTCTGGAGCGGGTGGAGATTTATCATCATCCGCTGGACGCGCAGGCGGACGCGAACCTCGCCGACGCCTTCGAAAAACTCTGTCCGGAGAATGTGGTGGAGTCGCCGGTGATAGAGATCGCCGGGCGGGGCGTGGACGCGCTGCGGGCCGCGGACGGGATCGCCTGGTTCGACTTTGCCGCCCTCTGCGAAACGCCCCGCAGCGCGTCCGACTACATCGAGATCGCTCGCCGCTTCCATACCGTTCTCCTCGCCCGGGTTCCTCAGCTCAGCGATGAAAACCGAGACGGCGCGCTGCGCTTCATTCATCTTATCGACGCCCTCTATGAACGCAGCGTCAACCTGGTGATTTCGGCGCAGGCGCCTCCGGGAACCCTATATACGGGCCAAAAGCTGAAACAGAAGTTTGCCCGCGCCGCCAGTCGTCTCGAAGAAATGCAGGCCCTGGACTACCTCGCCCGCGAACACATGCCTTGATCCCGCGGGCGGCCGGGCATCCGATCCCGTCTGGGCTCGCTTCTGCGAATTTCTGTTGTTTTCCTGGGAATAATTCCTGCATTTGCTGCGAATTCGGTCTCAAAATCGAATAAGAGCGGGAATTTTGTGGATAAATCGCTGATTTCCCGTTGACTCGGATTTCTATTAATGCTACAGCTCACATTACACATATAAGTCGATGAAATTCCGGCGTATATGTGTGCTCATGGCCGCTGAACGCGGTCACTATGGGAAACCTTGGGTCTTTTAATGCAAAAAGAACTGTCGGAGCAGTTGGACCAGGCGCTTCTCCAGCTGTTGGCTCATAGATTCGGAGACGGCTTGGTCTATCTCAGGGACGACGGCGAACGACGGCTGTTTGAACGGGCGATGAGCATGGGACTCGTCGATCGTGAGGGCTATTTGACGCCTGCGGGACGATCCCTCGTCGCGCGATTCAACAACGACTGAAAACGGCACCCGAATTTTAGCCCGCAATTCACGCGCCCACCGCTGCGGACGCGATTCTGCCTGCATCTACGCGCCCACGTGAATAATTCGGGCTAAAGAAACCGGACCGCGCCGGCGCCGGACGCGCAGCGGAGCGGTTTCAAAGTGCGAGCGTTTTCGGCTCGCACCACTTGCCCCACGACCCCGGTCATACTTGTCGCGGCCCTCGATTGACGGGCCGTCCGCTGCCATTGTTGCGTCGACCCGCGCGACTCTTAT
>JBFHVA010000208.1:0-6472 GCA_041589735.1 Gammaproteobacteria bacterium | reverse complement strand
TGGCCAACTGGATCTCCGAGCTCGAATAATAGCCGTGTGGAAGTTAACTGCGGGCATCCGCGATTCAGAAAGCGCGGAATGACGTAAATCTGTCGTACCCTGCGGTGTGATCTGGTGCGTGACGCGCCGCGGCGCTCGCGCGGGTGAGCAAGATCCGGGCCTTGGCCATGGCGCTCGCGTGGTTCCACCGCGCCCGCGCCACCGGAGGCGCAAGCAACGTGGTGAGAATTACCAGGACCGGTTGGGCGTCGGTGCTGAAAAACCCCGGCGCCGACTGCGTCTAACCGAGCAGACGCAGGCAGCGCCGGGGTCGATTCACATGCGCTACACGATGTTGCGCGGCGCCCAGGAGAAGCTTCTGAATTCCTTCTTGTATTGCGATTCTCCGATCTTCTTCACGCGGGCCACACCCATCTTGTAATTGTAGTTTCCGCTAATCTGGTCGACGACACGGGCCGCGAGCGAGTTCGACGGCTGGCGCATGTCGAGCATGTTAGCGTACAGCATCCCTTTCTTGACCACCGGGCTTACGATGGCGACTGCCGTGACCGCGGCTTTGGAAAGCTCAATGTGACCGTTTTTCATGAGCTCCGAGAACTGGAAGTCGCTGCCGTGCACGCCATGGATGGTGCGCATGTGTCCCGCGACCCGGTCGGAGTACATCATGACCTGATCGCCAGACTCGATGCCGCGCGTCTTGGCGTCGTCGGGATGAATCTCCACCCAATTTTCTGGCCAGCGCTGGGTGCAATAGGGACGCCGTTCGACGTCGTCATATCCAGACTGCCAGATCTCGTTTATCCGCCCGCAGGAAAACCACAGCTCGTCGTCCTTCGGGTGCAGCCACTCCCAGAAATCCGAATAGAGGCTCCAGGGATGTTTCTGGATATTGACCCGGCCCGTCTGACTCTTGAAGTGGGTGACCCACTTTTGCACCACGTTCAGACCCTGTGGTCCGTTGGCGAGGCCCATCTTTGACTGCTGCTCCTGGGACAGAGTGGTGTCATGCATGCGCTTCGTTCCATGAAGCTCACCCGTTTCGTAATTGTAGAAGGTGGGACCCTGAATGCCGTCGGTGCCGAACTCCGCGAGCTTCTGGTGCAGCGTTTTACCTTCGCGGTGCGCCGCCACCTTGATCATGTGGTACGCCTTGCGGTTGCCACGACTGAACCTCGAAGACTCTTCGCAAACCTCGTTGGAGTCTTTCCAGTCGAAGCCGTCGAACCCCATGCGCTTGGCGAGCTCGGCAATGATCCACCAATCCGGCTTGGAGTCACCGGGCGGATCATAGAACTTCTGATAGATTCTCAGCCGCCGCTCGCCGTTAGCCCGCACGAAGTCTTCTTCACCCCAGGTCGCCGCCGGAAAGATGACGTCGGCGAACTTCGCGCCGATGGGATCGCGCAGGTAGATATCCTGATTGAACACCACGGTTCCTCCAGAATCCGCCCGCGCTTTCAGAGTATCGATGATCTCCTGCTTGTCATAGCTGCGGACCTGGTGAGGATTTGCCACCACCAGCTCGTGGAACTTCTTCTGCAGTCCCTGGGATCCACACATGGACTGAATCCAGGTGGTTCCGATGCAGTGGGCGATGCGGGTGTTTCCCGATATCAGCCAGCGGTCGGTGTCAAGCGACCGCTTGCGCCGGCCCGGGAGCTTCTCCGGCGACTTGGCGCGGGGATATCGACCACCGGACGTGCCACCGCGCTGATGGCCGCCGAACCGCCCGACCACCTGGCCGGGCCGTCCGCCCGCACCGCAAATGGTGGCGAGCGACGAGATGGCGTTGGTGCTGCCGGTGTTGTTCGACCAGTAAAGCCCCTTCTCGATGCCGAAAGACGCTTTGGGACGCTTCCCGCCCGAGGGTTTGGCCAACATCTCGGCCGCGGCATGGATCTGCTCGACGGGGATACCGGCAAGCTTCGCTGCGTTCTCGGGCTCGTATTCCTTCTGTGACAGCAGCCACTCCTTGTAGTCGTCGAATCCCTTGGTCTGGAACTTGCCCCAGGTGGTACGCCACTGCCACGGCGTGTTGCGGGTGCCCTGGCCGAACCCCGAGCTCGACCCCCACTTGTTGTTCACCCAGTTCTCGATCCACTCCTTGTCCTCCCAGCCGTTTTCCACGATCACCCGCGCGATGGCGCCAAGCACGAGGGTATCGGTGCCCGGATTGAGCTGGATGTGAAGCCCGCCGACCTTCTTGGCGTAGGCAATGCCGGCGGTCTCGCGGGGATTGAGAAAGATCGTCTTCATGCCCGCTTCCATCGCGGGCTTCATGAACTGGGTGTAGATAATGGTCTTGGTCTCGTACGGATCGGTGCCGCATACCATCAGTACATCCGCAGCGCCCCAGTCGTCGTAGCTCGGTCCGAAGTTGTCGAAGCCGGCGTCGCGGAATCCGGGGGTCGAGGTCACATCCGACGGCGTATCGTGGAAGGTGAAGGCCGCGGTATTGATGTGCCGCTTGGCGAACTTGGAGATCGCGTAAGTGTTTTCGACGAAGTAGTAGGAGTAAGTCTTGACCGAGTAGGCGTTGGAGCCATGCTTCGCTATGACATGCTTGGAAACTTCGGCCGCGATGTCCAGGGCGAAATCCCAGGGGACCGGCTGAAGCGTGCCGTAAATGCGCACCAACGGCGTGGTGAGTCGATCGCGAGTAGGCGTCTTTGGATTGTAGCATTTCTGTGCGATCAGTCCTCCGCGCATGCTCGAGTCGCCGTTCGTGTTCACGAACTTGGTGTTCTTGTCCGGCGTAATTACAATGTTGTGCGGACGACCGTCGTGCATAACGACGTTATGCTGGGCTGGCGCGACCCAGTCCTGCAGCGGCGCCGAGGGGAAGTCAATGCCGAAGGCGTTTTCCGATGCCTTGCGTCCGCCGTCACCGGAGCCGACCGGCCAGCGATAAACCTTGTAGCCGCAGGCCACTATGCAGTAATCGCAGCACGTGGTCAGCACGTCGGCATGCTTCGGTGGAAGCGGCGCCGCGTCTTCCGGAAGATAATAGTTGGTCGACATTGTGCGCCTCCTATGATTGCATCAAATTCTTGTCGCGGCCGAAAATCAGCCCCAACATTCCCACCGCATAGATATCGTCGCCATCCAGTTCGAGCAGCACTTGCGGAAGACTCTCGTAGGCCTGACCCGAAACGATGATGCCGTGGCGCCTGAGATCAAAGAGCGAAAGATGGAGGGGGCACGGCCCCAGTGTTCGATGCTCATCGGTGACCTTGTAGGTGCCCTGCAGTGGTCCGCCCTGGTGAGTGCACAGGTAGCTGTAGGCAACGACGTCGCGTTTCGGCCCGATTCCACCGCCCGCCTGCACGCCACCCATCTTGACCACCATGCACTGCGCGTTCAACAGGTCGTCCGGATAGTTAAAATCCACGGGAGTGTGGTCCTTCAGCTGACTAAGCCTGGCGATTTTCGTTCTCGGATAACCGACCACGCGTGCCGTTTGCTGTACGGCGGCACCAGCGGTGCCGGGAAGCAGGCTCACCGTAATCGTGCTTGCGGCCGCCGCCGTTGCCGAGCTGTAAAGCAGGAACTGTCGGCGATTCAGCATGCACCGCGTGTGGGCACCGGCGGTGCCGTCACACTTATCTTTTGAATCGGTCATCTTGATTTCCTCCATCATTCGGACTTGAGCTCGGCTTCGGTGAACAACGGTGCGTACTCCGGAAGCTTCGGCTTGTCTATGAGGATCTCTTCACCCGAGAATGCCTCGATGAACGCTATCAGGTCTTCCTTCTCCTCGTCGCTCAGTCCGAGTGGCTTTATAAGCGCGCTTTTGGTTTCCGGAAAATCAGTCGTCCGGCCGTCTTCGCTTACACCCCCCCGATCGTAGAAGTCTATGACTTCTTCCATGGTGAAAAAGAGGCCGTTATGCATGTATGGCGCCGTGTACGCGGTATATCGCAACGACGGCGTGCGAAACTTTCCTTTGTCCCACGCGTTCTTGGTGCGATAGTAAAGCCCGGCATCGTCCTTGATCTCCCGGTACATCTTCTCGGTAACGCCTTTGGCGAACTGCTCGTAGCGGAAGGTGATCTGAGCGAGTCCGTCTTCCTCCCAGCGCCGGGAATAAGGAACTCCGATATTGTAGAATTTTTCGTCGGAGGCAAGCGCTCCGTTGTGACAAGCGATACAGTTCGCCTTTCCCTCGAAGATTTTCTTGCCGCGAATCTGCTGATCGGTGAGCGCCGACTTGTCGCCCTTCAAGAACCGGTCGAGCGGCGTGTCCTTTTGAATCAGCGCTTCGCGCTCAAAAGCTGCGATGGCCTTCCAGGCGTTCCCAATGAGTGGCCACTCGTCGCCGAACACCTCTTTGAAACGCTTTCGGTATTCGGGGATGAGAGCAAGGCGCGCCTCCATGATATCGTCCTCGCCGTTTCCGGCCACGCCGCCCTTTGCCGCCGAGCGAGCCTGCCCTTCCAGCGACCGCGAGGCGCCCGCCCAGAACAGCTTGCCGTAATAGGCGCTGTTGACGATGGTCTGGCTGTTCCGCCAATGGACCGTGCCCGGATAGCCGCGCGAGATGTCTTCCGCAAAGGCCCAGCCCTGGCTCGCCTCGTGGCACGTTCCGCAGGCAACGGAAGCGTCGCCGCCCAGCCGCGGGTCGAAAAACAGCAGCTTGCCGAGCTCGACCTTGGCGGCGCTCTGCTTGTTGTCGGCCGGAATCGGCGGATCGCCGAGAGGCGCGAGCGGTGGCGGGGCGGCGCTTTGCGCCAACGCTTGGCCCCCAGCCATCGCCGCGGCAACGAGGAATGCCGATAGCACTCGTCGCGATCGAATTTCTGTCTTGCTCATGGCTTGCTCCTCGTCGCTCGGTCAGTTGCGCGCTTTGCGCCACTCGGCGATGACTGGATATTCGTCGGGATAAGGTTCGCTCCAGACAAACTCTTTGCCGGTCAACGGATCACCGGAAAGCGCTTCCAGGAAAGCGACCAGATCCTGCTTTTCCTTGTCGCTGAGTTTCAATGCCTTCAGTGCCGGATCCTTATGCGGATCTTTGCCGCCGCCGCGATCGTAGAAATCAACCACGTCGCGGAGCGTCTTGATGGTGCCGTTGTGCATGTACGGTGCGGTGTACTTGAGTTCGCGCAGCGTCGGCGTCATGAATGCTCCCTTGCGCTTCTCCGCGCCCGCGACACTCTTGTCCTGCACAAACGCGCCGAGATCGCGTTTCAGGTTCATGTAGTTCGGTATTCCCTGGAAATTGGCATACGCAATGAACGCCTGATGATTGAGCGGATCGCGGAAAATATCCAGATTCTCGGGCACACCGAGGTTGTGGTACTTGCCGTCGGAGAGCAACGGCCCGTTGTGACAGCCGACACAGCCAGCCTTGCCCTTGAACAAGTCTTCACCGCGCTTGGCTGAGCTCGACATATTCCCCGTATCGAACGGCGCGTTGCGCGATGCCAGAGTCTTCAAGAATTCGGGAATTGCGTTGCGCGCGCCACCGTTTGAGGGTTCTCCCATACCCGCGTCTTTGAACATCTGGACATAGACCGGATCCTGCTTGAGACGTTCCTGCATAATCCGCATGTCCATATTCATGATGTAGTCTTCGGTAATCATCTCACGCGTGACGTCATTGAGATTCGTCCCGAGTCGCCCGTCGTGAAGCCAGATGTTCTTGCTGGCGGTGTTGATGAGCGTTGGCGAATTGCGGAAGTGACCGTTGCCGGGGTATCCGGGCGACAGCGCGTCGGGATGGGCAAAGCCGTTCTCGGGAATGTGGCACGTCGAGCACGCAATCGCCGCGTCCCCGGACAGCCGCTTGTCGAAGAACAGCCGCTTGCCGAGCTCGGCTTTCGCCTTGTCGAACTTGACGGCGGGCACCGGCCCAATAGCTGCGGGTTCGGCCGCCACCCCGAATACGATTCCGAGCCCCGCAAGCGGGACGAGTAGCACGCGTCGCACGATGGAAGATATGTCCATTAGCCGCTCCTATCGGTTCTTCATCCGTCGCGGACAACGCAAGATTTCTGCCCGCTCGGGGTTGTCACGGCGCATCTGGACCGCGTGCCCGTGAATTGTTCTCAGAGTGAAGTGCAGAAGTGTTTGGCGCGTTCTTATTCTTGTTGTCATACTGATTCGTTTGCCTCACAGCAACGAGTTTGTCCTCCCCCTTCACGAACATGCTAACCGAAGCGACGAATTTCGCCAACTTCGAGTGCATTACACTACGTCCCCTTAATTTGTAGCCGTCTCAAAAAAAGCGTAACGATTCTGCGCAAAAAAAATCATGATCCATATCAAAAAGAAGTCTTGATCCATATCAATATGAATGCGCCCACTTCAATCGACGAGCAGGCTCTTAGCTTTTCGTCGCTGGCTCCGCACCAGGCCGAGGCCCGCAACGAATACCAGCAGCCCGACACCCGTCGGCGTCCCATAGACCTGTGCATAGTTCACTTTCGGCGGCAGCAGCAACCAGTACCAGCCCGTGAGCGTGTGCTTC
>JBFHVA010000207.1:0-6476 GCA_041589735.1 Gammaproteobacteria bacterium | reverse complement strand
GTAATCGCTGCGCTGGAAATCAGTCGAGGATCTGGAAGTGCGCTTCCGTCGGCCGCCCCGCCTTGCCGTTGACGGGCAGAATATCCTGCGGGCAGGCGGAGAATGCAATCACCAGATCCAAATTCGCTTTAAGCACCACGTAGTCTCCCGGCCGGGTGAGAGGCGGCTCGAAGGCCAGCGCGCCGTCGGCGCTCCAGGGGATGTTCATGAACAGATTCCAGGGGCTCGGCGTTTCCGGCGCCTTGAGCCCGATCTCCTTCATCGCCGCCGCCAGGTTGTCGGTGCAGTTGTCGTGGTATTCGGTGCAGCCGAGCAGCCGGTAGCGGTAATCGTCGCAGGCGGCCATCAAGGTGTCGTGAATCCCGGGAGAGGTGTCCTCCACCAGGGTCAGGATCGGTCTTCGCCGGTTGGTGTATAGATGATCGCCGAGAGCCGGCATGAGCTTAACCAGCGTCGCCCGGGTGTGCTCCATGGACATGAACTCGTTCAGGTCGTCGCGGGCGAAAGCCCAGGTGTCCACCACCTGCTGGCCGTGGGTGTTGATGATCTTGATCTTCTGTCCGGCAGCGGCCAACGCAGCCTTGCCCCGCCGGGCGGGAATGGTTTGAGTTTCCATCTTGGCCTTGCGCTGTTAGTGAATGTTCGCAGCTCTATTCGACGATCGACCGACCGTCGCCGTTTAGTCTTCCGTGGGGCGTATCGGCGCTCTGTTTTGCTCCCGGTCCTATTTGACCACCAAATCCAGCGGCAGCCGGCTCAAGCGCTCACAGCCGGACTCGGTCACGCGCACGGTCTGGCCCAAAGTCATCGCGCGGCCTGAGTCGCTGTTCATGAGGATGATGTGTATGAAGAACACCATGTTTGGCTCCGCGATCACCGGGTTGCCGGTATAGAACATAGGGAAATCCATCCACGTGGGGGTGAAGGTGGCGCCCAGGCTGTATCCGCAGGCGTTCAGACGGTGAGCCTTGAAGCCCGCCTTGTCCAGCACCCTCGCGTGGGCGTCGAAGACCTCGCCCACCGGCCGCCCGGGCTTGAGCGCCTCGATGCAGGCGTGCATGGCGTCCACGCACGCCGGGTGCATTTCAAGATGCTGCGGATGGGGTTCGCCCACCAGCAGGGTGCGCATCAGCGCCGCGTGGTAGTGGCGGTAGACCCCGGCGTGTTCCAGGGTAAGCTGATCCGTTTGCGACAGCTTTCTTCTTCCCGAAAAATAGCGGCAAAGCAGCGCGTCGTTGCCGGAGCCAATGATGAACTCGTTGCCCGGGTAATCGCCGCCGCCGCGAAACACCGCGCCCTGCATGGCGGCGAGTATGTCGCCTTCGAACGCGCCCGGCGCGCACAGATTGATGGCCGCCTCCAGGGCGTCGTCGGCAAGCTCGGCCGCACGGCCCACGTATTCGATCTCGGCGTCGCTTTTCACCACTCGCAGCCGGCTCACGAGCGCTGAAGCATCTTCCAGAGTCGCAAACCCGTCGAG
The DNA here is from genome assembly GCA_041589735.1 of Gammaproteobacteria bacterium. Taxonomy (GTDB): domain Bacteria; phylum Pseudomonadota; class Gammaproteobacteria; order HK1; family HK1; genus CAMYJH01. The sequence goes on along the minus strand of JBFHVA010000207.1, from coordinate 4,996 downwards.
CGCCGCCTCCAGCCGGCGGCCGTTGTAAGCGGTCAGTCCGTAGGCATCGTACTCCACCCCGAGCCGCCGGCCTTCAAGCCCCTTCTCATCCAGGATCTCGCGCAGATTTTCGGCGGGATTACGGCCCGCGGCGTCGGTCCACACCCGGATATCTTCGAGGATCGAGGTGTGCCGCGCCTGGCGCAGATCCGGCGCACGGGTGAGCAGCGTAAAGCGCCCGTCGGCGGTCAACACCAGACACTGGAAGAAGCAGAAACCGAAAGTGTCGTAGCCCGTCAGGTAAAACATGCTCTCCTGACGAAACATGAGCAGCGCGTCCAGATCCTGGGCGCTCATCGCCGCGATGGCGGCATTCCGCCTTGCATCGAACTCTTCCCGGGTAAAATGAACGGCCATTGCGCGTGACTCCCTTTTTATTTTTGCCCGGCGCCCCGGGGTGAGTTTGCCACGGGCCGGGCGCATAGCGACAGCCGCCTCCCGTGTCGCCTACGGGAAAGCCGCGAGAGAAGATTATCTTGGCAAATCAACGGATTTCGTATTAAAAAGCTCGAAATACCTTTCAAAAAGCGTCATCATTTCTGCACCAACGCCCGCTGGCTGGGTGTCGCAGCGCACCATTTGCGCGCACTGTGCAGGCAGCGCGGCCGAATACCAACAAGGCGAGGGTTCATGCGAGCAAACGAGCCCGACTACGCGGACGACGTCAAGCCCCGGCGCATCGGCTTTCTGCTGATTCCGGATTTCTCCATGATCGCCTTCACCGCGGCGCTGGAGCCTCTGCGCATGGCCAATCGATTGAGCGGTCGAACGCTCTACCAGTGGCCGCTTATCAGCGTGGATGGCCAGCCGGTTACCGCCAGCAACGGTCTCCCCATTACTCCGGACAGCGACCTCAACCACTGTGGATCGCTGGACATGGTGCTGGTGTGCACCGGCGAACGGGTTGAAGCTGTTGAAGACCGGCCGATCACCTTCTGGCTTCGAAAGCTCGCCATGAAAAAGGTAAAGATTGGCGCGGTGTGCACCGGCTCTTATCTGCTTGCGCGTGCAGAGCTGTTAAACGGCTACCGCTGCACCATTCACTGGGAGAACATGGCCGCCATGCGCGAGCAGTTTCCCAACGTCATCGTTTCCTCGGAGCTGTTCGAGATCGACCGCGACCGCTTAACCAGCTCCGGCGGCACCGCGCCCCTGGACATGATGCTCAACGTGATCCACGAGGATCACGGCGGGCACCTGGCGATCTCGGTCTCAGAAGAGTTCATCTGCGAGCGCATCCGCGGCCCCAACGACCGCCAGCGCATTCCGCTCAGGCTACACCTCGGCACCAGCCAGCCGAAGCTGGTGGACGCGGTGTCGCTGATGGAGGCGAATCTGGAAGAGCCGATGAGCTTGGACGAGCTGGCGCAGCACGTCGGCCTCTCCCGCCGCCAGCTGGAGCGGCTTTTTCAGAAGCACCTGCACTGCGTGCCGACGCGCTATTACCTGGAGCTCCGCCTCGCCCGCGCGCGCCAGCTTCTGCTGCAGACGTCCATGTCCATCGTCGAGGTGGCTTTTGCATGCGGCTTTGTTTCAGCGCCACACTTCAGCAAATGCTACCGAGACTTTTACGGCATTCCGCCGCGGGATGAGCGACGGCTGAAAAAACCGATTAAAGACAATGATAAGAAACCGGACGCTAAAACGGCCTCTGGCTCTCGCTGAACACCCAATCCCTCATCTCCGAGCGCCTGCGGGCTATAGTCAAACAGTTAACTTCAGGATCAGTTTGTTTTCCGTCCTATTGGCAAAGTTGGCGGAGAAAATTCAAAATTATTTGAAAGGACGGGTGGAGTTCAACGACGGTTCTTATGTCGAGCGGCTACATAGAGAGGCGATTGTATACCTGAACGGCAGCCTTTCAATGGAAATCGGCTTTCTCTTCGATGCTGGATTATTTATTCGAAAGCGCATTATTTTGTCTTCCCAAATTTCTGAGTGGGATCCCCGAAACCAAAACAAAAGAGTATCGGCAAAGGAAAAATCTGAGATACTTGAAAAGGTTAAAAAATATTGCGAAAAAAATCGAATTAAAACTCGATCGAGTGACAGAAATTTAGCCCTCTCGAAGGTTGTTACGTTTTCGAATCGGTCTCCCGCCACGCCGCAATGATTCGCCGGCGGTAAGCCACCAGGTGGCGCTTTCTGAACACCTCCGGATCCCAGTCGCCTTTGAGCAGCTCACGCGCTGCGAAACCGGTAACGTAGGTGGAAACTTCGACCACCCTGCCCTCATTGTCTTTAACTTCGACCCGTTCGCGGCTGTAAAGGCCGCTTCTCACCCCTTCGAAGGTATCGAACACCCACAGGGTTCTGCGGTCGACGCCGCGAAGCACGAGTCCGGCCACGCTGGCCTTTTCATCTGCGACCAGGCCGGGCACCGGCGCACGGCCGGCGAGAAATATGGCCAACCGCCGATAGCCTTGGAGCACCGCGGGAAAAGTCTCGAACTCCCGGCCGACGAGCGCCGAGCGGATTTCGGGGAACATCAGGGTGCCATAGACGAAGAGCTTTTCCGCCACTTTAGATCCTGTCCGCCTGGATTCTTTTGCGGCGCAACCGAAGCGCGCGATAAACATCGCCGCTATTTTCGCGCACCCGGCGGCTTGCGATTAAGCCCCTCGGATAAAAACGGCGAGCCCCGCAATCGCCGCGGCCAGCGCTACCAGCGCAATCACTGGAAAGAGGAAAGTCACCCCGCCTTTGAGTAACAGGAGCTTTCCCCGCTCCTTGTCGCTCAAGTCGAGGTCTCTCGCCTTACGAATCTTCCTGATGACATGCCGGCGGTAGACGGCGTTTCCATACGCGCCCGCAAAAAGCGTCGTCAGCAGAAAATAGCCGCCCAGCACCATTGGCGGCGTTCTCGATGCGGGTCCCGCGAGCGCGGGCAAAAAGTAATCGATGAGCAGAATCAGCGCGACGGCAATAGTTGGATAGATGATCAGCGCCCACAGGTACATCTTTCTATACATGAGCCAGGGCCAAGTCAAAATACCTGCGGCCCAGTTCCAGGACAGCCGCAGCCTTCGCCCCGAAAGCGCCTTGAACGACTCCAGGTAGTATCTCTGGCGGAGCTCTCCGACCACGTGCCCGTATTCGTCTTCGATGCTCGCGCGCGGCTCGCCCGAGGTGTCTCCTCTTTTCTCGACGTTCTCGATCTCCCACTGCCCCGTATCGATCTTGTCGACTTCCACGTTCATCACGCCGGATGACGCGACAAAGGATTTGTTCTCCTCGGTTTCCGCTTCCCCTGCATCCTCGAGCCGAAGCTCCTCGCGCCAGGCGGCGATGCTTTGCGGCCGGTCCTGGGCTTTGAACGCCAGCGCGTGATCGACGGCCTTGAGAAAGCGGTAGCAGTACTTGTCCATCTTCTCGTCGGTGAGCGACGGAATGACGTCTCGGGACAAGTTGATGAGGCCGTTGCTCCGCACCAGGGCGTCCGGCGGCGGGTTGCCCATGATGGTGCGATAAAGGGTCGCGCCGAGCCCGTAAATATCCGTCCATGGGCCCTGCTTGCCCTCGTCTTTTGCATATTGCTCGATGGGCGCGTAGCCGGCAGAGACCACCGTAGTGAGATCCATGGTCTTCTCGCCGATGGCCTGCCGGGCGGAGCCGAAGTCCAGCAGCACCGGGGTGCCGTCACGGCGCAGAAAAATGTTGTCGGGCTTGATGTCGCGGTGAATCACGCCGGACGCATGCATTTGCTCGAGCCCATCCAGCAGGCTTCGGAGCATTGTTTTGAGGTCGTTTTCCTCGAGCTCGGGCGTCTCTTGCATAAGCTCCTTGAGCGTCACCCCCTCTTCGTAGCGCATGACCAGATAGGCGGTCTTGTTGGCCTCGAACACCGACATCACTCGAACGATGGACGGGTGGTCGTACTTCGCCAGGATCCGTCCTTCGCTGATGAATCGATCCATGCCCCATTGGTAGTCTTCCAGGTTGTCGATCGAAGAGCATTCGACGGAGCCATCGTCCAGGCGCATCGCCCATTCCTTGGGAAAATATTCTTTGATCGCCACCTGCTGGAGCAGATTCTCGTCTTTGGCCAGATAGGTGATGCCGAAGCCGCCGACCCCGAGGATATCCGTGATCTGGTACCAGTTGATCTCGTGCCCCGGCTGGAGGGCGTTTCTCTGCAAGATTTTTACCATCTGTGCTTCAAGGCGATCAGAATCGTTTTCTTGCTCAACAGGTTAAGCTCCGGGCGACCGCGAGCGCCCGGAAAGGGATTCATCTGGTACCTATTTCGGCCGTCTAACCACGTGCCTTTAGCCGGGTCGCCGCTGGAAGCGAACCACGCCTCAAAGCATAGTCCAGACGCCTGGATTTGACCGCCCGGCGCCTAGCGGATAGACGGATTCAGAAGTTCTGTTAATCTCAATGTGTCCCTGTGACGTCGGATTGCCGAGCTGAGCATCCTTCTGTGCAGGCCGATGTGAACAAAATGTGCGCTGACCATAGAAAACCAAAACCCGAACACGACGACGACCCGGCGATGTTCCGCCGCGCCGCGGGCGGGGTGCGCCGGCTGCACAACGACCGCGTTCACCATGAGCGGGCGCGACCACGGCCCGCACCGCGGTATGGGGACAACGCCGATGCCCCCGCGGAGGACACCGACCCCTACGCGAGCTACAGCCCGTCGAGCCACGGCCCGCTGTTCCACGCCTCGCCCGGGGTTCAGCGAAAGGTGATTCGAATGCTCAAGCGGGGACAAATCCGGATCGAGGACCAGCTGGATCTTCACGGCATGCGCGTTCGGGAGGCCGGCGACGCCCTGGAAAAGTTCTTATCGGAGTGCTCCGGGCGCGGCCTGCGCTGCGTACGCATCGTCCACGGCAAGGGCCTTCGTACCGGTGGGTCGGTGTTAAAGGATAACGTCGCCACCTGGCTCAAGCTACGAAGCGACGTGGTAGCATTCTGCTCCGCCGCGCCCAATGACGGCGGCACCGGCGCG
>JBFHVA010000206.1:0-6477 GCA_041589735.1 Gammaproteobacteria bacterium | reverse complement strand
GCACCATGCGCACGCCCAGCGCCTTGAGCTCGTCGAAGGCCTTGTCGTCCTCGAGCACGTTGATGGACTCGAACTCCACCCCGTTGGAAAGAAGAAATTCCTTGGTCTTGAGGCAGCTCGAGCATCCGGGCTGCCAGTAGACCTTGAGGGGTGCCTGCTCGGTGGTTGTGGCCATCACGCTCACCTTGGTCATCTGGTCGGGTACATTGATATACGGCGACGGATTTGGGGTTCGGGCGCTGCTTGTGCCAAAGCCGATAGCGGTTGCCGCAGCGGAAAGAATATTGCCCCAAAGCCGCGCCGGCAATGGGGTGCGAAATTACTCGGATCTTCAAGCCCCGGCGGTTTGCCCCCGTGAAGCCCAAGCCGCGGCGCGTTTTTAGTTTGGGCTCAAAAACAAACCCCGGGCGTAATGCGCGGGGCCAGCAGGGAAAACGGGCCGGCCAGCAGAGCTAGTTGAGGGGGAGGAACAGCTGGCCCGCCCGGGGATCCGAAGGTATCCAGTGCCACTCCGGAAATCCAACTCAAATATATGCTCGAGCGGCACCGACATTTTTGATCTGAGTCAGGCGAGCCTTTCGTGATAATGTCGTAGCATGCCCCGGGGAACATTGGCGCGGTTCAGCTCACTTGCAGCGCCTGCGCCGGCTGCTGTCGGCCTTTTTTGACTCCTGTCTATCAAATACGGTCAGTGACGCTGCCCACACCTCGCCTGCAGCCAGCTATAGCCGAACCATCCACTGAAGGAGCTCGGTCAATGAAGCGAATGCCAAAAGCTGTGGCCCTTTGCGCCGCCGTCGCTATTCCCGTGCTCGCGGGATGCTCCGAGCCCCCGCCGGCGGAAAAGGACATCGTCCGCCCGGTGCGCGCGATGCAGGTCGCCGACAGTTCCGGCCTGAAAGGACGAAAGTTTTCTGGCCGCGCCAGAGCAGCGGAGGAAGTCGAGGTCTCGTTTCGAGTCTCGGGGCCGCTGATTACGCTGCCGGTGAAGGTCGGCGACGGGGTCAAAGAAGGACAGGTGGTCGCGCGCATCGACCCGCGGGATTTCGAGGTGAACTTGAAAAACGTGCAGGCGCAGCTGGCTCAGGGACGGGCGGTCGCCAAGCGGGCGGAGGCGGATCTTGCGCGGCTCGAGGGGGTTCGCGCCAAGAACCCGGACTTCGTGAGTCAGCTTGATTATGACACTGCGATTCAGAACCGTGATTCCGCCCGGGCAAACGTTGCCGCACTGCGCGCAGCGGTGGCGGCGGCAAAGGATCAGGTCGAATACACCTTCCTCAAGGCGCCATTCGACGGCATCGTCGTCGACACCTATGTAAAGAACTTCGAGGACGTGCGCGCCAGGCAGCCTATCGTACGCATCGTCGACGATTCCCGCATCGAGTTCGTGGTCAACATTCCCGAAAACCTCATTTCGCTGGTGCCCCAGGTGCGTGACGTGCGGGTGGAATTCGACGCCATCTCCGGCGAACCGGTGGCTGCTCAGGTCCAGGAGATCGGCACCGAGGCCTCCGAGACGACCCGCACCTACCCGGTTACGTTGATCATGGACCAGCCGGAAGGCGCGAAGATTCTGCCGGGCATGGTGGGCAGAGCGTTCGGCACGCCGCCCGAAGGCGCAGTAACCAAAGGCATCGAAGTCCCAGTGTCGGCGGTTTTCGCCGGCGAGAACATCGATGAGTCCTTCGTTTGGATCATAGACAGCAGTGCGAACACCGTTTCCCGCCGCGCGGTGACCACCAAAGACCTGACCGAGCGCGGTGTCCGCGTGACCGAAGGGCTCGAGCCCGGCGAGTGGATCGCCACCGCCGGTGTGCATTATCTGCGCGAGGGCCAGCCGGTCCGGTTACTGGACTCGAAAGCGGAGTAACGTCATGAGCCTCGCTGCGCGCGCGATCGAGAATCGGACTGTCACCTATTTCGGCGCATTTCTGGTCTTCGTCGCGGGCATTGCGGCGTTTTTCTCCCTCGGCCAGCTCGAAGACCCGGATTTCACCGTCAAGACCGCGGTAATCGTCACCCAGTATCCCGGAGCAAGCCCCATCGAGGTGGAACAGGAGGTGACGGACCGCGTGGAGCTCAAGGTTCAGGAGATGCAGCAGCTCGATTTCATCGAGTCGTTCTCCCGCGCCGGGATGTCCATCGTTTTCGTTAACATCAAGCCGTCTATCGATTCCACCAGGATTCCCCAGGTCTGGGACGAGCTGCGAAGAAAGATCCGCGATCTGGAGGCCCAGCTACCGCCCGGCGTCCAGCGCCCCATCGTGCGCGACGATTTCGGTGATGTATTCGGTCACGTGCTTGCGGTAGTCGGTGACGGTTTCAGCTATGCGGAAATGGAGCGCTATGCGAAAGACTTAAAGCGCGAGCTCGGCCTGGTCAACGGTGTGGCGCGGGTCGACCTCTGGGGCGCGCAGAAAAGGGTGGTCTACATGGACGCCGCCCAGGCGCAACTCACCGAGCTCGGCATCAGCGCTTCCACCATCGAAGCCACGCTTAAACAGCAGAACTTCGTCGTCGATGCCGGCTACGTGGACGTTCAGCGTCAGCGATTGCGCATCGATCCCACCGGCGCCTTCGGCTCAGCCGACGACATTGCCGAGCTGCCGATTCGGGGGACGGCCGCCGACGATCTCCAGGCCCAGGCGGGCACCACGGGAGCCGCACGCTCCTCCGAGTTAGTCCTCTTACGTGACATCGCCACGGTCCAGAGCGGCTATCTCACCCCGCCCGCGACCCAGATGCGATTCAACGGCGAGCCGGCGATCGCCATTGCCATCAGCAACGTCCCAGGCACTAACGTGGTCGAGATGGGTCGCGCGGTTGACCGGAGATTGAACGAGCTGGTGGCCGAGCTGCCTGTAGGCATCGAGGTGCACCGGGTTCACTGGCAGTCGAGCGTGGTGGACGAGGCAGTCAAGGGCTTTCTCATCAGCTTCGCCGAGGCCCTGCTCATCGTGCTGGTGGTTTTGACTATCGGCATGGGTTGGCGCCTTTCCATGATCATCGGCATCGCACTCACCGGCACCATACTCGGCACTTTCGTAATCATGGCGATTTTGGGAATCGACCTGCAGCGGATGTCGCTGGGCGCGCTGATCATTGCGCTGGGCATGATGGTGGACAACGCCATCGTCGTCGCCGAAGGCTTCGTGGTAAGACTGGAAAAGGGTATGGACCGGGTCGAGGCCGCGGTGGAATCGGCCTCACAGCCGTCGCTGCCGCTGCTCGGCGCGACCGTGGTTGCGGTGATGGCGTTTTATCCTATCGCCGCGTCCGATGAGAACGCGGGCGAATATTGCGCATCGCTCTTCAGCGTCGTGGGGATCTCGCTGCTGGTGAGCTGGCTGGTATCGGTCACCCTGACGCCGCTGCAGTGCATCGATCTGCTGCCCTCACCTGAAAATACAGATCAAGGCGCAACTAAGGAAAGTGGATCTAACCGCGTCTTTCGCTCGCTGCTGCGCGGCGCCATCCGTGCGCGCTTGCTGACCGTGCTGGCGATGATTGCGCTGCTGGTTGCGTCGGTGATCGGATTCGGACAGGTGAAGCAGCTGTTTTTCCCCGACTCCAGCATGCCGAAGTTCATGATCAACTACTGGGCCCCCGAAGGCACCCGCATCGCCCAGACTTCTGCAGATCTTTCGACTATCGAGAACAGGCTGCTCGGCGACGATCGGGTTGAAGGCGTCGCCACCTTCATCGGCGCCGGCCCGCCGCGTTTCTATCTGCCGGTTTCCCCCGAACAACAGTACGCCTCATACGGTCAGATCGTCGTCAACGTCAATGACCATCGGGCAATCGACGGCTTGATAGCCGAGCTTGAGCCGTGGCTCAGCGAGCGCTTCCCCGACGCCCAGGTGCCAATACAGAAGTTCGGCGTTGGCCCCTCAGAGACCTGGAAGTTCGAAGTACGCATCAGCGGCCCCAGCGATGCCGATCCCGCGACCCTCCGCCGGCTCGCGTCCAGGGTGGAATCGATTCTGGCGGAAAGTCCTCTGGCGGGCCTGCAGCGAACCGACTGGCGCCAGCGGGTGCAAAGAGTGGTGCCCATTTATAGCCAGACCCGCGGACGCTGGGCGGGCGTTTCCCGCGACGATCTCGCCAGGACCACCAAGCAGGCCTTTGATGGCCGGGTCGTCGGGTTGCTTCGGCAAGACGACGAGCTGATTCCCATTATTCTGAGAAACGTGGAAGCGGAACGGCGTAACGTGGGCGCGCTGGACGTGCTGCCGATCCAGCCTGCGGGCGCGACCGAGGCGGTGCCGCTGGCCCAGGTGACCGACGACGTTCAAATTCGCTGGGAAGACCCGCTGATCTGGCGGCGCGACCGGCGCCGAACCATCACCGTGCAGGCGAATCCCGTGATGGGAGCGACCTTCCCCATGCTGCGCAGTTCCGTCGCCGACGAGATCGAGTCCCTTGAGATGCCCCCGGGATTCAGACTCGAATGGGGTGGCGAGTATGAGAGCTCGAGCAAAGCGCAGCAGTCGCTCCTGCCCGGCGTCATCCCTGCGGCGGTGGTTATCGCCTTCATCGTCGTCGCGCTGTTCAACGCGCTGCGTCCACCCGTCGTCATCGCACTGACAGTTCCGTTCGTAGTCATCGGCATTACCGCTGGATTGCTTGGGACCGGCGCGGCCTTCGGCTTCGTCGCGCTGCTGGCGGCCATGAGCCTGGTGGGAATGATGATCAAGAACGCCATCGTTCTGCTCGACGAGGTCAATCTCAATCTCGATAAAGGCATGAATCGATACCAGGCGGTGGAAGAAGCCGCGGTCTCGCGCCTGCGTCCCGTGGTGCTGGCGGCGGGCACCACCGTGCTTGGCGTGATTCCGCTGCTTCAGGACGTCTTCTGGATTGGGCTTGCGGTGACCATCATGGCAGGCCTGACCGTGGGAACAGTTTTGACCATGGTTCTGGTTCCGGTGCTGTACACCATCCTTTTTCGTATCGATACCCCAAAGGACCGTCTCGACCAGGCCGCGCCCGTACCCGCGGGATAGCGCTAAGGCGCGGTTTCGATTGCCGCGCAGCTTGGGCAAAAAAAGCACCTGCGAATACTCATCGGAAAGCTCTTTTGACATCTCCGTTCCGATTACGGGCCACGGTCGGAAGATCTATCGCTTCGTCGTCGACGGCGTGGTCGCTAACAGACCGAGCCTCGAAGGCTAAGTTCCTATCTTCTCACCAAGATGATCGTATGCGGTAGCTCGCATCCCCTGACCGCGGACATCCCTTCGCAGATGCTAAATCGGAAAAACCTTGGAACGCTGCTTCGAATTTCAGGAGGATCAGATGACGTCGAATGACACGCCTGAGGAATCTCGACACAACTTCGAGTACATGCTGGGCGGGCTTCTGTTCTTATTGCTCGTCGGCCCCGCGATTCGAACCTTCGCTCCGACTCTGGTCTCCGATCTGCTGGTGTCAATCACTATCGGAGTGGCTCTTGCGGCCGGTTGTTTTAGTCTGGTGTCCAGCGCGACCGCCCGCGCAATTGGAAGCGCCGTTGGAGTTGGTCTCGCCACCTGCAACTGGTTGGGCGGACACCTCGATCTTCCGTTGGTAAGCAGCGCGGCCGCCGTTGGTTTCCTGATGTTTTGCGCCTGGGGTATTGCCGTAAGCCTGCGGCAAGTGCTGACCGGGCCCCGCGTCGACCTCAACCGTCTGACCGGCGCGGTATGTGTTTACATGCTGATGGCTTTGGCCTGGGCGATCGGTTACGCGCTTATTGCTTTGTATATCGATGGCGCGTTCTCGGGCCTCGCGGGCATGAAGTTTGACTTGGTATGGCCTGACCTGATCTATTTCAGCTTCGTGACGCTGACGACGCTGGGATACGGAGACATCTCTCCGGTGGTTCCTCTGGCGCAGGCGCTTGCTTACCTCGAGGCAATGATCGGACAGATGTATATAGCAATTCTTATTGCCGGATTGGTCGGTGCTCATCTGACTTCACGCAGATGAAAGATCAAAGGTGTGGGTAAACTGCTGACGCTGTCTGCGAGCGCAGCGACTGGTTGTTCTGACACGCGAATCGCGGTCGAAGGTCAGCGTAAACGGGAATTCGCAGCCCGGGCAATGCAAAGAACAGCCCGAGCAAATACCTAGAAAGAATGCACCCCGGGCACTGGCCCGGGGTTGTGCAATAAAAAAGGCCGGCCAGCAGAGCTACTGAGGGGGGAGGAACGACTGGCCAGCCCATAGATTTCGGAGAAATGCAATGCAACTCCCGAAACCTGAATAAACTCTAATACCGGCCCACGGCGGGCGGGTTGATCTGGGTCAAGCGGGTGGATGGACTATCGACTCGGTGACAAAGAGCCTCTTCAGGAACCCCATGCACCACTCTTTCTGAGACTCGTCGCCCCCAGGCGCGAGCGTCCGCCAACCGTCAACCTCGGTCATCGGCGGGCTTTTGCCCGTTCTTGGATTCGTTCTCCAGAATGTCGGCCGCCGCCTGAGCCGCCTGCG
>JBFHVA010000205.1:0-6499 GCA_041589735.1 Gammaproteobacteria bacterium | reverse complement strand
GAGTTCAAGGTGGAGGCCAACGTGGGTAAGCCCCAGGTGGCCTACCGCGAGACCATCCGCAAGGCGCTGGAGCAGGAAGGCAAGTTCGTGCGCCAGTCCGGCGGCCGCGGCCAATACGGCCACGTGTGGCTGAAGCTCGAGCCGCAGGAGCCGGGCAAGGGCTACGAGTTCGTCGACGCCATCGTCGGCGGCGTGATCCCCAAAGAGTACATACCCGCCGTCAACAAGGGGATCAAGGAGCAGATGGAAAACGGCGTCATCGCCGGCTACCCGGTGGTGGACGTCAAGGTGAGCCTGTTCGACGGCTCCTATCACGATGTGGATTCGAGCGAGATGGCGTTCAAGGTCGCGGGCTCGATGGCGTTCAAGCAAGGCGCTGCAAAAGCCAACCCGGTGCTGCTGGAGCCGATCATGAAAGTGGAGTCGGTGATGCCGGAGGAGTACATGGGCGATGTCATGGGTGACCTGAATCGCCGCCGCGGGCTGGTGCAGGGCATGGAGGACACGCCGGCGGGCAAAGCCGTGCGCGCCGAGGTGCCGCTTAAAGAGATGTTCGGCTATGCCACCGACCTGCGCTCGCTGACCCAGGGTCGCGCCACCTTCACCATGGAGTTCCTTAAGTACGCCGAGGTGCCGTCCAGCATCGCCGACGAGATCATCAAGAAGAACCAGTAAGCCGATACGCGATTAGTCAGAGAATTCGGAGTAAGCAGGTATGTCCAAGGAAAAATTTCAGCGCACGAAGCCGCATATTAATGTAGGGACGATTGGTCACGTGGACCATGGTAAGACGACGTTGACGGCGGCGTTGACGCGGGTATTGGCGGCACACGGGGGGAGTTTTGTGCCGTTTGACGACATTGACAAGGCGCCTGAGGAGCGTGCGCGTGGGATAACGATTGCGACGGCGCACGTGGAGTATCAGACGGAGAAGCGGCACTACGCACACGTAGACTGTCCGGGACACGCGGATTATGTGAAGAACATGATTACGGGTGCGGCGCAGATGGACGGTGCGATTTTGGTAGTGAGTGCGGCGGACGGGCCGATGCCGCAGACGCGGGAGCATATTTTGTTAGCGCGTCAGGTTGGAGTTCCGTTCATTGTGGTGTACTTGAACAAGTGCGACATGGTGGACGATGAGGAGTTGCTTGAGCTGGTGGAGATGGAGGTTCGGGAGCTTTTAGACAAGTACGAGTTTCCTGGGGACGACACGCCGATTATTCGAGGCAGTGCTTTGAAGGCTTTGGAGGGGGACGCGTCGGAGATAGGCGAGGCGTCGATTTTGAAGTTGGCTGAGGCGTTGGACGCATATATACCTGAGCCGGAGCGGGCGATTGACGGGGCGTTTTTGATGCCTGTTGAGGACGTATTTTCGATTTCGGGCCGGGGCACGGTGGCGACGGGCCGTGTGGAGCGCGGCAAGATCAAGGTAGGGGAAGAGGTTGAGATTGTTGGCATCAAGGCGACGACGAAGACGACGTGCACGGGCGTGGAGATGTTTCGCAAGCTTTTGGATGAGGGGATTGCGGGAGACAACGTTGGGGTGTTGTTGCGCGGGGTGAAGCGGGACGACATTGAGCGGGGTCAGGTGTTGGCGAGGCCTGGGAGCATTACGCCGCACACGCATTTTGAGGCTGAGGTGTACGTGTTGTCGAAGGAGGAGGGGGGTCGTCACACGCCGTTTTTCAAAGGTTATCGTCCGCAGTTTTATTTTCGGACGACGGACGTAACTGGGGAGGTGACGCTGCCGGACGGGGTTGAGATGGTGATGCCTGGTGACAACATACAGATGAAGGTGAATTTGATAGCGCCGATTGCGATGGAGGAGGGGGTGAGATTCGCGATCCGCGAGGGTGGCCGGACCGTTGGCGCGGGCGTGGTCGCCAAGATTATTGAATAGAGTGTGAGTGTAGGAGCGAGCTTGCTCGCGAATCTGTTGTCCGGATATCCGGGAGTGCCTGGACCGGGCGGGGTGGGATTCGCGGCTCAAGACCGCTCCTACATGCGTTTTGAGAACGTGGTTGGATTGGGAACGTGGCGGCACAGGGGTGAGCCGGACATAAGCAAAGGTCCGGTGGACCTTTGCGCCGGCGAACGGGAGCGCCACGGATGGCGGGCCCTGGACTTTCAAGCGATGCAGGAAAGCATCACGATGAAAGTGCCGCCCGCAAATCAAGCACGATTGCGCTTGATTTGGCGAAGACGAGCACGGGCTTGTACCAACCTCGTCGTGGCTGAAAAGTCCAGGATGGACTTATTCAGCCCTTGGACAAATAGGCCAGTAGCTCAATTGGCAGAGCGGCGGTCTCCAAAACCGCAGGTTGGGGGTTCGATTCCCTCCTGGCCTGCCATACGAAGCGCTCCGGGCAACGGAACCGGTGAACGGACCGCGGAGCAAAGACGACGAGGGGACCGCTCCTCGAGTCGGGTGAGGTGGCTGCTGAAGCTACCTGGTGAAATGTTGACACGGATGCGCGAAACGCATCGGAGCGCGTATTCGATATGGGTGTAAGGGTAGATACGAGAACCGCCATGCCGGACCAGCTCAAATGGTTGATGGCCGCGATACTGCTGGCGGCAGGCGTCACCGGCTTCTACTACTTTCAGGATCAGTCGCTGCCGCTTCGGGTAATCGGCATTCTGGTCGCAGCCGGCGCCGCCGCGGCGGTGGCGTTTCAGACCGAAAAGGGACGACTGGCGTGGGAATTCATGCGCGAATCGCGCACCGAGCTTAGAAAGATTGTATGGCCGACTCGCAACGAAACATTACAGACGACGCTAATCGTCATCGCCATGGTGGCGCTGGTTGCCATCATCCTGTGGATGCTGGACGGGATGCTGGCGTGGATTATGCGTCTGCTGCTGGGACAGGGGGCATGACCGTGGCGCGGCGCTGGTACGTGGTGCACGCTTACTCCGGTTTCGAGCAGCAGGTCGCGCGCCTGTTGAAGGAGCGCATCGAGCGCAGCGGTCTGGACGATATGTTCGGTGACGTGCTGGTGCCGACCGAGGAAGTGGTCGAGATGCGCGATGGTCAGAAGCGCAAGAGCGACCGTAAGTTCTTCCCCGGCTACGTGCTGGTGAACATGGAAATGAACGACGACACCTGGCACCTGGTGAAAAGCGTCCCCAAGGTGATGGGATTCATCGGAGGCAGCAGCGACCGTCCGGCGCCGATTTCGGACAAGGAAGCCGACTCGATTCTGCAGCGGATCCAGGAGGGCGTTGATAAGCCCAGACCCAAGGTCCTGTTCGAGCCCGGCGAGGTGGTCAGAGTCATCGACGGACCGTTCAACGATTTCAACGGCGTGGTGGAAGAGGTGAACTACGAGAAGAGCCGGCTGCGCGTGGAAGTCACGATTTTCGGCCGCTCGACTCCGGTGGAGCTCGAGTTCTCACAGGTGGAGAAGGATTAGTGATTAGTGACTAGTGATTTGTGATTAGTGGCTGATACGAGGCATCCAGCGAGTCGACTACGCGGGCGTCGCGAATCACTAATCACCAATCACGAATCACTTTAACGGGGAGGCTGGACTTTGAGCCAGCCGCTCGCACCCGATAGGAGTTTTAAGTGGCAAAGAAGATACAGGCGTATATCAAGCTGCAGGTGCCGGCGGGGCAGGCGAACCCGAGTCCGCCCGTGGGTCCGGCGCTGGGCCAGCACGGCGTCAACATCATGGAGTTCTGCAAGGCGTTCAATGCCCAGACGCAGAATGTGGAGCAGGGTTTACCGACGCCCTGCGTGATCACCGTTTACGCCGATCGCAGCTTCTCCTTCATCACCAAGACGCCGCCGGCTTCGGTGCTGTTGAAAAAAGCACTGAATATTCCCAAAGGCAGCAGTGTCCCCAACACCGACAAGGTCGGCAAAGCCACGCGGGCGCAACTCGAGGAGATCGCGAAGGTCAAAATGCCGGATCTGAACACCCAGGATCTGGACGCCGCCGTTCGCATCATTGCCGGCAGCGCCCGCAGCATGGGTGTCGAGACCGAGGGGGCGGAGTGATGTCGAAGCAGTCAAAGCGTCAGCGAGGCATTCGTGAAAAGCTCGACAAGAGCCGACCCTACGAGATTATGGAAGCGCTGGGCATGGTGAAGGAGTTCGCCACGGCGAAGTTCGACGAATCCGTGGACGTAAGCATTAATCTCGGCGTCGATCCGCGCAAATCCGATCAGGTTGTTCGCGGTTCCACGGTATTGCCCAACGGTACCGGCAAAACGACCCGGGTCGCTGTATTCGCCCAGGGGGCCGGCGCCGACGCGGCCAAAGCGGCGGGCGCGGATATTGTCGGCATGGAGGACCTGGCGGAACAGGTAAAAGCGGGAAAGCTGGATTTCGACGTGGTGGTTGCGGCGCCGGACGCCATGCGGGTGGTGGGACAGCTGGGCAAGATCCTCGGACCGCGAGGGCTTATGCCCAACCCGAAGGTGGGCACCGTGACCCCGGACGTTGCCGAAGCGGTGAGGAAAGCAAAGGCGGGTCAGGTCCAGTTCAGGACTGACAAAGCCGGAATCATCCACTGCAGCATCGGCAAGGCGAACTTCGAACCCAAAGCGCTGAAAGAGAATCTCGATGCGCTGCTGGCCGATTTGAACAAAGCGAAACCCGCCTCGTCCAAGGGCGTGTTTTTAAAGAAGGTCGTAGTTTCAAGCACCATGGGCCCCGGTGTGCCCGTGGAGAAGACGAGCTTAGGCGTTTGACGGTAACGCGTTAGGCGTAACGCGTTAGGAGTAAAGGCTTTGGGCTGCTCCGCTGATTCAGCGGAGGAGCTGTCAAAGACCGCGGGCGCGCAAGGGATTGCGCTTAATCCGGGTCGACGAATGATTCGAGCCTGCGCAGACGGTGTTGCCCGAACGTTTGTATGTTTGGCCACCGTAAACAGGCGGACGCGGAAAACCGTGTCCATATGAATATCGCTCAAGCGATCTTGGAGGTGTGAAAGTGCCCTTGACACTTGAGGGAAAGAAAGCGGTGGTCGCGGAGGTCCATGAAGTTGCCAAGGCTGCGCATTCCGCAGTCGCGGCGGAATACATTGGCCTGACCGTTGCGCAGATGACGGAGTTGCGGGTTCAGGCTCGCAATTCGAACGTCTACGTGCGCGTGGTTCGTAACACGCTTGCCCGCCGCGCCCTGGAAGATACCGACTTCGCGTGCATGCGCGACGAGCTCGTCGGTCCGCTGGTGCTGGCTTTTTCCAACGAAGAGCCGGGTGCCGCGGCGCGGGTAATCAAGGATTTTTCCAAGGCCAACGATAAGCTGGTCGTCAAGCTGGTATCCGTCGAAGGAAAGCTGCTGGAGCCAAAAGCAATCGACATGCTGGCTTCGCTGCCGACGAAGGAAGAGGCGATCGCCCAGCTTATGTCAGTCATGATTGCGCCCATATCGAAGTTCGTGCGAACGCTTGCGGAACCGCATTCGAGACTCGTGCGCACCCTGGGCGCGATTCGGGATCAAAAACAGGCGGCTTGAGAGTTTAACGAGACGGCAGAGGCCGAATCAGGAGTACTTTAATGGCATTGTCCAACGAAGAAATCATCAGCGCCATCAAGGAAAAACCGGTGATGGAAATCGTGGAGCTCGTCAAAGCGATGGAAGACGAGTTCGGCGTGTCGGCGGCGGTGGCGACCGTCGCGGCGGCGCCCGCGGCCGGCGGTGCGGCCGCTGAGGCTGAGGAAGAGAAGACGGAATTCGACGTCGTCATGTCCAGCTTTGGCGCAAACAAAGTTGCGGTCATCAAGGCGGTTCGCGCGATTACGTCGCTCGGTCTCAAGGAAGCAAAGGACCTGGTCGAAAGCGCCCCTGCCAGCGTCAAGGAGGGCGTAAGCAAAGACGAGGCCGCGGAGTTCAAGAAACAGCTCGAAGAGGCCGGGGCCACGGTCGAGATTAAATAAGCTCGTCTTGGTCTATTTTTTACTGCACTACTTATCAGGCTGGCGGCCGAATGGCCGCCGGCCCGTTCGCGCTTTTTGCGCGCGCCGTTGCACCGGCGCCAACCACTCGCTGTCGAGGTTAGAAGATGGCTTATTCTTTTACTGAAAAGAAGCGGGTTCGAAAGGATTTCGGCAAGAGGCCGAGTATTCTGGATGCCCCGTACCTGCTTGCGATACAGCTCGATTCTTATCGCCAGTTTCTCCAGGAAGGCGTATCCGCGGAGGACCGGAGCGAGATGGGGCTGCACGCCGCTTTCAAGTCGGTATTTCCAATAGAGAGCTATTCCGGTGACGCCGCGCTGGAATACGTGAGTTACCGGCTGGGAGATCCGATTTTCGACGTTAAGGAATGCCAGCTCCGCGGTATGACCTATGCCGCATCGCTGCGGGTGAAGTTACGCCTGGTGCTCTACGACAAGGACAGCGCTGGAGACACCCGCGCGGTGAAGGACATCAAGGAGCAGGAAGTCTACATGGGCGAGATTCCGCTCATGACCGAGAACGGGACATTCATTATTAATGGCACCGAGCGCGTCATCGTCGCCCAGCTGCACCGATCCCCCGG
>JBFHVA010000204.1:0-6504 GCA_041589735.1 Gammaproteobacteria bacterium | reverse complement strand
CGCCATTCGGCCATCCTACCTGCGCGACCTTCGCGGCGTAATCCAGGTGGTGAACAAGAGCATCAGCATGGGTGCGCGCACCATTAATGGCGATAAGTTCGATGCGGACGTACCGACGTTCAAGGTCTCCCAGCTCGATGTGCAGGAGTGGCAGATCAAAGGCGCGACTAACCACCCCTACCATCAGCACGTCTATCACATGCAGATGAACGGCGCCTGCGGGGACTTCGAGGACGGTGAATACTACGACACCGTGGCGGCCAACGGCTGCCTGGTGCGCTTCGACCTGAGTCCGACGACCTCGTCTGTCTACGACGGCCGGACCATCATGCACTGCCATATCCTCAGCCATGAGGACCAGGGCGCCATGACCTGGTTCGACGTGCTGGGCGGTAGCGGCCCGCCGGAATTCCCCGATCCGGGTACCCAGCAAGCCCTCTACCAATGCGGCGAGGCTCCGCCGACCGTCGATTGCGGGCTGATTAGCGACCGCAAATCGTGCAACGCCGAACCGAGCTGCAGCTGGAGCGGCAAGCTGAAAGAGTGCAGCTAATAGAGCGCCTCGATGTCTAGAAGACTGCCGCATTCACCGACTCAGCAATAGGACGCACCCCCATGTCCCCCGGTTTCAGAAACGAACCGGGGGGGCCACGAGCCGAGAAAATAGTGCCTGGCATTATTTCTCTGGCGATCCCGGTTTCTGGATTCGGTGAGGATAGGTTGCGCCGGAATGACGGCAGAGAAGACAAAAACCGTGTTGGGTGCGCCACACGTACCGACGAATGCGCAGCGCACATCGCTCCGTACAGCTCGCTAATGGATCCCTGCTTTTTCGGGAATGACGCTGGTGGCGTAAAAACGCACTGAATAATCAATTGCGCATTAGATGCCGAATATGTCTTGAGTCACTTCTAAACCGGCCTCACAATTTGCCAGTCATCCCCGCGAAAGCGTGGATCCAGTAATTAAATATTCCTTGGCGTCGGCCTGTGTTAGAACGAGAACATAAAACGAGCCGGTTCTCCTTGATATGACGGGTGCATGTTCCTGCCGTTTACGCAATCCGAATTTCTCGAGGTCTTTGTTGCCTACAATAACGCACTCTGGCTGTTCCAAATTCTTGCCGCGATCCTCGGCGCGCTTGCTATCGTGCTCTTGCTCTGGGGCCCGCGAGGTTCCAATCGAACCATCACTGCGATTTTTTTCTTCTTCTGGTTGACAATGGCCGTCGGCTACCATTGGCTGTTCTTCTCGGAAATCAATAATGCGGCTTATCTCTTTGGCGCGCTGTTTCTGCTTGCCTCGGCAATATTTTTACTTGAAGGCATTATTCGCGATCGAATCCATTACACGATCGTGTCCGGGAGTCGAGGCTGGCTGGCAGGAGCGCTGATTCTCTATGCTTTCGTCGTCTACCCGCTGCTTGGCCTGCTTGTGACTCATCCCTATCCGCAGACTCCGTTGTTCGGCGTGGCCCCGTGCCCGACGACGATTCTCACGCTGGGTGTTCTGCTTCTGGTCGAGTATCCCAGGCCACTGCTCCTGGCTGCGGTTCCACTTCTGTGGAGCGTGATTGGTGGAAGCGCGGCCTTCCTGCTCAACGTTCCACAAGATTTGGGCCTGCTGGCCGCAGTGCTGATGTGGATGGCTGGTTTTTCAAAGGGTCGTGAGAGTACCATTGCGCGATAGAAGTTAAATAAGCCTCGCCCTGGCGCCGCCGTGGAACAAATACTGACGCCGAGATGCTGACTTGAACACCTGGCGCTGGATCGGATGCATTGGTATCGCCTTCTTAGGCTATTGGGTATCCATTGGTTCCGTTGGGCCCGGCTGGTGGCTCATTAATAACGTGCCGGTCACGGGCCCCTATCTGGCACTGGTGATGCCCTTCATCGGCGGATTTCTGCTGACCAACGCGGCCGCATTGCTCGCGCCTTCGCGTCATATCCTGGTCGCGTCGCTGATGGTGCCTATCGTCTCCTTCGCACCCTTTTGCCTGGCATTGGTCACGCTGCTTTTAAGCGACCATGAAAGCAAAGGCGAGGTGGTGACCATTCTGTGGACATTGAACAGCCGTTTCATGATCGCGGCCGCCGTTGGCGCCGCGCTCGCGGTCGCCATTCAGTCCTGGCGGTTGCGGGATAGGTAAGCCGTGCTGAGTCAGAGGCTCTTGTCGTCGTTCCAACCGAACGTATCCTCGCCGTAAGAGCGACTAAGCCTCCGCGAAGACGGGGGGCAAGCAGAATTCCAGCAAAAACCTTTGCTTAAAATCTGCGTGGTGTGGAATACGAAGAACGAAAGGGATCGACTTACCCAAAGGGGGCAGATCCCGTGCGGAAATCGCTCTGACTGCGAGATCAGACTCAGCAGTAGGAGTCCTGATTATTTCTTGATAAAGATGTTGAACAGCTCCGGATCGTGGCTCTCGGGAAAGCGCACGTAGAGCTCCGCCTCGAAGGGCCGGGTCAGATCGGAACCCAGCGCGGCCTCGAGCACGGAGCCATCGGCCGAGACCTCGAGAAAGCGCATTCTCTCGGGCTCCATCTTGGCCGACGGAATCACGTGCACAAAGGCTCGGAAGCGGTGGGGGCGGATAGGTTCGGTATGGGCGTTATAGAAAATTATGCGCAGACCACAGTGTTCGGAATACACCGGCTCCACATGGTGCAGCTTATCCGGCGCCATGAAGAACTGTTCGCCGCCGTGCTGTGCGAAGTGGCGCTCGTGCATACTGGGGGGCGCCTCCGTGCCTGAATGGGCGGAGTGATCCTTCATTTCACCGCTCTCGGACGCCATTCCCATCTGGTGATCTTGGCCGCCCATTTGCCCATCACTCATCGCCTTGGCGTAGAGTGCACCCCCGGGGCGTCGCTCCGCGGCTTCGGTGAAGCGTATCCCTAGATCGCACGTGGCCGTTTCCATTCCGGACGCGCCGTGGGCCATGGGACTGTGGCGGCCCTGCTTTCCCTGGCTCATGTCATGGCTTTGCTGCATGTCCTGAGCCATGCCCTGCCCGTGCTGCATTTCTTGATTCATGTCCTGTCCCTGCTGCGCACCCGCGGCTGAAGCGAAGGTGACGCTGAGCAGCATGCCGAGGAGTTGGATCTGTCGTTTCACCGGGTGTCTCCTAAGCCGTGACGGTGTCCGCGTAGGATAAGCTCTAGAGTTCGAGCGATCGAGCATCCGTTGTTGATGCCGGCGCCAAAACAAAGCGCTGCGCCGCGTTTTTCGAGTAATACGTTCAGACCGATCGAAGAATTGCAGTCGGGAATAGAGCATCTGCGGAAACGTCACTGCGCCCAAGGACTCCAAACAACCACAATCGGCTAGTATCCGGAATCTGTGTTCAAATTGAATCTGCCTCGGATGGGAGTGTGGGTCCGTGAATCAGAAGCAAAAGACAGAGAAATTCCGCGCCCTCCATGAGCGCCCCGGGGCCTTCGTCATCCCTAATCCGTGGGATATAGGCACGGCCAGAATTTTAGCCTCCATGGGCTTCGAAGCGCTGGCGACAACCAGCGCGGGATTAGCCTTCTCGCTCGGCGTTAAAGAAGGCGTGGTCTCCAAAGAAACGGCATTGGCCCACTGCCGCACTATCGTCGAGGCTACCGATTTGCCTGTTTCTGCAGATCTCGAGAAAGGCTTCGGGGACGGGCCCGAAGAGGTGGCCGGGACGATTCGCGACGCCGCGGGGACCGGCCTCGCCGGCTGTTCCATCGAAGATCATACAGGCCGGCGCGCTGATCCGATCTTCGACTTCAACCTGGCCGTCGAGCGCATTCAGGCGGCGGTGGAGGCGAAGCGGGGGCTGCCCCATGATTTCGTGCTGACGGCGCGCTGCGAAAACTTTCTGTGGGGCCGCCGGGATCTCGACGACACCATCAAACGACTCAAGCAGTTTGAAAGCGCCGGCGCGGACGTGCTCTATGCCCCCGGCCTGCATGATCTCGAAACCATTAGCACCGTATGCGCATCGGTCACTAAACCGGTCAATGTCGTCATGGGCATGCCCGGCGCCACCTTCGGGCTCAAGGAGCTGGAGGAGGCGGGCGTCAAACGCATCAGCGTCGGTTCCGCGCTTTGCCGGGCGGCCTTCGGCGCCTTCGTTCGGGCCGCTAAAGAAATGAAGGAGCAGAGAACCTTCACGTTTTCAGCCGACACCATCGGATTTTCCGAGTTGGAAGATTACTTTGACGGCAACGAGTAGCGGGCGGACGATCGATTCTTAACAGCTGACTAAAGCAGTCCGCAAGCCGACAATAAGGCAAAGGCCAACTCCCCAAATAGCGTACCTTCAAGTCCTCGCGCTTTCGCTCGCGCCCTGAGACCGACCGCGCCATAATACGCCCTTCCTTCCCTGGAACTCGCCGGGGGCATCGTTGTGGACCAACGCCTGCCGCGCAAGCTTGCCGCCATTCTCTACGCCGACGTCGCCGGCTACAGCCGGCTGACCTGCGCGGACGAGGAGGGAACCCACCGCCGGCTCAGCGAATATCTCGATTTTTTCTCTGCCTCCATCGAAGAACATCTCGGCAAGGTGGTGCACTACGCCGGCGACGCGGTGCTTGCCGACTTCGGCACCGTGAGCGACGCGCTTAGCTGTGCCACCGCCGTTCAACGGTGTCTCGCAGAGCGAAACAAGAACCTGCCCGAGGACTGCAGAGTGCAGTTCCGCGTCGGCGTCAACCTGGGCGAAGTCATTACCGACCGCGACGACATCTACGGCGACGGGGTGAACGTTGCGGCGCGGCTGGAGAGCCTGGCGGACGCCGGCGGGATCTGCATCTCCGGCACGGTCTACGACGCGGTCGGATCGAGATTGCCTCTGGCTTACGAGTTCATGGGCGAGCAGTCGGTGAAGAACATTGAGCAGCCGGTGCGCGCGTATCGAGTGCTCCTGGATTCCCAGCAGGCATCCAAACTCGCGTCATCGAAGAAGCGAAAACTGAATCTGCCCGACAAGCCCTCCATCGCCATACTGCCTTTCACCAACATGGGCGGTGATGCCGAGCAAGAATACTTCTCCGACGGCATCACCGAAGACATCATCACTGGACTCGGCCGATTCCGGGACCTGGTCGTCATCGCCCGCGGCTCATCTTTCCTGCTCAAGGGCGAGCCCATCGAAACCGCGGAAGCGGCCGGCAAACTGGGAGTTCAGTACGCTTTAAAAGGCAGCGTCCGCAAGTCGGGAAACCGGGTGCGCGTAACCGTGCAGCTCATCGAGGCCAAGGAAGGACACCAGATCTGGGCCGAGAGCTATGACCGCGTGCTCGAGGACGTGTTCGAAGTCCAGGACGATATTACTCAAAGAATCATTTCCACCCTGGCTGTCCGCCTGGAACACAGCGACCGCAAGCGCGTGTCACGCAAAGGGGACGTCAACCTCACCGCCTATGACTGCCTACTTCGCGGTAAAAAGTATTTCGCGGACTTTCATTGTTCCAAGGATGACAATCTTCGCGCCCGCGAGATGTTCGAGCGCGCCATCGAGCTCGACCCAGAATACGCCACGGTCTACGCCTGCCTCGCGGCCACCTATCTCACGGAAGTGGAAGAGGGCTGGACGGAGACGCCCGAGGCCGCGGGCGAGCGGGCCATCGAGCTCGCGCGCAAAGCTATCGAGCTCGATGATCTGGACAGCTACGCCCACCTGATTCTGGCGGCTGCTTATTTTCGCGTCAGAGGCAACCTGGAGCTCACCAAAACCCAGATCCAGCGGGCCCTCGAGCTCAACCCCAACGATTACTGGAACTACTGTTTCAAGTGCTGGTTCTCCAGCTGCACCGGAGAGCTGGAGGAAAGTATCTTCTGTGGACAGGAGGCCGCCCGCCGAAACCCGTTCCTGGCGGACAGCTGTCTGCGCAATGTGGGCATCGCCGAATACTTTGCCGGCCGCTACGACGACGCGCTCGAATCCCTTGGCAAGATGACCAATCCGGGTGCAGAGGCGATAGCCTGCATCGCCGCTTCCTACGCCCAGCTCGGTCGCGACCCCGAAGCACAGGCAGCGGCAGCCGAGTTCTGCTCGCGCGCGCATGAGATTGGGCTTGAGCCGAAAAGTGACCGGGAAAGCTGGCGCACCTTCTGGACCAAACGCCAATTCAAAGACCCAACGTCCCTTGAACATCTGCTCGATGGCTTTCGCAAGGCGGGACTGTCAAACTGACGGTTAATCCATAAAGAGAACAACTATGATTGACTTCCAAAAAAGCGCTCAATCCCGTCGCGCGGCGAAAATCAAAGCAACCGGCCTCGTCGGCATCGGGCTAATGTGCGGATTATTGATGAGCTACGGTTGGGCGGCCATGTCAGCGCCCACCGAGCACGTTGGCCTCACGGTGGAAAAGCTCGGATTTGTTCCAGAAGAATCCATGGTGGCTCAGGTGGGACTCAAGGGTCACATCCTGCTTTTGCGCAGGATTACCATCGAGCCCGGCGGGCAGATCGCAAAGCACGGCGCCGCGACCACACCCGGTGTGGTCTACGTCGACAGCGGCTCCT
>JBFHVA010000203.1:0-6549 GCA_041589735.1 Gammaproteobacteria bacterium | reverse complement strand
GCGTCGCCCTTACAAGGCGAAGGTCGGGGGTTCGAACCCCTCAGCACCCACCAAACCACGGAGTGGTAGTTCAGTTGGTTAGAATGCCGGCCTGTCACGCCGGAGGTCGCGGGTTCAAGTCCCGTCCACTCCGCCAATAGTTTGGAAAGATGGGCGCCACCGCATGCGGTCGCGCCCATCTCCTTATCCGGGGATCGTTTCGAACCACTCCTTGGCGATGTAGACGAATTCAAGATGCTCGAGTTCATTAGAAAACGGGCGACCGGGTGGGTCGCTTGGGGAATCGTGATCCTCATCAGCGTTCCTTTCGCGCTGTGGGGCATCAATCAGTACTTCACTCCGGTTTCCGACCTCTCAGTGGCGAAAGTCAACGGCACGGAGATCCAGCTTCGGGAGTTTCAGCAGGCGGTACAGCAACAGCGATCCAGGCTGCGGCAGATGCTGGGCGCGGAGCTTGCGGCATCCGTTGACGAGGGTTTGGTTCGCCAGCAGACCCTGGACCAGTTGATCGGTGAACAGCTGCTGCTCGAGGCCGCCGCCGGGTCGGGAATGCGGATCGGTGACTCGCAGCTGGCGTCCGAAATCCAGTCTCAGGAAATCTTTCGCAGCGACGGCCAGTTCTCGCCGGAGCGTTACCAGAACTTCCTCCGCCAGCAGGGTTACTCCCCCGGCGGCTTTGAGCAGATCATGCGTCAAGGCTTGCTTTCGGGACAGATCACCAACGGCCTGGTCAGATCGGCCTTCGTCACCGAAAGCGAATTGGCGCGCATGCGTGCGCTTCAAGGCCAGCAAAGAAGCTTCAGGACGCTCGAGGTGCCCGTTTCGCGGTTCATGGATGTTCCGGTCTCCGAGGACGCCATTGCCCGCCACTACGAGGAAAACAAGGCGCGCTACACGAGGCCGGAGCAGGTCACGATCGAGTACCTGGAGATCTCCAGACCCCGTATTGCGGCCGGGATTCCCGTTGACGAGTCAGAGCTCCTTAAACTGTATCAGGCCAGGCAGGCCAACTACGGAACGCCGGATCAGCGCAAAGTGAGCCACATTCTCGTCAGCCTGCCGTCAGACGCGGACCAATCGACGGTGGACGAAGCGCGTAACAAGCTTCTGGACATTCGCCGGCAGATCGATTCGGGCACGTCTTTCGAAGCCATGGCAGAGGCGCATTCGGAGGATCCGGGAACGGCGCAGAACGGCGGCGACCTGGGCTTCATATCTCGCGACGTCATGGACCCGGCCTTCGAGTCGGCGGCTTTCTCACTTGGCGAAGGTGAGCTGAGCGAACCCGTTCGCTCCGCCTTTGGGTTTCATCTCATCAAGGTGACCGAGATCCGGGAGGGTAAAACCCGAAGCTTCGAGCAGGTCAAGTCGCAGCTCAAAGCAGAATTCCAGAACGAACAGGCGGACCTTGAATTTTCCGAGCAGGTGGAGCGCCTGGCCACTCTCGCCTTCGAGCATCCGGAATCGCTGGACATCGCCGCGGAGGCGCTCGGACTGGAGCTGAAGACCTCGTCGAACTTTGGCCGCGAAGGGGCGCCGGCGGGCATCGCCTCTAACCCCGAGGTAGTCTCGGCTGCTTTCAGCGACGACGTGCTCGAGGGAGGAAACAACAGCGAGGTTTTGGAACTCGGCAACGGCGTAGTCGTGGCGCTTCGGGTTAGAAATCACGAACCGTCGGCACCGCTTCCGCTGGAGGCGGTTCGAGATCAAATCGGCCAAGATTTAAAGCTTCGCAGCGCGCGTGAAAAGACGATGGAGACCGGCCGATCGCTTCTGGAGAAACTCCGAAATGGCGAGCCTCCTGCGCAGGTGGCGGCGTCGGAAAATATTCAGTGGAGCGAGACCACGAGTTTGACACGACAGTCGGGCGAGGCTGACCCAGGGCTTCGCGCACTGGTGTTTCGCATGCCCAAGCCCGAACAGCAAGCGCAAAGCTACGCGGGGCGATTACTGCCCGACGGTGGATTCGAGATCGTGGCCCTGGAATCGGTGACACCGGGATCGGTTGCCGGCGAAGGAGATACGCAGGAAGATCTTCACAGCTCGATGACCGCTGCCCATGGATCCGCCGCTGTGGAAGAATTTTCCCGGGCCCTGCGGGACGAGGCGGAAGTAGCTATCAACCAGGAGAACCTCCAGGGCCGTCTCTAGCCCTGTTGCCGTCAGCCGCTCAGGGACAGCCGGCTGCCGTTCCTGAACCGCTTTTTCAGAAATTCCATCTGGTCAGCAAGAATTCGCCGGTTCGAGAGCACCAGGTATTCCGCGCGGTTTGGTACAAAAGGCACCGCCAAAAGGCTCATGCCCGCCTGTTCAGGCGTGCGCGCGCCCTTGGCGTGGTTGCACGGTTTGCACGCGGTGACCACGTTGCTCCAGGAGTCCTTTCCTCCCTGGGACAACGGGCGCACGTGATCGCGAGTCAGCATGTGCTCGGCGTGTTGCCGCCCGCAATACATGCACATCTGACCATCCCTCAAGAAGAGTTCTCCGTTGGACAACGGTGGCACCAGCCGGCCGCCCCGGGGATTTTTGAGCTTGCCTTTGACCGCGATAATGGAACTGATGGTGACGATGGATTGCTCGCCACTGATGCGGTTGAATCCACCGTGGAAGGTAAACATGTGATCGCCCGCATTCCACGCAATCATCGAACGCGTGTCCAGCACGACCGCGACACGCCAGGGGATCCAACGAAGAGGTTGGCCCGTGACGTCCAAACGCAGAATTAACGGTGTCACATTGGCGTCCAACTGCTTTCCTTTTAAATATGCTTTTTTATTAGCTTAGTACACTGACGACAGTAGGTTATTGTGCATAAAAGGGCAGAGAAAGCAAAACCATGGCACGCGGGGCGGAGGCGCCGGTTTACGGCGATTCCCGTTGGTTTTCGCAGTCCGCAGATGCCCCTAAGTTTTCCCCCTCCAGCGGACAAAGTGGGATTTACGCTCATGCGGCGAACGCTGCTGCGCCTGGCCCGAGCTTGAATCGTCATGGTGCGGGGGCTAGCTTTTATAGCGATCGGGTGGGGGTCCTGTTGGTGAAATCCAGAAAAGAGAAAAAGCTGCTCGGCAATCTTTCATTCGTCTGCCGAACGTTCGAGGGTCGCTTCAGCGATTCGCCCTACGTTCTGGATATGGACGCGAACCTGTACATTGGGCCCGCTGACCAGTTGAGCCGGGATGAGCACGCTGGAATAGAGGTCATTTATCATTTTCTGCGCCAGACCGGAATGATAAATCACTCGATGAAGGAGCTGCTGCATGACCGAGTGCGGCTACTTGAAGCCTTCTGCGCCTTCGATCAGGCGCGGGTGGAAAGCCAGGCGGACGAATTTCAGATTTTCATATTCGGGACTTACGACGGAGAGCCTCTCGCGGATATCGGTGACGACGATCTGCCGGCGGGACCCTGCGGCAAGTCGATCAATGCCATCAAACGACATTTTTACGCCGCCTGCCGAATCCTCGACAAGGAGTTTGACAATCGCAAGCTCGAACAGGTGCATAAATCCGCCGAGGCAAAGTTCAAGAGCTGAGCAGAGGTACAGAAGATTGCGTCGCGGGAGGGTGGCTTCGGACACCCGGCATCTGCGCAGGGTCCTCCGGATTGAGCTGTTCGCGGGTTTAAATCAACGCAGCTTGAAAACGGGCCGATAGGTTCCGACGTGCAATCCGCGAACGTTTTTGATCGTCGCGCCCGCTAGCTCCTCCAGTGTTTCTACCGGAACGGCTTTGCCGGGCTCGATTTCCAGCTGCCGCAGAATTTCGCAGGCGATAACCGGTCGCGCCCGGGAGTCGCCGTCACCGTCCTCGACCTTGAAAGCGACGCCGAGGCCCCGGGGAAATGCGCCAGTAGGCGTCACCGCGAGCGCATAGACGCCGGCAGCACCGCCTTTAGCAAACAGCCGGCCGTCAAAGCTCGCCATCAGACGGGTGTCGAAAAAGCCGTCGCCCGCCACCATTTCGGGATGTCGGGTTCCGGCTTTGAATAAAAGCTCGAGCTCCTCTCTGATTGTCCGTTGTTCGACATCGGGTGCGCTCTCCGGGTGGGCAAGCGCCGCATACATGTGCGCGAGACCGCGCATGGACACCCAGTGTGTGGGCAACGAACAGCCGTCTATGGAATGAAGTAAAGGCGTGCTTTGCGCCCGGCACAGGACCGCCACGATATCGTGGATGCGTCTTTGAAGCGGATGCTTCGCCTCGATATAGCTTTCGAGCGGCCAGCCTTTCTTTTGGCAGACTGCCAGCATGCCGGCGTGCTTGCCGCTGCAGTTCGAATGCAGGTTGCTCGGTAACTCACCGGAACAAGTCAGCGCGTCCCGCGCGGATGCGCTGTAGGGCCAATGTGCGCCGCATAGCAACGCTTCGGAGCGAAGGCCGTAAGCGTCCAGGATGCCTTTCACCCGCTCTGTGTGCATCGGCTCGCCCGCGTGAGACGCCATCATCACGGCGAGGTCGGCCAAGCGCTCCTCGGGCCCGCGCGGGCTGTCTTGGTGCAAGCCATCCAGAAGAAAAGGAAGGAGCTGAAAAGGCTTGGTCGTGGAACGCAGCGGAAAGGGGACATCGACATCGCCGATAGCGGCCACCAGGGCGCCGTCGCCATCAACAACGGCAATGGCGCCGGCTTGCCGGGTCTCGCGACCCTTTACCGCTCCGCGGGTCGCCTCGACAAGCACAGGAAGGCGGGTCACGGATGTTCAGCCTTCGATTTCTAGTGGAATCAGCGGGACGCGCCCATGCCAACGATGTTGAAACCGGCGTCGGCGAATACGACCTCACCGGTAACCGCTGAGGCCAGATCCGAGCAAAGAAATGCGGCCAGGTTCCCCACCTCATCGATAGTGACGTTTTTCCTCAGAGGTGAGACCGCCTCCGCGTGTTCGAGAAAACTGCGGAAATCGGAGATCCCTGCGGCCGCCAGGGTCTTGATCGGGCCTGCCGATATCGCGTTCACACGTACGCCCTGTGGTCCCAACGCCGCCGCCATGTAACGCACATTAGCCTCAAGGCTCGCCTTGGCCATGCCCATGACGTTGTAGTTGGGCACCACGCGATCGGCGCCCAGGTAGGTCAGGGTCAATAGCGCACCGCCGGCTCGCAGCATCTTGCGGCCGGCCTTGGCCAACGCGGAAAAACTGTAGGCGCTTACGTCCTGGGAGATCTGAAACGCCTCCCGGCTGACCGACTCCAGGTAGTCTCCGGCCAATGCCTCCCGAGGCGCATAGGCAACCGCGTGGATGATGATGTCGAGGCTGTCCCAGCTGCGTGCGAGCTGCTCGAAAACCGCGTCGATCTCCTGATCGCTGGCCACGTCGCAGGGCAGACAGATGTCCGAATCGACCTCGCCGGCGAGCTTCTCCACCCGTTCGCGCAGGCGCTCAGTCTGGTAGGTAAAAGCCAGCTCAGCGCCCTGCTGGCGCATCGCTTTGGCGATACCCCAGGCGATAGAGCGGTTGCTGGCGACGCCGACGATCAGTGCGCGCTTGTCATTAAGAAATCCCATGCTGGAATCATCCGATCTCGTTACAGCTCAGATTCAGCGTCGAAGTGTAAACGCTATGGCAATTCCGGGGAAAGGCGGGCGGCAGTTCGTCTGTGACGATTAGCGTCTACGCAGCTTGGGATTGAGCGATTCCCGCATTCCTTCCCCTACCAGATTGAAGGCGAGCACCACCACCAGAATTGCGCTTCCCGGAATGAAGAAAAGCCACGGCGCGTCAAAGATGAAATTCTTGCCATCGGAGAGAATGTTGCCCCAGGTGGCGTCCGGGGGCTGAACGCCGAAGCCGAGAAAGCTCAAGGCGGATTCGGTAAGGATGGCGGTGGCTACCGAGACGGTGGCGGTGACCAGCACTGGCGCAAATGCGTTCGGAAGCATGTGGAAAAAGATGATCCGGCGCTCCGGTAGGCCCATCGCCTTGGCCGCTAGCACGAAATCCTGCTCCTTAAGAGAGAGGAATTCGGCGCGTACGAATCTGGCGGTCGCCATCCAGCCGGTGACCCCGATGACGATCATGATGTTGTAGATGCTGGGCGGGAGCAGGGCGACTACCGTCAAGATCAGAAAGAAAGTGGGGAAGCACAGCATGACATCGGTGAAACGCATGATCAGATTGTCGATGCTCAAGCCGAGAAATTTCGTTTCGCCGTAATATCCGGATATGCCACCGAGCGCCACGCCGATGCTCATGGCGATGCCCACTGCGACGAATCCAATGGACAGGGAGACGAAGCTGCCCTGGAGCATGCGCGAAAAAACGTCCCGACCGAGTTCATCGGTGCCGAGCAAATAAATGCCGAATACGGGTCGCTTGTCCTCAGACAGTACCGAGGAAGCTTCTGTCAACGGCGGTAGTAGCCTGTCCGAGAGGCGAACAGCAGCCGGGTCGAACAGTACCCACCATTCGGTGAAGGCTTTTCCCGCCAGCGCCAACGCCGCCAGCGCCACCAGCACGACGAAGCCGATGAGGGCGAGGCGATCTCTGCGGAACGTGAGCCAGAACTCGCCCAGGCTGGACCGCGCCGTGAACTCGATGTCCGTGTCTAAGTC
>JBFHVA010000202.1:0-6582 GCA_041589735.1 Gammaproteobacteria bacterium | reverse complement strand
CGAGGACCGCAAGGGCGAGCACGTGCATATCGTCGACGGTTTACGCGCTCAGGGTTACGTGCGGCTGCGGGTGAACGGCTCGGTGATGCCCATCGAGGAAGTGCCGGTGCTGGATCGCTACAAAAAACACACCATCGAAGCGGTGGTGGATCGCTTCAAGGTACGCGAGGACTTGAAGCTCAGACTGGCGGAATCCTTCGAGACCGCGCTCTCGCTCACAGATGGGCGTGTGCGCGTCGCCTGGATGGACGACCCCGATCGCGAGCCCATCGTCTTTTCCGCGCGTTTCGCCTGTCCCAAGTGCGGTTACAGTTTGGCCGAGCTCGAGCCGCGACTGTTCTCCTTCAACAACCCGGCCGGCGCCTGCAAGTCCTGCGACGGTTTAGGCGTCAAATCTTTTTTCGATCCAAAGCGTGTGGTGGTTCACCCGGAGCTCAGTCTTCCCGGCGGCGCGGTGCGGGGATGGGACCGTCGCAACCATTATTACTTTCAGCTGCTCGAATCGCTTTCGAAACATTACGGCTTCGATCTGGATACGCCGTTCAAAAAACTACCCGAGCGGATCCGAAAGATCCTGCTTTACGGTAGCGGCGACGAGGCCATTCGTTTCAGCTACAGCGGACGGCGCGGACGGCGCGCGCGCACCCATCCTTTCGAGGGCGTCATTCCCAACATGGAGCGGCGCTACCGCGAAACGGAATCCAATATCGTTCGCGAAGAGCTGACCAAGTTCATGGGCACCCGACCGTGTGAGAGCTGCGGCGGTGCGCGTTTGAACGAGCACGCGCGCAACGTTTATGTGGCGGATCGAAGCCTGCCTTCGATTACCGCGCTGCCGGTATCGGACGCCCGCGCCCTGTTCGAGGGCCTGGAGCTGCCCGGCTATCGCGGCGAGATCGCGGCCAAGATCTTAAAAGAGATCAACCACCGCCTTCGCTTTCTGGTCGACGTGGGGCTCGACTACCTGGCGCTGGACCGCTCGGCGGAAACGCTTTCCGGCGGCGAGGCGCAGCGGATCCGTCTCGCAAGTCAAATCGGCGCAGGTCTCGTCGGCGTCATGTACATCCTCGACGAGCCGTCGATCGGATTACATCAGCGCGATAACCGCAGACTCCTCGACAGCCTGATCCAGCTTCGCGATCTGGGTAACACCGTGATTGTAGTGGAGCACGACGAGGAAGCGATCAACTCCGCCGACTTCGTCCTCGATATGGGTCCGGGCGCCGGCATCCACGGAGGCCGCGTGGTGGCGCACGGTTTACCTTCGGACATCGCCAGCAACGCCTCATCGCTCACCGGCCAGTACCTGAGCGGACGGCGCGCGATCAAGCTCCCGGAAAAGCGCACGCCGGTGGATGAAGACCGCATCCTCAGCATTCACGGGGCCAGCGGAAACAATCTGAAGAACATCGACGTCGACATCCCCATGGGGCTGATGACCTGCGTCACCGGAGTCTCCGGCTCGGGCAAGTCCACGCTGATCAACGACACGCTTTACCGCGCCGTGGCGCGGGTGTTGAACGACGCCAACGTCGAGGCGGCGCCGCACAAGGCGGTGGAGAATCTGGATCTGCTGGACAAGGTGGTGGACATCGACCAGAGCCCCATCGGCCGCACGCCGCGTTCCAATCCGGCCACCTACACCGGATTGTTCACGCCCATCCGCGAGCTGTTCGCCGCCACCCAGGAAGCGCGCTCCCGCGGCTACACCCCGGGGCGCTTCAGCTTCAACGTGCGCGGCGGACGCTGCGAGGCCTGCAGCGGCGACGGCGTGATCAAGGTGGAGATGCATTTTCTCCCCGACATCTACGTCTCCTGCGACGTATGCAAGGGTAAGCGCTACAACCGCGAGACCCTGGACATCCGCTACAAGGGCAAGAACATCCACGAGGTCCTGGAAATGACCGTGGAGGACGCGCGCAGCTTTTTCGACCCTGTTCCGGCAGTGGCGCGCAAGCTGCAGACACTGATGGACGTGGGGCTTTCCTACATCAAGCTGGGCCAGAGAGCGACCACGCTGTCGGGCGGCGAAGCGCAGCGGGTGAAGCTCGCCCGCGAGCTTTCAAAGCGCGACACCGGCAAGACCCTTTATATTCTCGACGAGCCCACCACGGGGCTGCACTTCCATGACATCGAGCAGTTGCTCCGGGTGCTGCACCGGCTGCGCGACCACGGCAACGGCGTGGTGGTCATCGAACACAATCTCGACGTGATCAAGACCGCCGACTGGATTATCGATCTCGGTCCCGAAGGCGGGGCCGGGGGCGGAAGGGTGGTTGCCACCGGAACGCCGGAACAGATCGCCGCCAACGGAAAATCCCACACCGGCGCTTTTCTCAAACGAATGTTGGACGGCGGCAAGCGCCCGGCGAAAAAGAAACAGCAAAAGCGCTCCGCGCTTCCGGATGAGAAGGTCGGCTGATTCGGCTCAACGCCGTGACGCCGTGATCGCCTGACGTCCAGCAGATAAAAGAAGGAAGACTCTTATGTCCGCGCTGATCTGCGGCTCCATCGCTTTCGACAACATTATGGTCTTCAACGACCGCTTTAAAAACCACATCCTTCCGGACAAGGTGCACGTGCTGAGCGTCTCCTTCCTGGTGCCGGAGATGCGCAAGGAGTTCGGCGGCTGTGCCGGCAACATCGCCTACAACATGGCGCTCTTAGGCGCAGAGGCGTACCCCATGGCCACCGTGGGCAGGGACTTCGAGCCCTACGCAAAATGGATGGAAGATCGCGGCATCAACCAGAAGTTCATCACCACCATCGACACCGAGTTCACCGCACAGGCCTTCATCACCACCGATCTGGATGCCAACCAGATCACGGCGTTCCACCCCGGGGCGATGAACTTCGCCCACTTGAACAACGTCAGCGACACCGACGGTATCAATATCGGTATCGTCTCCCCGGACGGACGCGAAGGCATGATCCGCCACGCGGCGCAGTTCCCCGAAAAGCACATTCCGTTCATCTTCGATCCCGGCCAGGGCCTGCCCATGTTCGACGGCGAGGACTTAAAGCACTTCATCGAAGAAGCCACCTGGGTGACGGTGAACGACTACGAGTGGGAACTCATCTCCGATCGCACCGGCTACAGCAAACAAGACGTGAAGGACCGTACCGAAGCGCTGATTATTACCAAGGGCGGCGACGGCTCCGAAATCCACACCAAGAAAGGCACCATCGAGATCCCGGCGGCAAAGCCCACACGAATCGCCGACCCCACCGGCTGTGGCGACGCCTACCGCGCGGGACTGCTCTACGGCCTGATGAACGACATGGACTGGGAAACCACCGGCCGCATCGCATCCCTCATGGGCGCCATCAAGATCGCCAAGCACGGCACCCAGAACCACAGCTTCGAGATGGATGAATTCGAAGCGCGTTTCAAGGAATCCTTCGGAAGATCGATCTCGTAACGCCTGAAGCGACTTCGAACATAGATTCTTATGTCGTTATTCCCGCGGACTGGTCACGCCGTCGCGGAGCGGAGGCGGGAGCGGGAACCCCGTGAATAATACTCATTAGTAATTCGCGGCGCGTGAGTCGAGCACGTCGCGTCCAGCCTCGCGGGCCCCTAGGTGCCCTCTTGCGGGCGCGCATTCTTTCAGCGGCCAATAACCATTCTCGCCCAAGGGCGCTCCAGCAGGACGGGGATCAAATCCCGGTCGGATCCTGAACTAAACTCGTTGTAGCAAAGAGCTGAACCCGGTGCGGGGGGGGCGCCGACTCCATCCGGGACTGGGTGGCAGATTCGGAGACGAATGTGTCTCCGAAAGGGTCATTGTGTTTGCCGCCTGGATTCCATCCACTCTGGCCACCAATATTTGTTTTTCAAGTTTGCATATGACAATCGCAATGAGCGGCGCCAGAAAAAGGGCTTTATTCCAGTGAGATTGACGCTGCTCATCCTTTTCCTGCTATCCGGGCTCGCGGGGCTCATCTACGAGTCCATCTGGTCGCATTATCTAAAATTGTTCCTCGGACACGCGGCGTATGCCCAGACTCTTGTGCTCTGTGTCTTTATGGGCGGTCTCGCCATCGGCGCGTGGATTGCCAGCCGCTATTCGCCGCGCTGGAGAAATTCGCTTCGGGCTTATGCGGTCGCCGAGTTCCTGATCGGTGGGATCGCGATTGTTTCTCACGCCCTTTACGAACGAGTTACTGGGTGGGTCTTTGACCAAATCCTGCCGACGCTGGATTCACCATTGATTGTTCAGGTGATAAAGTGGGGCGTTGGTATCGCGCTTCTTCTTCCACAGTCGATACTGCTGGGCGTCACCTTCCCGCTGATGAGCGCGGCATTTCTGCGGCGTTTCCAGCATACCCCCGGCGTCAGTATTGGAATGCTTTATTTCACCAACAGCCTCGGCGGTGCTGCGGGCGTCTTGCTCAGCGGCTTTATTCTTATTGAGTTTGTGGGTTTACCGGGAACGCTGCTCGCCGGTGGACTTATCAGCGCCGCCGTGGGCATTGTCGCCTGGCTGGTCTCGGCTGCGCCGCAGTGGCGAGCTTCCGCCATCGAACCGCGTGCGGCGAGCGCATCGATTGTGCTTCCAATGCCCGCGGCAATTTTTCTGACAACGTCGCTGCTGACCGGCGCTGCGTCCTTCATGTACGAAATCGGCTGGATTCGAATGTTGTCCCTCGTGTTGGGGGCAACCACCCATTCTTTCGAACTGATGCTGAGCGCCTTTATTCTCGGTTTGGCGCTGGGCGGATGGTGGATTCGTCAGCGCATCGACCGACTGGCCGATCCGGTTAAAACGCTCGTTCGCGTGCAGCTGGCCATGGGGTTGTTCGCAGTTCTTACCATCCCTTTGTACGGCAACGCGTTCGATGCAATGGCGTCGCTGCTTTCAGTTTTATCCCGTGATGACGCCGGTTACGACATATTTCTATTGGTAAGTCACGGCATTGCGCTGGTGATCATGCTGCCCGCCACCATCTGCGCTGGGATGACGCTTCCGCTGATCACCCACATTCTGGTTGCCGGTGGCCAGGGGGAGCGCAGTGTAGGCAGGGTTTATGCCATCAATACCGTCGGCGCGATAATCGGCGTGCTTGCCGCGGTCCACCTGCTAATGCCGGCGATTGGTCTGAAATCGCTGATTGTTGCCGGAGGCCTCATCGACGTCGCCACCGGCCTGGGCCTGGCGTTACTGCTGTTTAAGGGGGGCCGGTACAGGCCGGAGCTCGTTGCCGGCGCCGTCTGCGCGTGCGCGGTAGTGGTGGTCGCGCTGGCCGCCGGCCTCGATCCTCGACGCATATCGTCTGGGGTGTTCCGTACGGGGGTCGCCTGGCTGCCGGATGACCATCGGGTATTGTTTCAGCACGACGGCAAAACCGCGACCGTGTCGGTGTTGGGCACGGAGCCGGACGTGGTCGCCGTGCTGACTAACGGAAAGTCAGATGGTTCAATCCACATGGGGGACAAGGACTGGCACACGCCGGATGAGCCTACCCAAATACTGATCGGCGCTCTGCCCATCGCAATCCACCCGCGAATAGAAACCGCCGCGGTCGTCGGGCTCGGAACGGGGATGACATCACGCGTAGTGCTGGACTCCTCCCGACTTCAGCGACTCGATACCGTAGAGATCGAGGCCGGGATCATTCGCGCCGCAGAGTATTTTCGGCCAATGGTTTCGAAAGTGTTCGATGACAGTCGCAGTCGGATACACGTGGAAGACGCCAAAACCTTCTTTTCCAGCCGTGGTCACCAATACGATCTAATAATTTCTCAGCCCTCCAATCCGTGGGTTAGCGGCGTGTCCAGCCTCTTCACTCGGGAATACTACGAGCGAATCCGGCAAGCCCTTCGACCTGACGGCCTTTTTGTGCAGTGGATGCACGTCTACGAGAATGACGTTCCGCTGGTTATCTCAGTGCTCAAAGCATTGAAGTCACAATTTCCGGTATTCGATCTTTACCAGCTCAACCAGTCGAACATCGGTATTGTCGCCTTCGCGGGGGACAGATTGCCATCGACCTACTTCGACGGATTCAATCATGGTGTGGCACCGCTTCTGAATCGTGTTGGAATTTATACCGCGGACGATCTCGAATCTCTCTACCTCGGATCCTCTGATCTGCTCGGATCGCTCATCGGCTCCTACGACATTCCGGAGAATTCGGACTTCTTTCCAATTCTGGATCTAAATGCGCCGCGTGCGCGCTTTGCGCAGCGGAGTGCGGCGGCGTTCTTCCAGCTGGCATCTGAGCCCATGCCTGTGATGGAGATGCTTTCAGGCCGCGGGATGCCGCGCGACGTTTTTAACATCAGTCCCCGCCTGAATAGTACTCGTGCGGAACAAATCCGCCGCGCACTTGCGCTGATCGAATTCATGGTGAGCGGAAATCATTCCGGCGCGTGGAGCGCGATGCCTGCGAGCTTGAGAAGTACCGCGCCGGCTCTCAGGAGTGCTGATTCAGTCTGCGATAACGCCGCGAAAACCGCACTCTGGTTTGAGAATGCTCGCCGCTTGAGCCTGAACGTGGTGCCTTTTCTTCCGCCCGCGCAACTCGAGCCTTGGTGGCGCGCGCTCGAGTCGCATAACTGCGCGGCGAAACTGACTG
>JBFHVA010000201.1:0-6584 GCA_041589735.1 Gammaproteobacteria bacterium | reverse complement strand
GATCCACGCTTTTTGCACCGGGTGAGAGGCATCCGCGGAGAGGCCCTCGATGGTGGTGACCGATGCGCCCTCGACGGTCTCGACCGGTGTCTGGCACGCCCTCACCGGACGGCCGTTGAGGTGAACCGTGCACGCGCCGCACAACCCTGCGCCGCAGCCGAACTTGGTGCCGGTGAGCCCGAGGTGCTCACGGACGACCCACAAAAGCGGAGTGTCCGGCTTGGCCGAGACTGACACCGGTTTCCCGTTCACGCTGAATGAGATCATTGTTCCAGACTCCTCGCCTGCGCGACTGGTCAGACGGACGCGCAAACCCTGGTTGGCCGCGGAATTCTGAAGGATCGGCTCAAAAACACCGCGGCGGTTGGAGATTATTACTGTCTGGCGGTCATCGCCGGTGGCTGGCAACAATATCAGCCAGTCGCTCGCATGCCGGCGTCGCCGCGTAACAGCATGAAACAACCACAGTTTATTCTCAACCGGCTTTTCGTAACCTCTCGAGCGGAAGTAAAAGGGTAGGTAGCCCGTCCACATTCGCTTTTATTTCGGACACGCGTCGACTTCCGGGCACCTTTGGATGGAAGATGTAGGGAGCTTGTTCAAGGAACAAACTTGAAAGTCAGTCGGAAATTACCTTCCAGACGGATGCTGGTGCTCGCAGGCGTGCTTGCCGTCTGTGGCCTTGCGGCCGTCACTTCGCGCGTACTGGTCGCCCAAGGCAAGGCGCCTTCGCCAAGCGATCAGCTGTGGACCATCCGCGTGCTGACGGGCGTCCTGGCCGAACACAATGGCACGACGGTGTCCATCGCGGGGCCGGCAGACACGCGCTGGATGCGGCTTTACGGACAGACCGTTGAACACCCGGGTCTGGAGCGGCGGGTCGCTCCGCGTCGCACCGGCGTCGCCGGCAGTCGCGTGGTGGTTGCGCGTGCGCCGGTGCCGGGGCGATTCCTTGTAACAAGTATTTTCCAGGTGCACGAGGTCGCTGCCGGTCACACCGGCTGGAGGCGGGCAAGGAGCCCGGAAGAAGCGCTCCCGCAGTATCTCGAATCCGAGCCGAGGTTGCCGGTCGGGCACGCCCTGGTGACGTCGGCGATCCAACGGATCGCCGCGAGCGGGAGAGACCGTGCCGGTCTCGCCGCGTCCGTGGTCGCGTTTGTCAATGAGAACATCGCCCGCGGCGGACCGGATGATTCGGACTCGGTCGAAGAAGTTCTGGGGACGGCGCGCGGAAGTCCGCGGGGACGCGCGCGCACCCTGGTGACGCTCGCCCGCGCCGCGGGGTTGCCCGCGCGTCTGGTCGCGGGTGTCGTGCTCACCGAAACGCCGAGCGCGCGGACACACGTCTGGGTCGAGATCCATTTGAGCGACGGCTGGTACGCCTACGACCTCGAGTACGGACACATCGGTGAAGTGCCGAGTAATTACCTGCCGATGCGACGCAACGGCGAGCGCATTGAAACCATCGACACGGGTGAAAGCGTCTCTCGGATTGACATCGCGCGCGAGCGCGCGCCGGCCGGCTTCGGAACCGGCGCGCCGACCCCGGCGGCCGACATTTTCGACTTCACCCGGCTTTCCTGGGAGGCGAGGCGCGTTATCGGGTTGCTGTTGTTGCTCCCGCTTGGTGCGCTTGTGACGGTTGTGGTACGCCGGATTGTAGGTGTTCGCACTTACGGAACCTTCACGCCAACGCTGCTCGCACTCGCCGCGACGCTGGTCGATCTGAAGATAGGCGCAGCGATGGCCGGCGCAGTGCTCGTTGTCGGGCTTGGCGGTCGGGCGCTGGTTGCCGATGACCCGCTTTCCCGGACAGCGCGGCTGGCGGTCGTGTTCACGGTCATTGCCGTGGCGATGGCGCTCGGGATCTCGGCGATGGCGCACTTCGACTTAGATACGAGCAGCGTGGTAGCGCTGCTTCCGCTGGTAATTCTGACTTACCTGGTGGATCGCTTTTACGCAGTGGCGGATGAGTCCGGCCTGCGCGCCGCGCTTATCAGGCTCTGGTGGACGTTTGCGACGGCCGCGGCCGTGTTTCCTGTCCTGCTGCGCGAAGACTGGGGCCAGTTTCTTCTGCGCTACCCGGAGCTTCACTTCATCAGCGTCGCCGCCATTATTGTCTTCGGCGGCTGGCGGGGCCCGACCCTTGCCGGCCGCAGCGAGCTTCGCTGGATGAAGGAGGCGACGGCCAAGGCGACAAAGGGCTCCGCAAACTGAACGCGGCAGCCTGCATCGCTTAGGTCCGAACGCTGTCAGCGCGGATTGTAGGCGATATGAAAAGCGCTGAAGCCGGGCATCATCACCTGGTCCAGCGCAAGTCCGATGATTTGTCCCTTGACCGGAGAGAAGATCTCGCTGCGCCTGCCTTCAATGGGGTCGTGCACGGTCCCGAGCAAATCGCCCTTAGCGACCATCGCCCCCGCCTCCACGGTGTGCAGCAATATGCCACCCGTCTCGGTGCGCACCCACACGGTGTCGGCGTAAAGCGGCGCGTCTGATTCGCCGGCCGGTGCTTCATCGATCATTCTCAGCGCCTGCATGAGGCGAAGCGTGCCGTTGACGCCCGCATCCACGTAGCCCTGGTCAAAAAGATTCGGCTGGCCCGCCTCAAAGAGCACTGCTGGAATGCCTGCCTCCAGCGCCGCATGTCGCAACGTTCCTCGACGGCCTTGCTTGTTGACGCCGACTAGACCGAATGCCCGCATCATCGAGCGCACCGCTTCGTCGCCGGCATTACCGCGCACCTGGGGAATGTTCGTGCGCCGGAGGGAGCCGGTGTGGAAATCCACAAGGTATGAGCAGCGCCGCACGATCTGCTCGAAAAACACGTGCGCGATTCGCGCCGCGCTCGAGCCCGAGGGATCGCCCGGGAAATGCCGGTTGAGGTCGCGACGATCCGGCAGATAGCGCGACCCGAGCCTGAACGCGGGCACATTGACGATGGGTGCGGCGACCAGCGTGCCCCGCAGCGCACCCGGCTCGGCCACGTCGGTAACTCGGCGTACGATCTCGATGCCGTTAAGCTCGTCACCGTGGACTCCGCCGAAGAGGCACAGCGTCGGGCCGTTCCCGTCCCCGCGCACCACGTGAATCGGAGCGCGCACGGGCAGGGCGGCAAATGACTCGGTGATGTCGAGCCAGAGTAGGCGCCGCTCGCCGGGAGCGATGTCGGTGTCGAGGATCTGAAACGCGCCCGCCGGCGACGACGCCAGCCAGACAGCTGCGAAAATCAGCGTACCAAGGACCGGCCGGCAGCAACGGGCAAGGTTTGAGCCAATCCGTATCGTCCTGCCAAAGAAGCGGAATGCGCTCATCTTTAGAAACCTGCAACGCCAATGGATAATGCGCGCCGTTTCCATTCTCACATTACAATCGAGAAATTAAACCTCGCGCCGTTCTCTGCGGCAACTTTGGCAAACGCGATGCTTTCTTCCAGCTCGGCAACGACGTCATCGTAATTGTTTTTGATTGCGCCAAATCGAGTTTGCTTTGATTCGATAGCGGCGAGAAGCCTTTCCAGCATTTCCACCGCACTCTTCCCTTCCATCCAGACGCCATTCTGGGCCATCAGCTCGTCCGTTGACTGCATGCCCTCGGGGAGCTCGATGTCATCAACGTTGAATCGCATGTCTGTGGAGTCGCAGATCTCAGAAAATGGCGGGAGCCCACTCGCGCGACAAACTGAGTCCAGCTTATCTGCATGCTTGAATAGCGCGTGCTTATCCGACGCGTCTGTCGTGACCACGCCGCCTGCAAGATAGTTGGCCCACAACACCGTGCTCATAACTCAACCTCACGACTGGCGTTCATCTTGAGCTCGAACAACGCCTGGCCGAGTTTGAATCTCGCATCCGGGAGCTCCCGCTCAAAGGATGCGGCCGGGTATCAGTCTGACCGACTATCAGCCCGGTGTTTAACGCTCTCCGGCAGAAAAGGAAGGTCAGAGCCGAAATGATCTTCCGTACCGGAAAACATCCCGGCTCTGACACATTGTCTACTTCTTCCTTCTGGCCTTCTTCTTTCCGGCTTTCCTGCGGGTCTTGCGCTTGGTCTTGGCCTTCTTTCTGGCTGACTTTTTCTTGCTTTTCTTCTTTGCCTTGCGCTTTGCGGCCTTTTTCTTACCCCGTTTTTTCTTTGCGGCTTTCCTCTTTGCCTTCTTCTTGGCTTTCTTTTTGGCTTTCTTCTTGGCCTTGCGTTTGGTAGCTCTTTTCTTTTTTGCCGCGCGCTTCTTGGTCTTCTTCCTGGCCGCAGCCTTTTTCTTGGCTTTTTTCTTCGCCTTCTTCCTGGCCGGCGCCTTGCGCTTGGCCTTCTTTCTTACCGCTTTCTTTTTTGACTTCTTCTTGGCCTTAGTCTTTGCCTTGGCTTTTTTCTTCGCGGGTTTCTTCTTAGCCGAGGTCCTTTTCTTGGCGGCCTTTTTCTTCGGCTTTGCCGCCGGCGCCGGACGCTCAGTCGTCGTCTCAGCCGGCTTTTGCGGCGTTTCCCAAGTCGGTCGCCTTATCTCATCTCGGGTCTCCCAGGACGGTCGCTCTTCCCTTCTGGGAGTCTCG
This sequence comes from Gammaproteobacteria bacterium, assembly GCA_041589735.1. Taxonomy (GTDB): domain Bacteria; phylum Pseudomonadota; class Gammaproteobacteria; order HK1; family HK1; genus CAMYJH01. Next base: position 2,037 of record JBFHVA010000201.1, on the reverse strand, counting down.
GCCGCCGGCCTCGTTGGCGTAGTTGGCTCGCGGGACTCCCACCAGCGTGAGGGATCGGTCCCCGGGCCGCCGCTTGGTGTCTTCTCGCCTTCACCCTCTTCGGGCTTCTTGTGCGAGCCCGCGCCCGGCTTGTCGTCGTCGTCTCCGAATCTATGATTCGCCATGATTCCTCCCTTCAGAACGTGCTGTCTTCCGGTAATCCGGAGTTGCGGGACCGGATGTTTTGATTCCGCAACCTCAATTACTAATCGTAGTAGCCCTCCGGTGATGGCGCATTGTACGCCTATAGCTTGAGCAAAACCTCGAATCCACCCCAGACCATGCTTTTTCCGTCGAAGGGCATGGACTTGGGATCCATATTGGCGACGCGTGGACCCTTCATTGCCTGCTCGTTGATGCGATCGCGCGCTTGCCGCGATTCGAAGACGACCCAGGAAAACACGGCTGATTCGTCTTTCTCGAGCTGAACACACTGGGGAAAGGAGGCGAGCTTGCCGGGCCTCACATCCTCGGCGATGCACTCGACGAACTCTAGCGCGCCGTACTCGCGCCAGACTTTGCCCGCCTCCTCGCCCATGCGGCGGCAGGCCTCTACGATTTTCTTGGGGACGGGAAGCACGAAACCACCGACGTACCTGGCCCTCCGGATATTCCTTAAAGTAAGAACATTCGGAGTCTGTAAGTTATTGATCCGTCGAAATGACCGGTATGGCGGTCAACGCGAATCAGCGATCTGCGAACCTTGAATGTCCCCTCTTGAACCCCCTTACCCTTTCACCGTTCCGAGCGGCGCGACAGGCGTTGCGGGCCAGCAGCAGGGCCCGATCGTGCTCTCGGGAAACCGGAGCGAGTTCCTTTTTGCGCTTCATCAGCTTCTTAAGGAGCTGTCTTCTGCGCGTTTCCAGACTCGCAACAACTCGAGTAAAACACGCGAAGCCTCTTCAAGCGAGCCGCCGAAACCGACGAGGCCTTCCGCGTGCCCTGCCATCAGAAAAAACCTCTGGGTTTCGACGTCGGTCTCTTTGAATAGTCTTGCAATTTCAAAGGCCATCTCGGGAGTGCCATAGGGCGCCTCCAGGGCTGTCATGTGCGCCTTGCCGAGCAGCGAGTCCCAGATCCCCTTGTGATGGGCATGGACGATGGCCATGACGGCCGGCGCCGCCTCGTATATGGCAGCGTGCGTCAGCGACTCGGAGCTTGCTTTGACCGGTCCGCGGCAATGCACGATGTTGTCCTCAATCGAGTAAGCGGTGACCCGAGTGAAATGCTCGGCGGAGGCTATTTTTCGAGTTCCAGTCCCGCTGCCCGAGATGACGAATCCGTCCTTCGAGCGCACGCTAATGTTCCCGTAGCCGATTCCGGATGGGTACGCGCCGATGAGGCCCGCCCGATACAGTTCGTTCCTCCAGCGGATAAGAGTCCGGGTCCGCGACGGCGCTTTGTCCTCAGCCCAGTGCAGGTGGAACTTGATGTAGCCTTCGTCTAATTGATCCACGCTATCAGTCAGCCCGGGTAGGCTGGTGCTCGCGCCCAATTGAGAACCCGGTGAGAGGGCCGGATGCTCAGGCATCTTCAAGCACCAGGTGAAATACCGACGAGTCCACGGAGAGTGCCGGCAGCAGGGTTTGTTTGATTCTAAGGGAAACGCGATCTCCGTGCCGCGCGAGCCGGCGCAGGAGGCGTTCCAGGTGCGGCCGCTGCTCTTCCGCGAGCTCGTCCACGCATAGTGTGAGTGACACGGCCGATCGACGCAGCAGCCGTTCGAGCCTGCGGCCTGCGCGAACGAAGATCTTCGGTTCGACGAAGCCCGTCAGCCGGAGACGCACATGCGCACCACTCTCTGTTGCGCTAGTCGTCATCGCCAGGGTGCCGCGCGTCAACGAAGGTGCACATTGTCGCCGCAGGTAGGCCAATGCGGCTCGGGCCATGTCCAGCTCTCGCTTCGGATCGGCACCGAACCGGCGGGCAACATAGTCTTGCATAGCGAGCCCGGCGATCCAGTCGCTGATCACCTGTGCCCAGGCGCGCGGGCGGCTG
>JBFHVA010000200.1:0-6614 GCA_041589735.1 Gammaproteobacteria bacterium | reverse complement strand
GCCCGATCGGTGCTGGCCGGACTCAAGCGAGACCAGAGCCTGGGCGCGAAAAATGAGTGGCTTGTAAACGCATTTAGAAAGAACGTGAAACCATGGCACATTTTATTTTCAAAGCAGCCAGCGGGATGGAACCGATTCACCCGCAAGCGCCTGGCGCGGGTCTTGAGCGACGCCAATCGCTACGTGCAGACGCTCAATAATCGCTTTGCCGATCCCTCCGGCCGGGAAGAAGCAGGCACCGAGCCGGTCCCCATCACCGAGCGCCAGTCCGCCGACGAGCGTATTCTGAAGCCGGTGAAGAACGACAAGACGCCGCCGAAAATCGCACAGCCAGCCGTCTTGAAGCCCGAGGATGAAGACGAGCATGCCGCGCTGGCCGACGGGTTGCCCAGCGATTACGTGGTTAAGACTCTGAACCCCGGCACCCAGCGCTGAATCGAAGGAAAGGCTTAAGCACCCGGAGTCCTCGACCCCGGGCTTTTGGACCCCGCGTCGATGAACCTTCAACAAGCCCGCTTCAACATGGTGGAGCAGCAGATCCGCACCTGGGAGGTGCTGGATCACGTGGTGCTGGATCTGCTGGAGCAGGCGCCCCGGCACGAGTACGTGCCTCAACCCTTCCGCAACCTCGCCTATGCGGATATCGCCGTGCCCCTGGATGACGGCGAGGTGATGATGCCGCCGCGGGTGGAGGCCCGCTTACTGCAATCACTTGGAATCGCTGCCGATGACAGGGCGCTGGAAATCGGCACCGGCAGCGGATTCTTGACCTCCTTACTGGCGAGCCTGGCGCGAGAAGTGATCAGCGTGGAGATCTCCGATACCCTCGCCGATATGGGGGCGCGAAATCTCGGCGAACACGGCATCGCCAACGTTCTGCTGGAGCGCGGAGACGGGGTACACGGATGGGAAAAGCACGCGCCCTACGATGTCATTGCGGTGACCGGCTCGGTGCCGATTTTAGAGCGCCATTTACAGCAACAGCTCAACATTGGTGGACGCCTGTTCGTCATTGTCGGCGAGGCCCCCGCCATGGAGGCTTTGCTGATCCGGCGAAGTGGAGAAGATCAGTGGGCCACGGAAAGCCTGTTCGAAACCGTGATCCCGAAGCTCAAAGGCGCAAAGGAGCTGGAACGATTCGTATTTTGATCCCGAAACTCCCGTTGCGCTGTTCGCATAGCGACGCGAAAGGATAAAAAGAATGTTTTCAAGCCATTCCCTGTCGGCCGGACCGAGGCTTGCGACAATCCTCTGTGGAGTGTTGCTGACCACCGTCTCGGCTCCCAGCGCCCTGGCCATCGATCTGGTCGGCGTCTATCAGCTGGCGCTCAGCAGCGATCCGGTGTTCCAGGCGGCGGGCGCCGCCAACCGCGCCGCCCAGGAAGCCAAGCCCCAGGCAAGAGCGCAGCTGCTGCCCGACCTCAGCGCGAGCGCCAATGCGTCCAAAAACTTTCTCGACGTAACGGAATCGAATTCCATTTCGAGCCTCGGCGAGAGCGATTTCTCGAGCAACGAGTACAGCCTGAACCTGACCCAGCCCGTTTTCCGCCGAGATCTGTTCATTCAGCTCGGCCAGGCGGACAGCCGCATCGAGCAGGCGGACGCCGAGTACGGGTTCGCCCTGCAGGAACTCATGTTGCGCAGCGCCCAGCGATACTTCGACGTGCTCCGTGCCCAGGACACCCTGACGTTCGCCCGATCGGCATTGGAAGCCTTCGAGCAGCAGCTCAGGCAGAGCCGGCAGCGATTTGAGGTTGGCCTCATCGCCATCACCGACGTGGAGGAGGCCCAGGCCGGGTTCGACCTCGCCAGGGCCGAGGTCATCGCGGCGGAAAACCAGCTTGACGTGGCGCGGGAAGCGCTGCGGGAAGTTACCGGCGAATATCATCGTGACCTCGAGATCCTGAGCGAGCGCCTGGCGCTGGTGACGCCGGATCCTGCCAATATCGATCGCTGGACGCAGATTGCGCTGGCGCAGAACTTAAGGCTCACCGCGAGCCGCTTCTCCTCCGAAGTGGCCCGAGACGAGATCCGCCGGCAGTCGGCCGGACATTTCCCCACCCTGGATATCGTCGGATCCTATGGTCGCGATGATTCCAGCGGAGGATTTTCCGGGGGAAGCACCTTCGAGCAGTCGGCCATCGGTCTGCAGCTCAACGTGCCCATTTACCAGGGTGGACTGGTCGTATCCCGAACCCGTGAAGCTCGGCATCTTTACCAGCGGTCGCTGGACCAGGTGGAAGAGGCGAGACGCGCCGTGCAGCGCCAAACCCGGGACGCCTATCTTGGGGTCATGTCCGGAATCTCGCGGGTTCGGGCGCTGGAGCAGGCGGTTCGGTCCACGGAGTCCGCAAAGGCCGCCATCGAGGCGGGTTTTCAGGTGGGCACCCGAACCTCGGTGGACGTGCTGGACGCCGAGCGAGACTTGTTCGCAGCGAAACGCGACCTCGCCGCCTCGCGCTACGACTACATCATCGACACGCTGACCCTGAAACAGGCCGCCGGCACACTCTCCCAGGAAGACATTCTTTTGATCAACGCGTGGCTGCAGTAGCGCGGAACTTGGCTACCCCGCGGGATCGTAGCCCCCCGCGGTTATCGGCGGGTCGCGCTGAGCTTCCCTGAGGCGCTTTTTGGCAAGCTGGCAGGCTCGACTCACTAATCTGCTCCTTCGCTTGGTGGTTAAACCGAGCCTCAAGCGCGAAGCGGAGCTGAGACCCGAGCGCATTGAGGCGGTCAGGCGGCGCGGCGTTTGGTGCGCCAGATGGCTGGTCAAGCCCATCAAAGGCACCACGGTGCGCCCGGTATGTGAGGCCGGCGTCCGCGGGGAATGGGTACTCGCGCCGGGGGTACGCGAAGATCGTGCCGTGTTCTTCGTTCATGGCGGCGGCTTTATGATTGGCAGTCCGGCCATTTACCGCCATCTCGTCTCGCGGCTTTCCCAGTCCACCGGCTGCGCGATCTTCAGTCTCGATTATCGCCTTGCGCCGGAACACCCCTACCCCACTGCCCTCGAGGACGTGATCCGGGCCTGGCGCTGGCTGACCTCGGGTCCGCTTCGAGCCTCCCAGGTTGCCGCGGCGGGGGATTCCGCCGGCGGCAATCTGGTGCTGGCGGGGCTTCTGCGCCTGAGCAAATCGCAGCAGCCGCTGCCTGCTGCGGTTGCCGCTCTCGCCCCGTGGACTGACCTGAGCGTGAGCGGCGATTCGGCCACCACGAACCGCCGCGCGGATCCGTATATTCCGGCCGAGCTGCTGCGCCCGGTGGCCGCGGCCTATCTGCAGGGCGCCGATCCGCGGGCGCCGGAAGCGTCTCCGCTGTTTGGCGACTTTTCGCGCTTTCCGCCCATGCTCATCCACGTGGGATCCACGGAGGTATTGCTGGACGACGCGCTGCGTCTGGAACGCTCGGCGAAACAGTCCGGCGTCGATGTAACGCTCAAGAATTGGCGCGGTCTGCCCCATGTGTTTCAGCTGTTTTCGCCCTTCGTGCCGGAAGGACGAAGCTCGCTACAGGAGCTGGGCAGTTTCCTCCGGCATCATCTCGACGACTGAATCCCGGCCGACTTTGGGGCCCAGCAGTCGAGGTAGGCCTTTAAAGTAGAATGCCCACAGTTTAAAAGCAGCGACAATCACCCATGCGTTTTTCCAGGTTCGGAAATAAGCTCGGCGGTCACGCCGGCATCACCCAGCTGATGGACGACCTCGGTACCGCGATGTCAGTGAACCGAGAGATGCTGATGCTGGGCGGCGGAAACCCGGGTCAAATTCCGGCGGTGCAGTCTTTGTTTCGGCAACGCATGCGGGCGATTCTCGACGACCGCGATTGCTTTGAACGCATGGTGGGCAACTATGGGCCGCCCCAGGGCACGCCGCAGTTCACCCGGGCGCTGGCCACCCTTCTCGAGCGCCAATTCGGCTGGCCGGTCGGACCTGAAAACATTGCGCTCACCAACGGCAGCCAGTCAGCGTCGTTCATGCTGTTCAATCTATTCGCCGGCGAAGGCGAACACGGAGAGCCCAGGGACGTGCTGCTGCCACTGGCGCCGGAGTACATCGGTTACGCGGATCAGGGCTTGACCGAAGGTTTCTTCACCGCGGCTCGGCCCACCATCGATCATCTCGAGGACCACGTGTTCAAGTACCGCGTGGACTTCGACGCCCTGCACGTCGGTAATCATACCGGCGCTATCTGCGTATCGCGCCCTACCAACCCCACGGGGAACGTGCTGACCGATGACGAGATCACCCGTCTCATTTCGCTGGCAGAGCGTCACGAGGTGCCGCTGATCATCGACAGCGCCTACGGCACGCCGTTTCCCAACATTATTTTCAGCAAGGCGACACCCTTTTTTAACGAAAATATTATCGTCTGCATGAGCTTGTCGAAGCTCGGGCTTCCTGGCGTTCGCACCGGAATCATCATTGCAAATCCCGAGGTCATCAAGGCGGTGAGTGGGATTAATGCGGTGCTCAATCTCACCACCGGCGGATTCGGGCCGATGATGGCGCTTGACCTGATCGAAAGCGGCGAAATCATCAAGGTGAGCCGGGACATCATCCGCCCTTTTTACCGGAATAAAGCCGAGCAGGCCGTGGCTCTGCTGATCAAAGAGCTGGGGGATTACCCGTTTCACCTGCACAAGCCCGAAGGCGCCATTTTCCTATGGCTTTGGTTCGAGGGGCTGCCGATCAACTGTCTTGAACTGTACGAGCGCCTGAAGCAGCGCGGGGTGCTGGTGATCCCCGGTCACCACTTCTTCCCCGGTTTAGACGATGACTGGCGTCACAGCCTTGAATGTATTCGGGTCACCTACTCCCAGGATCAGGCGGTAGTGGAAGCGGGGCTTAAAATTATCGCCGAGGAAGTTAAGAAGGCTTATGACGCCGGTAAGTAATCAGTGATGCGTCATGCGTTTACGCCTGATGCAAACTAAACCGAAGCCCGCTGTAGGAGCGGCCTTGGCCGCGATTCCTTAGATCAGCAGGTTCACAGCGCAACGAGTCATCCGCCACACACGAAACAGCCCATGAATAACGAATCCAAGCCCCCGCTCAGCTGGGAAGACTTCACCAAAGTTGAAATTCACACCGGGACGATTATCGAGGCCGCCCGCAATAAGAAAGCGCGCGCACCAGCTTACGTAATGAACATTGATTTTGGCGAGTTGGGAATCAAGACAAGCTCGGCGCAAATTACCAAAAACTACGGGGAAGACGAGCTTGTCGGTCAGCAGGTGGTGGCGGTGACCAACTTCCCGCCGAAGCGTATTGCGGGTATCAAGTCTGAGGTTCTGGTGCTGGGCGCCGTCTGCGCCGATGACGACATCGTTTTGCTCCAGCCGAATCTAAAAGTAAAAAACGGGCTGCGGATTGCGTAGCGAACTCGGTGGCTGGAGATTGCGGGCTGAGAGATCGTGCCGTGTGCTGCATTAAAGTTTAGCCACGAATGACTCGCTTCATATTATTAGACAGGCCCCGCGCCGCCCGGGACTGCTTCAGCGCAAGGGAGCGGATCTCCCGTTCTCGGTCTAAGGCCTAGAGCTTTCTACCGCGCCCTGCCCTGCGCCGCTACTGCGGCCTGGGCTTTGGCCACCGCTTCCGGATCGCCTAGGTACTCGCTTTTCAGAGGCTTCAAATTCTCATCCAGCTCATATACAAGCGGCATTCCGGTAGGAATGTTGAGGCCGACGATGGCCTCACTTGAAATGCCGTCCAGAAACTTCACCAGCGCCCTTAAGGAATTGCCGTGGGCGGCGATGAGCACCCGGCGCCCGGCGCGAATCTCCGGCGCGATGATCTCGTGCCAGTAGGGCAGCACCCGCGCTACCGTATCCTTGAGGCACTCGGAGCGAGGTAGCTCGTTTCTGGCAAGGCCACGGTATCGGGGATCACCTCCGGGATATCGCTCATCGTTCTCATCCACCGGCGGCGGCGGCTCGTCGTAGCTTCTACGCCACCTGAGAACCTGCTCGTCGCCGAATTTTGCTGCCGTCTCTGCCTTGTTCAGTCCCTGGAGCGCACCGTAGTGGCGCTCATTCAGGCGCCATGATCGATGCACCGGGATCCACATCAGGTCCATCTCGTCCAGCACCAGCCACAGGGTGCGGATAGCCCGCTTCTGCAGGGAGGTATAGGCGACGTCGAAGCTGAAACCCGCGTCCTTGAGCTGCCGGCCCGCCTGTCTGGCCTCTTCGATACCTTTTTCGGTCAGATCCACATCGGTCCAGCCGGTAAAGCGATTTTCGCGGTTCCACGTGCTTTCGCCGTGCCTGAGCAATACAAGCCTTTTCATTCTTCGCTCCCTGAAACCTTTCTACCGTTTGAGCGCGTGCCCCGGAGGCCACGTATTCAGCCGGAGAACGCGCCTTCTGGAGGTGAGTCTTAACCAGCTCGATTTTGCTTCGAACGATGCGGTGGGTTCAACCGCTCGGCCAGCCGGGCGGGACGACCGATTCCGTAACCCTGGACGAAATCCACGCCGATTTCTCTTAATTTTTTCAGCACCGCTTCGCTTTCCACGAACTCCGCCACGGTTTTCTTGCCCATGACCTGCCCGATTTCGTTGATGGACTTGACCATGGCGTAGTCGATGGGGTCATCGGCGATATCTTT
>JBFHVA010000199.1:0-6647 GCA_041589735.1 Gammaproteobacteria bacterium | reverse complement strand
TGACTTCGCGCTGACCCTTTCTTAAATCCGAAACCAGCTCGGTGGTGAACTTGGGCGGGCAGGTGGGTTTGAGGTAGGCCCAAAGAACACCATAGTCCTGCTCGAATACGGTCTCGTAGAGCCGTTCCTCTACGGGTGACAGGTCCTCGGAGGCGGAATCTCGATAGGCGGCGTCCATTAGGTCGCGACCAAGTCGCGCGGTTGCCTTGCCGTCGATTAGGCCGCCCCGGGCGTGCACGGCTGTTACTTCATTTGTCATTTTTGGCCCCTCCTGCCGGTTCGTTGACCGGTCCATCGCCAGATCCAGAATGGCGCGCGCATCAAAATCCGCTCCGGCAATCCGTACCCGGACGGCCACGCGCCCTAACCGAGATCCTTTCGCTAAATTTCCGTTCCCTCGCTCGCCTCCTTTCCTTCACAGCCTGCGCGACCCGAGCTTGACCCTATCGGGCCTCGGGGCCCGACTACAGGCTCTGCACAAACGTCTAAAGGGGGACCCTACAAAAGCTCAGGCTTCGCTCCCGCTGCGGCAGCCGCGCGGAAAAACCGCCCGCTCGCCTTCAGGCGAATTGAGCTCCCACCGGTCGATTTCTCGACCCCCTCCCCGTCCACAGACGATTCACCGCCGTGGTGTGTTTTTCGAATGCCTCGGGCCGCCAGACGGATACGCCGGCGGCGTCCGACATGACCACGATTTCCATGTTCCGTTCGGGGAGCCAACCCATGGACCTGATCTGCTCCGGGATCTGAATTCGCAGGCCGCCCTTGCCGTAGCTGCTCGGTCGGCCAACGGAAGCAATCAGTGCCGCCATGTGGAGTTTCTCCGGGTCGGAACCTTCGTAATCGCGCAGCTCGTAGGGAGAAACGAGCCATTCGAATTGTTGTTGTGATTCATCTTCCAGATGGCAAAGCAGCCAGGCGTGAAACTCTTCCTCAGCATCCACCAACAGCTGCCTATGCCAGACCAGCGGGACAAAGCTGACGGGCCACCGCTTGTCGAGGCGGAGAGGCCCAAGACTTGCGGGGACACGTACCCTGTTTTCCGAGTCCACGTCATTTCTGGTAAATCCTGGCATTCTGAGGCCGTGTTTTTCGAAGCCTCGCTGCTCTGCCCGATAAGTCTTTTAAATATATACCATTTATCAAGGTATCCGAACATGTGGATTAAGTCTTTTTTGGTAGATTTTGGTATTTCCTTGTCAAGATTGATGGTAGCAGCCGAATGCCTGTGGGAAAAGATTTCTCTTCAAGAAATCTTCTGAGGCAGGTGGGGTTCGCGTTGACTTGCCCTCGACGCGGGCCCCGCGGACCGGCATCGGAGGGGCATCAGGGAGCTCGCGTCGGGAAAAATTCCCGGGCGCTGTCAACGCCAGGGGAAGGGCGCCTTATCCTCCGCCCAGCAAGCGGGCGGCAGCTCGTTCACTGCAATATTCGAAATATCAGGATTGTGTGTCCGGCGGCTTGGGATCGGCTTTTGATATCGGAGAGCGTGGCGGGTTCCAGACGAAAACGGTAATCGTGGGGAGCCTCTAGCCGCTGAACTCGACCCGGGCGGCGAACTTGTAGCCCACCCCGCGGACCGTTTTGATTAGCTTCGGCGCCTTCGGGTCCTTCTCGATTTTTTTTCTCAGCTTCGCCACCAGGACGTCGACGCTACGGTTGAGCGGTGACCAGTCCCGGCCTGCGAGCAGGTTAGAGATTTCGCTCCGGCTCAATGGCCGATCGGCGTGGGTCACCAGGGAAGCCAGGAGCTGATACTGGTGGCTGGTCAAGTGGACCACCCGACCGTCGGGGGAATTGAGCTCCTGAGTGACCAGATCCAGAATCCAGCCCTCGAAGCGAACGCTGGACACCGGGACGGTATTGGTCTGCCGCCGCGCCTTCGGTGCCCGCCTGAGCACCGTCCGCACCCGGGCCAGCAACTCTCGGTGGTCGAACGGCTTGGTAACGTAGTCGTCGGCCCCAATCTCGAGGCCGACAATCCTATCCACCGTTTCGACCTTGCCAGTCAGCATGATGATGGCCACGTCGGAGCGGGCGCGCAGATCGCGTGCCAGATTGAGACCGCTCTCGTCCGGCAGCATCAGGTCGAGAATAATCAGGTCAACGGTCTCGCTGGCGAGACACTTTCTCATCTGCTCACCGCTACCTGATTCGAGGACCTGGAAACCTTCCGCGCGCAGATAGTTCGAGACGGTTCTGCGCAGGCGCTCGTCGTCGTCAACTACTAGGATTACGGCGGAAGCAGACATGGATAGTTCGCAGTCTTGTGAGGTATACGCCCGTCTGGATTCGCCAAACCCGGGCCATTCTATAGGATTAAAATGCCTAAGAGCAGCGCGTCTGTCGCGAAATACATGCCACCGGGTATTATCGACTCCCGCATCACATCGTTGAGAGTCTGGCGGTGAGTGAATCCAAACGGTCGGCGGCGGGACTCGATCTCGTTTCCCGCGAGCGCATGGACGCGATCAGTGAACTGGTCAGGCGCGTCAGTCACGAATACAACAACCTGTTCGGAATCGTCATAGCCACCCTGGGAATTCTGCAAGACGAAATCGAAGACCATCCCAAGAATTCGCCGCTCAAACCCCTCATAAACGATGCTTTGTCTGCGAGCAAGGAGGGGACGGATCTCATGGAGCGGCTGCTGGCCTGCACCGGATATCACTTGCTGCAGCCTGAAGCCGTCGACGTGGCAGGGATGCTGGATGAGCTCCAGCTTCGATTGCAGCAAGTTCTGCCTGAGGATATTGCGCTCGAGGTGATGGCTGAATCGGATCTGCCTCGCGCCTACGTGGACCCGGCGGCACTTGGGAGCGCAATTGACGGTCTGGTGGAAAACGCCCGTGAGGCGATGCCGGTGGGTGGGACGCTCAATATCTCGGCTGCATCATACGACTACGACGGCGGCGACGATGCGGAGGGCGTGCACTTGTCGCCGGGACGGTATCTCTCAATTGCCGTCTCTGATACGGGTAACGGCATCGACCCTACCTTGCTCGGGCGGGTGGTCGAGCCATTCGTGACCACCAAAGAGCCGGCCAAAAGCCGGGGATTCGGACTCAGCCGGAGCTATGGCTTCGCCCGACAATCCCGCGGCCGGCTATTCCTGGAAAGCATCCCGGCCCGCGGCACCAAAGTAACCCTGGTCATACCGATCGCAGGACCCGACCCCGGCTGACCCGGACAAATCTGCCGAGCGTCTGACCGCAGAGACCTCTGACCCAAGGCGAAGCGAAGACAACGGCGCCCCGGCGCCTTCCAGGATACAGGCGATCCGGTTTCAGACTGAAAACGAGGAGCCGCAGCCACAGGTCGTGGCAGCGTTTGGATTGTTGATAACGAATCGAGCGCCCTGGAGGTCTTCCTTGTAGTCCACTTCCGCGCCCATCAGGTACTGAAAGCTCAACGGGTCGACCACCAGGCTGACGCCTTCCTTTTCGACCACGGTGTCGTCTTCCTGGGCCGAATCCTCGAAGGTAAAGCCGTACTGAAAGCCCGAGCACCCGCCGCCCTGGATATAGACCCGCAGCAAGGCAGCGTCCCGGCCCTGCTTTAGGACCAGTTCCTGGACTTTATGGGCGGCGCTGGAGGTCAGCTGGATAGCGCCCGGCATTTGGGTGCTCGAGTCGGTCATTAGGGCTCCGGTAAGTTCTAGGGCTTCGTCCTGAAGGCCCATATTATACAGATGATGCCGGTCTGACCGCGGTGCAAGCCCTTGAGTTCAGGTCTCCTGGGCCATTTTCAGGGTCGGACCCTGCTCCAGTCTGAGCGGCTCATCTTCCGGCAGATCGCCGCGGTGCACCAGATTGCCGTTCACCTCGGCGCCCATTGCCATCTCGATGAGCTGGTAGTAGACGTTGCCGGTGATCTGCGCGTTGGCGGCGAGCTCGATCTGGGCGTTTGCATGCACGTCGCCGATGACGACGCCATTAAGCACTACGTTGGGCACACGCACTTCGCCCTCAATAGTGCCATGCTCACTCAGGGTCAACACAGACGATGAGTCGTCGTCTGCGACCACGTTACCTTTAACGGTACCGTCCACGTGCAGCCAGCCCGAAAACCGAAGGTCGCCGAAGATTTCCGTTTGCCGACCAATGAGCGAGTCGATCTTCGAGGCTTTAATCTTCTTGCGTTTTCCAAACATCTCCAGCATTCCTTACCCCACGGCGCGCGACCAGTCGAAAGCCTTCTCCACATCCGTTCGGCGCCCCCCCCGGGTTTGCACGTTGACGACAACGCGGTGGGGGACGAAGCCCTTCGGCAGGGTCATTCTGCCCTCGAGACGCTGAAAATGTTTGAACCGGAACTTCAGCGCCGAGCCGTCCGAATCGGAGACCTCCTTTAAGGATAGCTGCTTTAGGTCGCCGTGCATCTCCCCGGAGACGGACAGGTTCACAGTCCCCGAAACAAGCCGGTCATTGCGCATATTCCTGGTCAGCACCAGGGAGTATCTATACGCATCGGTAGTACCCTCCCGCTCCACGATGAACGTATGGATTAATACCCCCTTGGTCTCGTTGCTGGAAACGATACCCCGGTAAAAAGCAACCTCTTCCCGAAGCTCCAGGATTTCCCCCTGAAGCTGTTTCAGATAGGCGTCCAGGTCAGCGTAGGCCTTGCTGTCAATCTGTTTGCTGCGCTCAAGTATCGCAACTCGGGCCTTCAAGTCGTCGTTTTCCTCGCTCAGCTGCTGGTTGTCCCGTAGCAGGGATTTTTGCTCCATCTGCAGTCGGGTCACCTGCTGGTCTCGGGTCTCGTGCTCGCGTTCGCTGAGGTAGTAACCCCCTGCGCCAATGGCAATGCCCGCCGCGAGCATGGCTATCGCCCGACGCCATGGCTGTCTTTTCTGGATGATGAAACTGGGTTTCATCGCTTAAATTACCGGTTTCCCCATGTGCAAACTTTAGACCTTCCGGGCCGCGGCTTCAGGGGCTCAGAGCGGCGGCGCCCAGCCCCTCGCGCTCATCGAAGCCGAACATGATGTTCATGTTCTGGATCGCTTGTCCGCTCGCCCCCTTAACCAAATTGTCCTCCACCACTAGAACCACGACCGTGTTGCCATTTCCGGGTCGATGGCACGCAATGCGCAGCATGTTGTTTCCCCGCACCGAGGCCGTGTCCGGGTGACTTCCTGGCGGCATCACGTCGACGAACGGCTCGTCGGAAAAACGCTTTTCGAATATGGCCTGCAGGTCGCTTTCGCCGGTAACGAGCTGTGCATATAGCGTAGCGTGAATTCCGCGGATCATGGGGGTCAGATGCGGGACGAAGGTCAGGCCCACCGGCTTGCCCGCCGCCGCCTCGAGTCCCTGGGCAATCTCCGGCAGATGGCGGTGCCCCGGCACGCCATAGGCTTTGAAGTTGTCACCGGCCTCACAAAAAAGTGTATTCAACGCAACCTTGCGGCCGGCGCCGCTGACCCCGGATTTGGCGTCGGCGATCAGTCTGTCCGTGTCCACCAGCCCGGCTTCCAGCAGTGGCAGAAAGCCGAGCAGAACCGCCGTCGGGTAGCAGCCGGGGTTGGCAACCAGCCGGGCCGAGCGGATGCGCTCCCGATTGACTTCCGGCAAACCGTAGACGGCTTGCTCAAGCAGCTCGGGGCAACGGTGCTCCATGCCGTACCACGTTGCCCAAACATTCTTATCCCGCAGCCTGAAGTCGGCGGCCAGGTCGATGACACGAACCCCTGCATCGATGAGTTGCGGCACCGTCTCCATGGCGGTTCCGTTGGGCGTGGCATAAAACGCCAGGTCACATTCGGAAAGAGTCTTTGAGTCAGGCTCTGTATAGGCCAGGTCGACGCGACCGCGAAGGCCGGGGAACATGTCGGCCACCGGGCGACCGGCTTCTCCCCGGGAGGTGACCGCAACCACGCTCGCCTGACGGTGGCTGGAAAGAAGGCGCAGCAGCTCGGCACCGGTGTAACCCGTGCCGCCTACAATGCCCACGCGGATCATGTTCATTGACTTCCGGTTTGTTGTGTCACTGAAGTTGGGAATCTTAGCAGAGCTTGGTAAAGGGCCCCGATTACGAGCTCGCATGCCGCGCGTCTCGCACGCGGTGAGATGACGAGTTGGATATAATCGTATTCGCGTCCAGATATAACAAGCGAAGGCGCTTACACAGAGTCCATGTTTCGGATGAAGTTCATCAAAGCGCCCGATCCACCACCCCCAGGCGCGTGCGCGCTTACTCCACTGCACTGACCGGCGGGGCAGGCGATGCGATTACTGACCAGGCCTTAGCCCTGACTCGTGCAGCCGTTACAAAGATTGAGGGATCATCTTGCCCACGCGGAGGCGCTGTTCCCGCTGGCGCTGGTCGGCCTGGTCAGCGGTTTGGTGACCGGCGGAGTCATTATCGCGTTTCGCTGGCTTACAGAGAGCGCGCAGCTCATGCTGACGCCGGTAGTGGGTCCGGAAGCCTTCGAATGGCTTTCTTGGCCTTACCGACTTGGACTGCCCGTCGCGGGCGGGCTGCTGATCGGGGTCATATTCCAGCGTGCCTCGGTGGGTTCGCGACAGGTGGGCGTGGTGCACGTCATGGAGCGACTCGCCTATCACTCCGGACGCATGCCTTGGAGAAACGCGGTGCTGCAGTTCTTCGGAGGCGCGCTGTCCATTATGTCCGGGCACTCG
>JBFHVA010000198.1:0-6651 GCA_041589735.1 Gammaproteobacteria bacterium | reverse complement strand
TGAGCGGCTGCTGTCGGGTGAGGTCGACCCCCGAGGTCTGCGCATGAAACTTGAAGCGGGCGGCGCGCGGGTTCCTGGCGCCGAACCGTTCGCGCACGATGCGCGCCCAGATCCGACGAGCGGCGCGGAACTTGGCGATCTCTTCAAAAAAACTAATGGAGATGTCAAAGAAAAAGGTGAACCGGGGCAGAAACGCGTCCGGGTCCATTCCCCGGGCGATGCAGTCCTCGGCGTACTGGATCGCGGTACAGAGCGTGAACGCCATGGCCTCCGCCGGGGTCGCGCCCGCCTGCTGCATGTGCTGGCCGACGACCGATACCGGGTTCCAGCCGGGCACCTGCCGGTTGGCAAACTCGATGTGGTCCACGAGGATCCGCCGCGAGCCGGGCAGCGCAATACGAAAGAACATGTGATTGGCGACAAAGTGTGAAATGTAATCGCTCTGGTTGGAGGTCCCGGTCACCTTGGTCCACGGTATGCCCCGCCGCTTTGCCACCGCCAGAAGCAGGGCCAGGAGAGTAAAGGGCAATGGATCGTTCATGGCCGTGGACAGTTCGTCGATTTCGACATCAGCGAAGCACGCATCCATGTCGTCCACGGAGTTGACAACTGCGCCGCAGGTGCCGAGCAACAACGGGTCCACCTGGTCGGCGTCGAGTCCGCGGTAAACGGAGTTGCAGGGAATGAGACTCACTGCGGTTCCGCCCGAGGCAAGAATGCGCTTGAGCCTGCGGTTGTAATCATCGGGCACGCCGAAGCCGATGAGCTGGCGCTGGCTCCAGGCGCGGCCGCGATGCATGCTCGGATAAATTCCCCGGGTCATGGGACCGTGTCCCGGAAACCCGAGGTCCTCCATGTATCGCTCGCCGCTGAAATGTTCCGGCGTGTAGAGCGGCGCAATTTCAATGCCGGATCGGTTAAATACGCGTCGCTCTTGGGGCAACTGCTCTCTGTAAGCGCGGCGCCACTCGGCGCGGGCCTGATCGAATCCCGGCAAGGGCAGCTGTGCGGGTTGGCGGCTCATGGATGGCGTCTCCTCAGGGAAGCGGCTAAAGCTGCTCCGATTGGCGTTTGATTCGCGCTTCTGCTGCGAGCGCGGCGATCGTGTCGACAATGTCATCTCGCGATGAGCCCGGATGAAAAATCCTGCGTACTCCGGCCTCGGTCAGCGCTCGCTCATCCTCGTCAGGCACGATCCCGCCAACCACGACCGCAACGTCCCCGAGGTCGGCGGCGCGCAGCGCTTCCAGCAGCTTTGGAACAAGCAGGTGATCCGTCGCCAGCGAGCTGATGCCAATGACGTCCACGTCTTCGTCGGTGGCCAGCCTCACCAGTGTTTGAACTTCCTGCCAGGGCGGGGTGTAGATCACTTCCATACCCGCGTCGCGCAGGTAAGCGGCGACAATTCGGCTTCCGCGGTCATGGCCATCGAGTCCAATCTTGGCTACCAGCACGCGATACGGACGTTGCGCGGAGTTGATCATCATCAGGCAGCGGGAACTATTGCCTGCAGGAAACTGCGGGCTATGGAGGCCGGCGTTTGCCGCCCGGTCCGGTACCAAACCTTGGCGCCGTTGAGCGCGCCCAGCAGAGCGAGGCGCAACATATGCCGGTCAGTGCGGGGGGAAAGCGGCAGGGCGGCGATAAGATCGCGGAAGCGGCGCTCGTAGTCTTCCCTGAGCGCAATCAGCGAAGGGGCGATGGATTCAGCGTCCAGGGGCAACACTCGGACGACCACCTGGGCGTAGTCGCTGCGATCCAGCAGCATTTCCAGATGCGCGGCGCAGGCTGCTTGAAGCCGCGCGCGGGGAGCACGTTTATTTGCCACCGCGGCGTCCACGTGAGCAGCGATGCGCGCAACGCCCTCGGCATATACCGCGAGCAGCAGCGCTTCCTTGGACGCGAAATGGTAGTAGACGGAACCCGGAAGCATCTCTGCCGCGGCGGCGATGTCGCGGATAGAAGTCGCGTGGTAGCCCTGCCGGGCGAACAGCCGCGCGGCGGCGTCGAGTATGTCCAGGCGCCGGTTGTCCTGGCGAGGCGCGCGGGCCTCTGCGCTTTTACCCATGACTGACTTTAAAAAAACAAACGACCGTTTGGTTTATACCCCCCCATGGGGCGGCGGATCAAGCTCGGCCGGCTCTCCGGGTCCGGCGTTATACTCGTGCCCAATCTCAAGGCGATGGTCTTCATCCAATGGAACCGCGCACCTGTGTCGAAGCCGAGCCCTACGCGCTGCGCGTCACCGACGACAGCATGGCGCCCGAATTTCCGCCGGGCTGTGTGATTATCGTCGACCCGACGGCTGTCGCGGGCGATGGCACCTTCGTCCTGGCCGAGCACGAGGGCACTTTCGTGCTCCGGCGCTTGCGCATGGACGGCGATGACCTCTGGCTTGAGGCGTTGGGCGACGGCCTTGAGATTATCCGACCGCAAAGCGGGCTCTCCGCAGTCCGGGGAGTGGTAGTACAGCGCGCCGGCAGACGGCGGCGGGATCACAAACGCTACCAATAGCAAAAAAGCATAAAGAGTAGCGGGACCGGGGCCGGTAACGAATACGTTCCTGCCGCTACCAACGATCCGCGCTTGGACTTTGCGCCTCTTAACTCGAGGCCTTCAAAGACCTTCCTTCAAACGCTGGAGCTGCCTTCGATCGCGTTTGGTTGGTCGTCCGAGGCCTCGTTGGCGCTGCTCGGAGCGCTGCTTGCGACGCGCAGCTTCAGCCTCCCGCGTGGCGACGCTGGCTTCAGTCTCGGTATACAGCAGTGCCGCCTCTTTGGCCGGTCGCCTATGATTCGAGAGCGCGACCACCACCACCTCCCACACCATTGGGCCGCGGCGGATGTTGAGCCGGGCCCCCGGGCGAATACGCCGGGCCGGTTTCACCCGCTCGTCGTCGCACTGAACCTTGCCCCCGGAAATCGCTGTGGCGGCCGTGTTACGGGTTTTAAAAAACCGCGCCGCCCACAGCCATTTGTCCAGGCGCTGTGAGGATGGAAATTCTTCCGGCATGCGTGGGGCGCTCTCGTATTCAAGTGGAGGGCTGATGCCCGAGTCCCAGCAGCGAGTCTAACTCGTCGTCCATGTCGAGAGCCGTGAGTTCGTCGAGCCCGCCCACTGGCCGGTCGTCAATGAAAATCTGCGGAACCGTGTGCCCACCGCCGCGTGCCATCATTTCTTTTCGTTTCTGGAGATCTCCGTCGACGGAGTAAACCGTGAACTCGGCGCCCTTGGCTTTCAGCAATCGGTTCGCCCCCCAGCAGAAGGGGCAAAACTTGGAGCTGTAGATTTCTATTTTTGGCAACCGTTTGATTTCCTTTCTCTGTAACCAAAAACCCGGATTCGAGTCGCGCGCGGCTCGAGACCGCAGCCGCCGACTCGACCAAGAGGGGTCAAGATTTCAATTGTGCTTCTCTTTCCTACGCCGCGGCTTGTCCGCAGTTCTGCGTTGGTCTCAAAGCATACGAGTACATTTCAGTCGAAATCTGAAAATTTTCAATCTCCGTTCGTCGACGTCTCGGACGCGCTAAAAGGATAACCCGGTAGAAGCGCCAAGGTGCCGCCTCCGGTGCCGGGATTGGCAGCGTAAGACCATGAAAAATCGATTATTTTCCTCGCCGCGGGTCGGCGTCCCCGGCCCCAGTTACACATTGCTTACATTCGATTGAAAACCCTGTTCCGGCGTCAACGAAGGAATATCATGTAACTCACAAAAACAACGCTGGAGGGGGCACCATGAAACGTCCCGTTTCCCTTTCCAAGACCACGCGACCCACGCCGCCCGGCGTCATCGCGCGAGAACGACTTTTCACTTTGCTGGATCGTCGCCGCCGCGCGCCGGTGGTTTGGGTAAGCGGTCCTCCGGGCAGCGGTAAAACCACCCTGGTTTCCAGCTACCTGGATGCAAAAAAGGTTGCGTCGTGCTGGTACCAGCTGGACAAGGAAGATTCAGACGTTGCCACCTTCTTCTATCACATGGCGATTGCTTCCGGCAGGGGTACGGAAGAGAACGCGGCGCTGCCGCTGTTCACCCGGGAATATCACGGCGATCTCGCGGCATTCTGCCGTCGATTCTTCAGTGCGCTTTACAACGAGCTGAGCCCACCTTTCGTATTAGTTCTTGACAACTACCACGAGGTTTCAGCGCAATCTCAGTTCCACGCGGTCCTGGTCCACGCTGTGGCGGAAATTCCCGCCGAAAACTCCATCGTCGTCATCAGTCGCAGCGACCCACCCGCGTCCATGGTCAAGCTGCGCGCAGCAAGGCAGGTAGAACTCATCGGCTGGAGCGATCTGCAGCTCAAGCGGCGGGAATCCGACGCCATTATCGCCCGCTGGCATCCGGAGCTGGCCAAGTCGGTATCGAAACAGCTTTACGAAAAGACCGAAGGCTGGGCCGCAGGTCTGGTGCTGCTGCTCGACCAGGCGCAGAACGAGGGCTTTCTGGAACGCATGCCTTCTCTTTCCGCGCCGCAACTTGTATTCGATTACCTCGCGGGCGAGGTGTTCAGTAACTTCAACGAGGAAACACAGAAGATCCTGCTGCGCACCGCAGTGTTGCCGGAAATGAACGTCTCCACGGCGGAGAAGCTCACCGAATCCACAGACGCCGGATCCATTCTCGAACGCCTGCACAGGGAACACTATTTTGTCGCTCTGAAGGCAGGCGCGGGTGGGCCGGTGTATATGTATCACCCCCTGATGCGTGAATTTCTCCTTGCGCGCGCCGAAAAGCGCATGAGCAAAGAGGAACGCCGCGAGCTCAGGCGCCGCGCGGCCCAGCTGCTGGAGGCGGAGAATGCCTTTGATCTGGCGGCCACGGTGCTCAGGGACGGCAACGACTACGAAGCTTTCCTGCCGCTGGTTTTGAGCCATGCCGAAGAAATGCTGAGGCTCGGACGCGCGGAAACCCTGGAACGCTGGCTGGACGAGGTGCCGGAAGAGCTCAGCGATCGCGATCCTTGGTTCCATTACTGGCGGGGCGCCTGCTTTTTTCAGTCCAGCCCGCGTGAAGCCCGAATTGCGTTCGAGCGCGCCTTCAGCCTGCTCGAAGCTCCCGAAGTTGACGATCTCAAGGCGCGATTGATGACTTGTTCCGGAGTCATAGAGGCGGTGCTTCACGAACGCGATGACTTATCGCTACTGGATCGATGGATCCCCATCGTGGATGGAATACTTGAGCACACCAAGGAGATTCCGTGGCCCGATGTTCGCGCCCGGCTTTACGTCAATATGTTCATGGCGCTGGTGTTCCGCCAGCCGCACCGGCAAGACATCACCCACTGGGCCGAGCAAGCAACCAACGAGGCGGAAAATATTTCCGACACCTTTGCCCGCCTTTCGGCGCTGCTGCTGGTGGCCATCAACCTCAGTTACACCGGCCAGTTCTCCAGGGCCAAGGCTCTGATGGAACATCTTCGAAGACTCTGTGACACGCCCCGGGTTCCGGCCATCACACTCGCAGTGCTCAAGGATGTGGAATCCATGTATTACATGCAGACCGCAGACTACGAAAACTGTCTCAAGGCGGTCTACGACGGCATTGAGATCGGTCGGCAGAGCGGCGTGCACCACTGGAGCTTTCACCTCCTAAGCAACGGGGCCGCTAGCGCCCTCGGCGCCGGCGACCTGGAGACGGCAGAGACGCTGCTTGGAGAGATGCACACTTACGCGGAGAATGCGCGTCGCCTGGATATGTGCACATACCACTATAACTCCGCCTGGCACGCGATGTTGTGCGACGACGGTCTAAAGGCGTATCGCGAGCAGAAGATCGCATTGCGGCTGGCAATCGAGTCGGGTTGTCCGTTCTACGAGGTGCTGTGCCGGCTCGCGCTGGCACTGGTGCTGGCCGAGAACGGTGATGGACGCCGGGCAGTTTCCGAGCTGCGCAAGGTGCGCGCTTCCGCCCGCTACATCGACAATCGGCTTTTAGAGTTCATGTGTCTGACAACTTATGCCTACCTGGCTCTCGAGCACGGACGTGAGCGATCGGGTCTCTCCGCGTTGCGTTACGCCATGGGACTGGGCCGCGAGCACGGCTTCAAGCACTGCCTCTGGTGGCTGCCCAAGGTGATGGCAAAGCTCTGCGAGCATGCCCTCGAGCACGGTATCGAAACGGAATACGTGCGGGAGCTCGTGCGCGATCGCGGGCTGGTTTCGGATGAGCCCCCGGTTCTGGTTCGCGAGTGGCCATGGCGCTACCGCATCACCAGTTTCGGAGACTTTCAAATTCTCAAAGACGACAAGCCCCTCAGTGTTTTCCAGCGGGTGCAGCAGAAACCACTGGAGTTGCTTAAAGGTCTCGTCGGCATGGGCGGTGACAACGTTCGCGAGAGCGCGCTCGCCGAGGCGTTGTGGCCGCGCATCGACGCCGACTACGCGCACCGTTCACTGACGACCAACCTGCACCGGCTGCGAAAGCTCTTAGGCGAGGACCGTGCCATATTGCTCAAGCACGGGCGCTTGAGCCTCAATCCTGAACTCTGCTGGCTCGATCTTCGCGCTTTTGAGGCCGTCGGTCAGCGCATCGAAAGTCTCACCCGGCGACCCGCCGACCCGGTGGACTCGCAGGAGATCTGCGCCCAGGCCGACGCGTTACTCGATCTTTACCGTGGACCTTTCATGCACAGCGAGGCCGACAAGCCGATT
>JBFHVA010000197.1:0-6652 GCA_041589735.1 Gammaproteobacteria bacterium | reverse complement strand
TGATGGCGATCCTGTAGAGCCAAGTATAGAAGGCGCTGTCACCGCGAAAGTTGGGCAGGGCACGGTACGCCTTGAGAAACGATTCCTGCGCCACGTCGTACACCTCGGCCGAATCGCGTATATATCGCGAGATCAGCTTAATCAGCCTGTGCTGATACTTCAGCACAAGCAGATCGAAGGCCTCTTTCTCGCCTTGCTGGACCCTTCGGACCAGGACCTTGTCTGGATTCTTATCGGCCATTGGGGCCGTCCCGTTGCCTCATGACGGCCCCCGCCTAATGCTCGTAGACAAGGTCCGGTGTAGATAGTTCGCAAAAATACGCCCGAAAATGAGTCGGTACCGGGCAAAAACGCGGATTGTAGTGTAGATTCCGCCGACTGCGGTGTAATTCAAGCCAACCCTGGAAGCCGGAGGCCCTGTCAAGCCAGCGCCGCGGCGCAAATGGCGAGCTTGGAGGGCCGCTCCCGGAGTTTTCTGAACAGTACGTTTCCTAAATAGTAAATGAGTCAAAGCGCGACGGGTTCACACAGCTACGACGTCGTCGTCATCGGCGCCGGCGCCGCTGGGCTCGGGGTCGCGCTCCGGCTGGCCGAACGCTGCCAAGTCGCGGTCATTTCCAAGGCGCTGCTCCCCGAAAGCAATACCTTCTACGCCCAGGGCGGGATCTCTGCGGTGCTGAGCCAGGGCGACAGCTTCGAATCCCACATCGAGGACACCACTCGTGCCGGAGCGGGACTCTGTCATCCGGCGGTGGTTCGCGAAGTCGTTTCCCAGGGGCCCGGGTGCATCGAGTGGCTGACTGCCCAGGGCGTCAAATTCACCCGCGACAGCGACGAGCAAAGCGCCTTCCACCTCACCCGTGAGGGCGGGCATTCCCATCGCCGCGTGCTGCACGTGGAAGATGCCACCGGCCGGGCCGTCACCGAGGCGCTGCTGGACGTGGCGCGCAAGAATTCCGGCATTCAGCTGCTGGAGGGGCTGGTGGCCATCGATCTGATCTGCGCTCGCGGATCCAGGTCACGACCTGCCCGCTGTGTGGGGATCTATGCGCTGGACCAGAGAAACAACCAAATTCGGACGTTCAAAGCCCGCAACGTGGTTTTGGCGACCGGGGGTGCCGGCAAGGTCTACCTCTACACCAGCAATCCCGACGTCGCCACCGGCGACGGCATCGCCATGGGCTGGCGAGCCGGATGCCGGGTAGCCAATATGGAGTTCGTCCAATTTCACCCTACCTGTCTGTTTCACCCCCAAGCCAAGTCATTTCTTATTTCCGAATCGGTGCGCGGCGAGGGGGGACGGCTGCTGCTGCCTGACGGTGAACCTTTCATGCAGCGCTTCGACAGCCGGGCGGAGCTTGCGCCCCGGGACATCGTCGCCCGCGCCATCGACCACGAGATGAAGCGGCTCGGCGCCGATTGCGTTTACCTGGACATTTCGCACCGCCCGGCGGAATTCGTTCGTGCGCACTTCCCCAATATCTATGCGCGCTGCAAGGAATTCGGTTTCGACATCACCAAAGAGCCCATACCGGTAGTGCCCGCCGCCCATTACACCTGCGGAGGCGTGGTCACGGATCTAAAAGGGCAGACCGACGTTCCCGGCCTCTACGCTATTGGTGAAGTGGCTTGCACCGGTCTGCACGGTGCCAATCGCATGGCCAGCAACTCTCTGCTGGAGTGTCTGGTATTTTCTAAATTCGCCGCGCAATCAATTCTAAGTGCCCTGCCCGCCCAGGAACCTCCACCGGAAGTTCCCGAGTGGGACGCGAGTCAGGTGACGGATTCCGACGAGGAAGTTGTCGTCTCCCACAACTGGGACGAGCTCAGGCGTTTCATGTGGGACTACGTGGGTATCGTTCGCAGCAGCAAACGTCTGCAAAGGGCCAAGCGTCGCGTCGACCTCCTGCTCGGAGAAATCCACGAGTATTACGGTAACTTTCACGTTACGGGCGATCTTATTGAGCTGCGCAACCTCGCCCTGGTGGCGGATCTGATCATTCGCTCGGCCATGGCCCGGCGCGAGAGCCGCGGTCTTCACTTCACCCTGGACCATCCCGACACTCTTGGACCGGAAGCCGCGCGCGATACGGTACTGATTCCGGCCAACTGCCCGCATCGGGCGCTAAAAGAAAAAGAGGCCGCAAGTTGAATCAGGCGCGGTCAATCGGAAAAGGCATGACCCGGCGAATGTCCTCGATGCCGGCGTTGAGCGCCACCAGGCGATCGAATCCCAGCGCGACCCCGGCGCAATCGGGTAGTCCGTGCGCGAGCGCTTCGAGCAATCTGGTGTCTGCCGGCACCTCGGGCAGGCCTCTCTCGCGCCGGCGTGCCCGATCGGCGTCAATCCGGCTTCGCTGCTCCCGGGCGTCGTTAAGCTCCTGATAGCCGTTCGCAAGCTCGATCCCGTCTAAGAACAACTCGAAACGCTCCGCCAGGGGCGGATCCCCCGGGCGAATCCGGGCCAGCGCCGCCTGGTCCGCAGGGAAGTGGTAAACAAATACGCATCCCGGCGAAAGCGCAGGCTGGACATGACGCGTGAGCAGTAGATCGAGCCCGGCGCTGCGGTCCTCGAGGGCTTCTCGAAACCCGGAGCGACGGCAAAGCTCGGCGATGGTCTCGAGGCTCGCAGCAAACGGGTCAATCCCTGCGTAAGTCACGAACGCTTGTCGGTAACTCATGCGCTCGACGGGGATCTCCGATCCCAGCAGTCTCGCCACCAGCGCCGCCACCTCATCCATGAGAGCGCCCAGGTCGAAGCCTGGGCGATACCACTCGAGCAACAGGAATTCGGGGTTGTGCATGGGCCCGGCTTCGCCGTCGCGAAAAGCCCGCGCGAACTGAAATACAGGGCCGCTGCCGGCGGCGAGCAGCCGCTTCATGGCGGACTCCGGGGAGGTCTGCAGATAGAACGCCTTTTGCCCGTCCACCGAAATACGGGTGCGCAGGCTGGCGATATGAAGATCGGAAGCGGTCGCGGCGCCCAGCACCGGGGTGTCCACTTCCATTACGCCGCGCTCGTTGAAGAAACGTCGCGCCGCGGCGGCCATCGCCGCGCGCATCTTGAGCACCTCGAGCGTCGTCGCAGGCCGCCAGCTCGCCTCTGAGCCCACCGGCACGTCCTTTCGAAAACGGGAAGCTATTCCTTCACCCGCGAAACGTACTCACCGGTGCGGGTATCTATTTTGAGCACTTCGCCTTCATCAATGAACAGCGGAACCTTTATCACGGCCCCGGTTTCCATGGTCGCGGGCTTGCTCGCCCCGCTCGCGGTGTCGCCGCGAACGCCGGGATCGGTCTGAGTCACCGTTAGATTGACAAAGTTCGGTGGGGTAACCATCAGCGGCTGTCCGTTCCAGAGGGTGATGTTGCAAACATCTTGCTCTTTGAGCCAATTCTTGGCGTCGCTGACCGACTTTTCATCTGCAACGTACTGTTCGAAGGTCTGCTCGTTCATGAAGTGGTAGTGTTCGCCGTCGTAGTACAGGTACTGAAGCGGCACTTCGAGAACGTCCGCCGCTTCCAGGGAATCCCCGGACCTGAAGGTTCGCTCCATCACCCTGCCGGTTTTCAGATTGCGGAACTTGACCCGGTTGAACGCCTGGCCCTTTCCCGGCTTGACGAACTCGTTCTCAGTGATCGAACAAGGATCTCCGTCCACGAGAACTTTGAGGCCGGATTTGAATTCGTTAGTGCTGAAGCTCGCCATCAATCCTCCCTTGTAAAAGGCTCCTTTGTTCTGCCGGCGAAATGTCCAACCCCGGGGGTTTGCTCAATTCGAGGTTCATCGCTGTGCGCGCAGCGACGTCTCCAGCGCGGCAATACGCTCATCCAATGGCGGATGCGACATGAATAGGCGGGAGAGACCGCCACGGAGACCGCCGGCGATGCCAAAGGCACGCAGCTGATCGGGCAACTCCGGCGCATCTGCGGTACCTTTCAGCCGCTCCAGCGCCGCGATCATCTTCCTGTGTCCCGACAGCGCGGCACCACCCGCGTCGGCGCGAAATTCGCGCCAGCGACTGAACCACATCACGATTATGTTCGCAAGCACACCGAGAACCACCTGGGCCAACAGATAGACGATGAAAAATGCCGGTCCGTGCCCACGCTCGGATTTGAACACCACCCGGTCGACCAGGTGACCGACGATCCGCGATAAAAAGATGACGAAGGTGTTCAGCACACCCTGGACCAGCGTCAGCGTGACCATGTCGCCATTGGCTACGTGGCTCACCTCGTGGGCCAGCACGGCCTCCACCTCGTCTCGCTTCATGCCTCTGAGCAAGCCCGTGCTCACCGCCACCAGAGCGCTGTTCTTAAACATCCCGGTAGCGAACGCATTCATCTGCGCCGAGTCAAATATCGCCACCTCCGGCATCCCAATACCCGCCTCTTTAGCCAACCGCTCCACGGTGTGCAGCAGCCAGGCCTCGGCCTCGCTGCGCGGCTTTTCAATGACCTGGGCCCGCGTGGCCATCTTGGCGCTCCATTTGGATATCGCTAAAGAGATGAGCGCGCCGCCCATACCGAACACGGCGGCGAAGATCAGCAGCGCCTGAAGGTCCAGATTCACCCCCTGAGCGCGCATATAGGGCTCGAAGCCGAGCAGCGACATGGTCACACTCAGGACCACTAAAACAGCAATGTTTGTCATTAAAAACAGTGCGATACGAAGCATTTTTAAATTCCTTTATGAGTCCTCGTTCTCGTCATGGGTAAAGATTCGCCGGCTTTGACAAGCTTTAGGCTAAAGGTTCGCATGAGCTGGCCGATACCCAAACCACGGAGACGGAATCTCCTCCTTCTATCGCCTATTCCGGCCGGGAGCGATCCCGGCCTTTTTTTTGCCTCAAGTGCCTTCAGTAATCCTCTTCTCGCGCGAAACCGCCAGGCCGTCCACGCGCTGAAGTCCCCGCGGCAACTTCCGGCCCCGCCGCCCGCGGCCAAGGGCATAGTGCTCCAGGTCGGAAGGCTTCAAGGTCAGATGGCGCCTGCCGGCGTAAACGGTGAGCGAACCTTCCTCGGGCACCACCGCGATGGCGGTGACGCATTCTTCCCGAGATTTGAGCTTGGCCGGAGGGATTTGGATGATCTTGAGACCTTTGCCCTTGGCCAGCGTCGGCAGCTCGGCAAGTGGGGCCAGCAGCAGGTAGCCGCTGGAGGTGGCGGCGGCCACGCGATCGGATTCGAACTCGTGAACCGGCGACGGCGTCAGCACTTTGGCCCCCTTGGGCACCGACAGCGTCGCTTTCCCCGCCTTGTTCTTGGAAACCAAATCGCCTAGCGCGGCGACGAAACCATAGCCGGCGTCGCTGGACAACAGGTATTGCGCGTCCGCCTCCCCTAGCATGGCGCCCTCGAAGGTGGCCCCATCCGGCGGCTTGAGCCGTTTGGACAGCGGCTCGCCCTGCCCCCGCGCCGACGGCAGCGTGTGGGTGGCGATAGAGTAGGTGCGGCCGGTGGAGTCGATCACCACGGTGGTTTGATTGCTGCGGCCCCGGGCCATGGCGCGGAAGCCGTCTCCGGATTTGTAGCTCAATTTGCGCGGGTCGATGTCGTGACCCTTGGCCGCGCGCACCCAGCCGCGCTCCGAGAGCACCACCGAAACCGGCTCCGTTGGCACCAGCGCCTTTTCCTCCATCGCCTCTGCCGGCGTTCTGGAGACGATGGGAGAGCGGCGGTCGTCGCCGTAGCTTTCGGCGTCGGCGATGAGCTCATCGCGCACCAGCTTTTTTAACCGGGGCGCGCTTTTCAGCGTCTTCGACAGCGTATCCCGCTCGCTCGCAAGCGCGTCCTGCTCGCCTCGAATTCGCATCTCCTCGAGCTTGGCCAACTGCCTGAGCTTGAGCTCTAGAATCGCCTCGGCCTGAATTTCCGACAGCTTGAACTTTTTCATCAGCGCCCGCTTCGGCTCGTCCTGCTTGCGAATGATGGCGATGACTTCATCGATGTTAAGAAAGGCGACCAGCAGGCCCTCGAGCACGTGCAGCCGCGACTCGACCTTCTCCAGACGAAACTTCAGCCGCTTGCGCACGGTCTGTACGCGAAACTCAAGCCACTGCGTGAGCAGGTCTTTCAGCTTCAGCGTCTGCGGGCGACCGTTAAGCCCAATCACGTTCATGTTGACGCGATAGCTTCGCTCCAGATCCGTGGTGGCGAACAGGTGCGACATGAGCTGATGCACGTCAACCCGATTGGAGCGCGGTAAGATTACCAAGCGGGTCGGATTTTCATGGTCCGACTCATCCCGAAGGTACTCCACCATCGGCAGCTTCTTCGCCGTCATCTGCTGCGCGATTTGCTCTTGCACCCGACTGCCGGACACCTGGTAGGGCAGCGCGGTGACGACGATCATGCCGTCCTCGATCTCGTAGACGGCGCGCATTCGTACCGAGCCGTTACCGCTCTTGTAAATAGCCCGAAGGTCCTCCGGCGGAGTAATGATTTCCGCTTCGGTGGGAAAGTCCGGGCCGCGCACGTGTTTGCAAAGCTGAGCCAGGGTGGCCTTAGGATTTTCCAACAGGCGCACGCAGGCGCTGGCTACCTCCCGCGCGTTGTGCGGCGGCACGTCGGTGGCCATGCCCACGGCAATGCCCGCGGCGCCGTTGAGCAGCACGTGGGGCAGGCGCGCCGGCATCAGCACGGGTTC
>JBFHVA010000196.1:0-6707 GCA_041589735.1 Gammaproteobacteria bacterium | reverse complement strand
TGATTGAGCACACCCGCGGCTTCCCCGGGAAAACCGGCGCCGCTGACCTCACCGAAGCCGAAACGCGAAAACGTCTGCCATAGCTCCTCGGGCGGCAAGGCCAGTGCAATCATACTGGCGCCGACGTTGCTCGACTTTTGCACAATCGTTCCCAGGTCGATCTTTCCGTGATTACGACTGTCCTTGACCAGATACTTGCCAACCTTGAGGTAACCGGGCGCGGTGTCCACCAGCGAATCGGTCTCAAAGCTTCCAGATCCGAGGGCGGCGGCGATGGTAAACGGTTTTGCGGTGGATCCAGGCTCGAAGACGTCGGTAATCGCCCGGTTCCTGAACCTGCTGCCGATACGGTCGGAGCGATTGTTCGGGTTGTAAGACGGCTGGTTCACCATCGCCAGCACTTCCCCGCTTCGCACATCCAGCACCACCGCCGAGCCGGCTCTCGCCTTGTTGTGCTTTACCGCCGCGAGTAATGTCCGGTAGGCGAGATACTGGATGCGCTTGTCGATGCTGAGTACCAGGTCCCGCCCGGCCTTGGGCGCGCGGATAGGTTCTACGTCTGCGACTGTCTGCCCGGTGCGATCACGCAGCACGCGTTTGCTTCCGTTGGTGCCTCCGAGGAGATCCTCGAATGCCAGCTCGATACCCTCCTGCCCGGCGTCGTCGACGTTGGTGAAGCCAACCACGTGGGCCGCAACTTCGCCCATCGGGTAATAGCGGCGATATTCGCGCTGCAGGTATACGCCATCGATTCCGAGCGCCATGACCCGCTGCGCCAGGGCAGGGTCGAGCTGACGCTTGAGAAAAACGAACTCGCGGTCTTTGCGAACCTTGAGCTCGCGCCGCAGCTGACGGCCGTCAATACCCAGCAACTTGACCAGACGATTGAACCGCGCACCCTTGGGACGAAGCTCGTGGGGATTCGCCCACACCGAATCGACCGGAGTACTGATAGCGAGCGGATAACCGTTGCGATCGAGAATCTTTCCACGGTGGGCGGGCACCTTCATTACACGCAGAAAACGCGCGTTGCCTTCGGTCTGCAGAAATTCCTTGTGATTGAACTGCAGATCGATGGCGCGCCAGACCAGACCTGAAAAAGCCAGCAGCAATATGGCCACAACGGTCAGGCGGCGCCAGATGACAGGATTCTCGTTTCGCGTTTTCAAATTTTTCTCAAGGTGTAACCAGCACTGTTTCACTTATCGGCGGCACGCGAAGTCCCAAGCGCTTGCGCGCAAGAGATTCGATCCGATCGTGAGTCGCCCAGGTGCTTTGCTCCAACTGAAGCTTGCCCCACTCCACGTCGAGTGAATCGCGCTCGCGTTCCAGGGACTGCAGTTCCACGTACAGCGCGCGGTGACGGTGTTGTACGTAAACCAGCGCCACCGCGGACAACAGCAACAAAGACGCCAGCAGCGCATGAAAAAGCATCGACTGTTTCAATACCTTTTCTCCGCGACGCGCATGATCGCGCTGCGTGCCCGGGGATTCGCGCTGATCTCGGCCTCAACGGGACGCGTAGGCTTTCCAATGGTCGTAAGCAACGGCCCTGCCCCGCCGGAATCTTGCCCCTCCACCGATGTGGATTTGGACTGCGCGCGCATGAATCGTTTTACCATTCGGTCCTCAAGCGAATGAAAACTGACAGCGACCAGCCTCCCACCTGGCATTAGGACTTGGACCGACTGTTCGAGCCCGGCTTTAAGCTCCTCCAGCTCGCGATTTATATAAATACGGATCGCTTGAAAAACCCGCGTCGCGGGGTGCTTTTCCGATTGACCCTTTCTACGGCGCTGCGGCGGGCTCGCGCGTAAGACAACCTCCGCCAGCTGGCGCGTCGTGCGTAGCGGCGATTTGCGGCGCGCTTCACAAATGGCGCGCGCAATGCGCCGCGAGTGCCTCTCTTCTCCGAAACGAAATAACACCGATGCGATTTCCTCTGCCCCGGCACGTCCGAGCCACTCTGCCGCGCTTATGCCGCCGTCCGGATCCATGCGCATGTCCAGCGGGCCATCCTGCTGAAAGCTGAATCCCCGCGCTGCATCTTCGAGCTGCGGTGAAGAAACGCCGAGATCAAAAAGCACTCCGTTCACTTTTCCCAACACCCCGTGGCTCGAGGCCACCTCCTCGAGGCTGCTGAATTGCGCCTGCACCAACTCAAGCCGCGCATCTTCCGCCGCCAGCTTGCGACCAGCGGCAATGGCCGCCGGATCTCGATCCAGGGCAATAACCCGGCCGGTAGGGCCCAGCGCCGAAAGAAGAGCGCGCGCGTGGCCGCCCCGTCCAAATGTGCAGTCAATGAACACGCCGCCGGCCGAAGGCCGCAACGCATCCACTACCGCTTGAACCATTACCGGCTGGTGGGATCCGGCCTCCCGCCCCATCCGAGCTACAAGACCAGACCACGAAGGGCATCCGACGGGTCTGCCTGCAGCGCGTCCACCTGGCTCAGAAGCTCTTCACGCCGTGCGGTCCATGTATCGTCGTCCCAAAGCTCGAACTTGCTCACCTGTCCAACCATCTTGATTCGCTTGTTCAGGCCGGCGAATTCGCGCAGCGTCGGCGGCACCAGCAGGCGGCCGTGGCCGTCCATATCGCATTCGTTGGCATGGCCGATGAGCAGATGGCTTAACGCCTGGGCTTTAGTGTCCAGGGCCGGCAGGCCCTTTAGCGCGTCCTCGATTCGCTGCCAGTCGGGGAAGGGATAGGCGACGAGACACCGCTCCAGCAGACTGATGGTGACCACCAGCTTGCCGCCGCAGCTTTCGGACAGCCGTTCCCGGTAGCGACTCGGCACGGCGAGCCGCCCCTTGGAATCCAGGCTGAGCGGATATTCTCCGCGAAACACCCCATCCCCCCCATGGACCCAATTGATCCATTTTTTACCACTTTATCCCACCAAAGGGATTATGGTGAGCGCTGTTTATCCATGTCAAGAAAATGCACCGGAAAAATGTCGAATTCTTGCTTTTGAGACAGACACTTAGAGGCAAAAGGCGACGAAACGGGTAAGCCGGGAAAGAAGCGATTCAGTAGAACATTTTCCTAATCATTCGGTTAACAGTCGGAGTTAACGTAAGTTATCAACTTAGGCACGATTTCGACCCCAATCGGGGGTTGGCACTCACTTCCGGACCGCCGCAAAGCTGGATGCTGTGGGTTGAGGACGCCAGGCCCGAGGCGCGGAGGCCGGAGACCGCGAGCGGTCAGGCCGCCAAAGGGATCAACTCCGCGGATCGGATATGGTCCCCGCCCCCTAAAGGGGGGAGGCTATCCCCAGTAGGTTGAGTACGGTCCCCTCCCGCTTGACGGGGGAGGGACAGGGAGGGGGTGAAAGCTAAGGAGCGCCGGAACAGAGTCGCAACCCTGACGCTCCAGAAATCGTTACATAGGTGGATCCCGCTATCCGGCGCGAAGCGCTGGAAAGCGGGAGTCGACCGGTAAGCCGGGTTCTGTCGGGGACAGTCATTCATCTCGGGCGCACGTCACCGCACGCCTCCAGCGACCTACCCGGGGACCGGCGCGGGCCGCGCCGCGCCGCGCTTTCGCGCGGCTCGTCCCCCTATTTGGTCTTGCTCCGGGTGGGGTTTACCCTGCCACCCCGCTTACGCGGGACGCGGTGCGCTCTTACCGCACCTTTTCACCCTTACCTGGCGCCGCCACTAAGGCGGCACGCGGCGGTATATTTTCTGTGGCACTTTCCGTGGACTCACGTCCCCCAGGCGTTACCTGGCACCCTGCCCTGCGGAGCCCGGACTTTCCTCCGCCCCGCCTGAGCCCTGGGGCTAAAGACGGCGCGGCGACTGCCTGGTCAACTCCCGCGGTTCCAGTGTGTGCAGGCTGATGCCCGGTTGCAAGCGGAGATCTTGAAAGCCTTCGAGCGCCGGCTGAATTAACGGCCCGGGTCCGGTTTTCCCTCGCCGCTCAGTTCCAGCGCCAGCGCATACAATCGATTACGGCTGGCCCCGGAGATCTTGGCGGCAAGCCGCACAGCCGTTTTCAGCGGCAGCTCCCCGAGTAAATCCCGCAGTAATTCGCGATGCGCTTCCGGATCAGGATCGGCGTGCTCGGCCCCCGAAACGACAATGACGAATTCGCCTTTTTGCCGTTCCTCGCGCTCGCCGAGCCACGCGTGCAACGCCGTCAGCGTATCCAAACGGACGGTCTCGTAAACCTTGGTGAGCTCCTTGGCAATAGCGCCCATTCGGGTTGCGCCGAAAATCTCCACCATGTCCTGAAGCGTCGCCAATACGCGGTGCGGACTTTCAAGAATCACCAGCGTTTCTGTCCCGCGAGCGAGCGCTTCCAGACGCCGCCGGCGCCCTTCACGCCTGCTCGGCAGGAAGCCTTCGAAAAGAAAGCGATCCGTCGGCAACCCCGAGACGCTCAATGCCGCAACCACGGCGCTGGGCCCCGGTATCGGAATCACCTGAATGCCGCCTTTGTGGGCTGACTGAACCAGCTTGAATCCCGGATCACTAATCAGTGGGGTTCCAGCGTCGCTAATGATTGCCGCGTCGCGCCCGCTCTCGAGTTTGGCAATAATCGCGTCATTCAACTTCGCTTCGTTGTGCTCGTGAAAAGCGGTGATCTTGGTACTGATTCCGTAACGACTCAGGAGGCCGGCGCTGTGCCGGGTATCTTCGGCCAAGATAATGTCCACGGACTGAAGCACTTCGATGGCCCGGCTTGAAATATCGTCCAGGTTCCCGATGGGAGTGGCAACGACAAACAGACGGCCGGGTGAACTAGACATGCCGGATTACTTCAAAGGGAAATAAACTTGCTAAGTACGCGGGAAGCGACGATTGCGGCATTCTAACTTTAATCAGGCATGCGCCGCTTTAATTGACGGGCGCGGTGGGTGGAAGGCGACCACGCTTTGCCTCAGAATCTGGATTTCCTGTTTTCCAACCGTGCCGATGTGTGATTCCGCGGAGTGACTCGCTCAGGCCATAGTCAGACCTATTGATGAAATTTCGAAATACAGCTGT
Organism: Gammaproteobacteria bacterium; assembly: GCA_041589735.1. Taxonomy (GTDB): domain Bacteria; phylum Pseudomonadota; class Gammaproteobacteria; order HK1; family HK1; genus CAMYJH01. Next base: position 1,710 of record JBFHVA010000196.1, on the reverse strand, counting down.
TCTCGTTCTCAGCTTCGCGGTGCTTCTTGCGAGCTGCGAAATGATTCCTCGCGCTCTCGACCCCGCGGAGCGCGCTGCGGTGGAACAACGCGCCGCGGCCCTGCGCTCGGAGGGAAGGTTCCGTGAGGCGGCGGTTGAATATTTGCGCCTGGCCAGAGGATCGGCAGCGCCCGAACGCCATCAGTTTGTGCTCAAAGCAGCCACCGCTTACCTGGAAGAAGGCGACGTTGGCGCAGCTAAGAAGCTGTTGGACGAGGAGCTTCCGGAAAAGCTGACGCCGGAAATCGCCCATCGGCTGACCCTGATGCGCGCCGAGATCGCTCTTGTAGAGCAGCGGCCGTTCGATGCGCTCAGCCTGCTACCGCCGGAGCTCAAGTCGGCCGAACCTGCCGACATCGGCCTACGCGTAGCCGAGCTTCGCGCCCGAGCGCTTCACCAGAGCGAACAGTATCTCGCAGCAGTGAGCGAACGCATTCAGCTGGATCGCGCACTGACCGATCAGGAGGCGGTGACGGAGAATCGCCGCAGGCTTTGGGGCTCGGTTTCACGCATGTTCCCGGCGGAACTGAAGGCCGCGATGCCCAGCGTGCCGGATATCACGAGCGGTTGGCTCGAGCTCGGCGTAATCGCGTCGGAGCTGCTGATGCAGCCCGACGCTCTGGTGCGTGAGATCGGCCAATGGCGTGCGCTGTATCCGGGACACCCAGCCAACCCCGAGATCGTGCCGTCGTTGATTGAGCTCGCCCGCTCAGGCGCGGCGCCGCCTTCCAAAGTGGTGCTGCTGCTTCCTCTGGATGGACCCTTCGCGGCGGCGGCAGCCGCCGTCCGCGACGGGTTTCTCGCCGCCTGGTACGACGACGCTGATAATCCCCGCCGGCCTGAAGTTTCCGTCCGCACCATGCGCAGCGAAGACGTCTGGTCGCCTTACCAGGCGGCGGTGGGTTCGGGTGCCGAGTTCATCGTCGGCCCGCTGGAACGCTCGGCGGTCGACGCTATTGCCTCCGCCGACGCGCTGCCGGTGCCAACGCTGGCCCTGAACTACGCCACCGTGGACGCCCGCGCGCCAAGAGAAGCTGACGATCCTTTTGCGACCGGAGGCGTTATCACCCACAGCGCGCCGCCACCTGCACGCGACCGCCCGGAGCTCCTCTACCAGTTTGCGCTGTCACCGGAGGATGAAGCACGTATGGTGGCCAAACGCGCCTGGTTCGATGGTCATTCCAAAGCTGCAGTAATAGCGCCCGAGGGAGACTGGGGCAGCCGCGTTGCCGATGCGTTCGTCGCCGAATGGGAGCGCATCGGAGGCGTGGTCCTGGATGTTCGCCGCTTCACGAGTGACGCGGCCAATTTTTCTGCGCCTATATCGGCGCTGCTGAAAATCGACGCCAGCGAGGAGCGCAGACGATCGCTCAGCCGAATCATTGGGGAGCAGGTCGAATTCGAGCCCCGCCGCCGCCAGGATCTGGATTTTCTGTTTATGGCCGCCTTCCCGGTGCAGGCCCGACAGATCCGACCCCTGCTCAGGTTTTACCACGCTGAGGATGTTCCGGTTTACGCCACTTCCCACGTCTACGTTGGGATGCCGGACGTGGATTCCGATATTGATCAGGACGGGGTAATGTTTCCGGACATGCCCTGGACCGTCGCTCCGAATCACGCCTCACCGCTGCGCGACCAGGTGGTCAACGCCTGGCCAAACTCGCTGCCGGC